>JBBSLT010000033.1:0-18266 GCA_038233555.1 Acidimicrobiales bacterium
GGGTGCGGCTCTTCTGGAGGGATGACATGAGTGCGCGTCGAGGGCACTGACCAGGGGTTGTCGGTGTTCCGATGCCGGGATCGCTGGTTGGTGAGGTCGCCGCTGGTGGGATTCGAGCGCGGGGCTGGGTTATGAGCGGGTACGGCGGGCCGTTGGCTTGGTGATCGTCGTGCGGAGTCGTTGGTCGGCTTCGAGTGCGAGCACCGTGACGATCTCGAGCTTGGCGACGAGGTCCTTGAGACGTCGGGCGTTGTCGAACCACGGTTGGTAGCGGGCGAGCTCGTCTTTGCTCAGGTACCGGGTGACGGTCTTGCCGTCCACGGTGCGGGTCCACTGGGTGTAGGGGCCGTGCAGGGTGGGCGGGTCTGCCTTGCAGGCACAGCCGGGCTTTCCGCAGCGCATGTGGCGCACGGTCACGCTGCCGGGGAGCAGCCCGTCGATCTGCCCGAGCGCGTCGGCGAGCCCTTGGCGGGTCGCGGCCCAGGGCCTCTTGTCCGGGTCGGCCTTGGCCATCGGTTCCCTCCCTGCCAGCCGGTGGACCATCCACCCCTCGGGTCCCTACAGCGTAGATGCTGTAGGGATACGTCGGCTTCACCGGCGTTCCGGCCACGAGGAGGAGCGATGGAGCTGTGTGCTGACGAGGATGGCTTTGCCCGGAGCAGGGCGCACTTCGAGGAGGTGATCGGCTTCCTCGATGGTGGCGGCGCGAGCGGGCTCAGTCACGCCGAGCTGGAGGATCGCCTCAACACCGACGGGCGGGAGCTGCTGCGCCTGCTCTACCAGGACCACTTGGATCTGCGGGCCCTACGCGAGCGGCGCTCGGCCACGGTGCTCGACTCGGCCGGCGTAGACCGCTCGTCAGTGGAGGCAGGTCACGCCCGGACCTTGACCACGATCTTCGGTGAGGTGACCGTCACCCGCCTCGCCTACCGGCACCGAGGGCAACCCAACCTGCATCCTGCCGACGGCAGGCTCAACCTGCCCGAGGAGCGCCACTCCCACGGCATCCGCCGCCTGGTCGCCACCGAAGCAGCCCGCGGTTCCTTCGACGACGCCACCGGCCAGATCCGCTCCACGACCGGCGCCGCAGTCGGCAAACGCCAGGTGGAGGCGCTCACCCAACGCGCAGCCGAGGACTTCGAGGCGTTCTACACCGCCCGGCCCCGCTCCCAAGCCGGCCCTGGCGACGTCGTGATCATCTCCGTCGACGGCAAGGGCATCGTCATGCGCCCGGGGGCGCTGCGCCCTGCCACCGCGTCAGCCGCCGCCAAGACGACCACCAAGCTGGAGACGAGGCTGTCCAAAGGCGAAAAACGCAACCGCAAACGCATGGCCGAGGTCGGTGCCGTCTACACCACGGTCCCGGTGAGGCGGACCGCGGCCGACGTGCTCGCCTCGGCCGACGACGCCCACACACCCAAGAAGGCCCCGACTGCCAACGCCAAGTGGCTCACCGCCAGCGTCCTCGATGATGCCGCCACGGTGGTGACTGCGGTGTTCGACGAGGCCGAACGGCGGGACCCGGCGCACGAACACGCCTGGGTGGCGCTCGTCGACGGCAACAACCACCAGATCGAGCGCATCGGAGCCGAGGCAGCCGACCGCAACGTGAAGGTGAGCACCATCATCGACTTCGTTCACGTCATCGAGTACCTGTGGCGCGCCGCATGGAGCTTCTTCCAAGAAGGCGAACCCGCCGCCGAGGCCTGGGTGCACGACAAGGCCCTCGCCGTCCTCGACGGCAAAGCCTCGATCACCGCCGCCGCCATCCGCCGCAAGGCCACCTGCTTGAACCTCGACAACCAGCAGCGGGCCAACGCCGACCGCGCCGCCAACTACCTGCTCAACAAGGCGCCCTACCTCGACTACCCGACCGCACTCGCCAACGGCTGGCCCATCGCCACCGGCGTGATCGAAGGCGCCTGCCGACACCTCGTCAAGGATCGCATGGACATCACCGGCGCCCGCTGGGGACTCGACGGCGCCGAGGCCGTGCTCAAGCTACGAGCGGTCCGCACCAACGGCGACTTCGACGCCTACTGGAGCTTCCATCTCGCCCAGGAACACCACCGAGTGCACGAATCCCGCTACGCCCACGGTGTCATCCCACTCGCCGCGTAGTCACTCCAGAAGAGCCGCACCCATATGAGTACGAGATCACCGAAGGACCGATGCCGGCTCGATCACCACCATGCGCGGATGTCGGTCGAGGAGGCAGACGGCGGATCCCGAGTCACCTGGATCACCGAGATCGCACCCGACGACATGGCGACGGCGATGGAGCCGGTGTTCGAGGAGGGCATGCAGGCCCTCAAGGCCCACCTCGAGGGGTCCTGACACTCGTGGACGACTTCGCCGACGACAGCGCCGACTTCGCCGAGATCGAGCGGCGCTTCGTGCGCGAGTCGTGGGGGTTGCCGACTTCGAATGGGTCGCGTTCGACGATCCTTCGCCCCGGACCCCGCTCGCCGTGCCCCTGTCGGATGCGACCGTCACGCTCGTATCGACGGCCGGCGCCCACCTACCGGGCGACCGACCTCTGAGCGCCGGAGGCCACGCCACGCTGGTACCCGCCGACGCCGACGTGCAGCTATCCCACGTCGGCTATGACACCGACCGGGTCATGGCGGACCTGGATGTCGTCTACCCGGTGCGCACGCTGCAGCGCCTGGTCGAGGACGGATTCATCGGCGCGCTCGCACCGACCGTGATTTCCACCATGGGGTTCGTCCCCGAGGGCCGTCGCCTCTTCGAGCGAGCCGTTCCGGCGGCGGTCGAGCGCATCCACGACGAGCAAGCCCACCTCGCCCTGCTGGTGCCCGCCTGACCGGTCTGCCAGCAGTCGGTCGGACTGCTACAGCGAGGCCTCGACGAGGCCGGCATCCCCACCGTGTCCATCACCCAGGTGCCATCCATCACCCACATCTCGAAGCCCTCGCTCTCCTGCTTCGTCGCTCATCCCTTCGGCCTGACCCTCGGACCGGTCAGCGACCAGGGCATGCACGAAGCGATCCTCCGCGAGGTGATCGAGGCCGCCACCGGCACCCAGCCGGCCGGCACCATCGTGCCGCTCGACCACCGGTGGCCCGACGACCTGCGCACACGCCAGCTCCACAAGAAGGCGCACTGAATCGCACGACTCACCGAGGTCCTGGTGGAAGATCTCCCCGATCCACCGGGTTCCCCTCATCGTGCGCACGCAGACCCAGCCCGCGACCTTCATCGGCTCCAGGGGTGACGAGCTCGCCGCCCGGCTCGATCTCCCGGACGGAGCGCCCCGCGCGTTCGCCCTCTTCGCCCACTGCTTCACCTGCTCCAAGGACCTCGCCGCGGCAACGAGGATCAGCCGCGGCCTGGCCGACCGCGGCTTCGGCGTGCTGCGCTTCGACTTCACCGGGCTCGGCTCCAGCGAAGGCGAGTTCGCCAACACCGACTTCTCCTCCAACATCGGCGACCTGGTCCTGGCCGCTGACTGGCTGCGAGACCACCACGAGGCACCCTCGGTGCTGGTCGGCCACAGCCTCGGCGGCGCGGCGGTCCTGGCCGCGGCATCGCATGTGCCCGAGACCGTCGCCGTCGCGACCATCGGCGCACCGTTCGACCCCGCCCACGTCACCGAGCTCTTCCCCGCCACGGTCCGCGATCAACTCCAGCGCGATGGAGAAGCCGACGTCCAGCTCGCCGGGCGGACGTTCCGGGTCCGCCAGCAACTGCAGGACGACCTCGGCGCCCAGAACCTCACCGATGCAATCCGCTCGCTGCGCCGTGCCCTGCTGGTGTTCCACTCGCCCGTCGACGAGATCGTCGACGTCGACAACGCCCGCCGCATCTTCGAAGCCGCCCGCCACCCGCGCAGCTTCGTGTCCCTCGACGGCGCCGACCACCTCCTGACCCGGCGCACCGACGCCGCCTATGTTGCCGACGTCCTCAGGGCGTGGGCCAGCCGGTACCTCCCGGTCCCACCGGAGGACCCGCCGCCCGCACCCGGATCCGAACCCGGGCTCGTGATCGTCGCCGGGACCGAGGTGGGCAGGTTCCAACAGCGCGTCACCGCGGGCCGCCACCGGTTCCTCGCCGACGAGCCGGCCGGCGTCGGCGACGACACCGGTCCCACGCCCTACGACCTCTTGCTCGCCGGACTCGGCACCTGCACGTCGATGACCCTGCGCATGTACGCCGACCGCAAGGGCTGGCAGCTCGAACACGTCGAGGTCCGCCTCGCACACCACCGGATCCACGCCGACGACTGCGCCGACTGCGAGTCCGCCTCCGGCCTCATCGAGACGATCGATCGCACCATCGAGCTGCACGGCCCGCTGACCGAGGAGCAACGCAGCAGCCTCCTGGCGATCGCCGACCGCTGCCCGGTCCACCGCACCCTCACCGCCGATGTCCACATCCGCACGCGACTCGTCGCACCCGACCCTCCTGCCGATGCCAAGCCAGTCCTACGCTGACTCGGTGGCCCGCTGGACGCCGACAGGACGTCCAATCCGCGCCACATTGCGTGATTGCCCGCAGGGGCATCCGAACCCCTGCGACCACCTCTACTGCGGGGAGTGTGGCGAGCAGTTGGCCGGGACGTCGCCGCCGATGTGGACAGGTCCCGGCGAGGCCGTCGCCGTGATCCGTCACCCTCCACACCTGCGAAGGACGCTGCTGACCACCGTGATCGTGGGCACCGTGCTCTTCTGCATCAACCAGCTCGACGTCGTGCTCGCCGGCGACGCCACCGCGACCGTCTGGGCCAAGAGCGCCCCCACCTTCGCCGTCCCGTTCGCGGTCTCCAACGTCGGGATCCTCATCGCCACGCACCGACGCCGATGAGCTCGGTGCGGGAACGCGTCCGCGCCCATGGTCCCGTGCTCGTCTCGGTCACGTTCAGCCTCCTCTGGCTCGCACTCGCACTTCGGGCCCCGACGGTCACCTACCATCTCGTTCCGGCGGCCGTGGCCGCCAGCTGGCCACTGACCGCACGCCGGCTCTGAGGTCAGCTCTCCCTGCCCACCGCGAGCCGCGCCGCCATCGGTGGGCTCGTCGTCGCAGCGGCGACCACGATCGAGCTCGCCGGGCTCGACGCGCTGCGCGGGCCCGCCCTCGTCGTCGGCTCGGCGACCGCGGAGTCTGCGCTCGTCGCCGTGGCCGGCGCAGCATGGGCCGTGCGGGCAACCGTCCGGAGCCGTCCCGGACTCGTGCTTGGCATGCTCGGTGCCACGGAGACGGAGCGCCCAGCTGCATCGACCTGAATGACGGAATGCCCCGGCGGCGGGCCGGGTTCCGATGTGGATGGCGCGCCGCATCCTCGCGATCTTGCTGCTGGCCATGGCGGCAGGACAGCTCTCCAACCCCGCCGGGTTCGTCGACGCGCTGGAGGCCTACGAGCTCGGCGGTCGAACAGCGGCATGGGCGCTGGCAGTCTCCATCATGCTGGCCGAAGTGGTGAGCGGTGTGGGCCTCGTCCGCCGGGGTGGGATCGTCCGTCAGGTGGCGCCCGGAGTCGCCGTCGCGGTCGCCGTCGGGTGGACGATCCTCGGAACACAAGCGTTCGTACGGGGGCTCGCTGTCGACAACTGCGGCTGCTTCGGCGTGCACCTGGCGCAGCCGCTGCGGTGGTGGGTCCTGCTCGAAGATGCCGAGTTCGTCGCCCTGGCCTGGTGGGTGCGCCGCAAGGACGTCTCAGCTGCGAGCAACCACCCGGCTGATCTCCTCGTGACCGACAGCGCAGCCCACTGATTTTCAGATTTGACACGCCGGCGCGTCGGGGAAGTCGACCTGGAAGCCCTTGGTCACCCATCGACGCGTCGACACCCGCAGCGTCGGCGCGAGGAGGACGAGATCCTGGGCGACCAGCACCTCGAGGTCGTCGTGGTGCAACCTGCGGTACGGCGTCAGGTTGCGTCCCTTGGTCTGGGTGGCGACCGCCACCTCTGCGACCTTGCCTCAGCCGGTGGGCCGAATCAGGTCGATGACCAGCGTGCCTCCGCGCTTGGACAGGAGAACGGCGGCGTCGTCGGTGAGCTCGAGTTCCATGCACTTCAGAACCCGTCCGTTAGCGCTGCTGTTCCTGGAAGTATCATCGACGCGCTCGGCCTCGACCCATTCCCCCACGCCCCTGGGTCAGCGGTTGCCCGTCAGCCGAGCCCTCCCGCGATCCGCTGCGATTCCAGTGATCGCATCAGCTGGAGCATCGCCCACACTCCCACCGCCGGGCCTGCTGCCAGGAACGCGAACGCCCAACGCCACGTGAACCAGCCCTGCAGCACCGGCACGAGCCAGATCGTGAGCACGGTGAGGGTGAAGCCGGCGGCGAGCCGCAGCGTCACCGCGGTGCCGACGTAGCGCTGGTCGTCCAGCTCGGTGACGATCGTAGAGAACTGCGCGGAATCGGCCACGACCCAGAACCCCCAGCCCAGTCCGACGGCCAGCACCACGGGCACGGGAGGATCACGGAGCAGACCGATGAGCACCGCACTCGTGCCGCTGATCCCCATCGCGAGCACGGTCGTACGCGACCGACCCCAGCGATCCCCGAGTACGCCCCCCACCCAGCAGCCCATCCCCCCGACACCGATCGCGGCGGCGTCGCGAACGCTGCACCCTCCCGCACGTCCGCTCGACCGGCCAGAGCCAGGCGGTCGGCGAAGAACACCGCGAACCACGCCCACATCGCGTACAGCTCCCACATGTGCCCGAAGTAGCCGATGGTCGCGAGGCGGAACCCCCGATCGGCGAACGCGCGGCGCGCCTGACCAGGATCGAACGTCGCCCTCGGGAACGGGAACGGACCGTCCCGGCCGACCAGCTCGGCGACGAGACTACCAGCCACCGTCAGGGCTGACGTGGCGATGATCACCGTCTCCCAACGCACCCCACCGAGGCCGTTCACGAAGTGAGGTAGGGCCGACCCGACCGTCAGTGCACCGACCATCACCCCGAGCGCAGTGCCCCGCCTGCGCCGGAACCACGTGGCCATCGACTTCAAGGCCGGGGGATACACCCCGGCGAGGAACATCCCGGTCCCGAACCGCAGCGGGATAGCTTCCGCCGCTCCCGACGCCCCCAGCAGCAGCACGTTCGTCACCGCGGCACCGAGGGCGCCGACAGCATGGCGTCCGGGCGGCTGGACGCACGTGGATCGAGGTCTAGTTCTAAGTAGGCCTCACGGTGCCGCTCGCCCCCTCGATCGCACCTCGATGCCGTACGGCCTCTACTCGAAGTTTCGCCGGGCACCACCGAAGGCGGCGGCCACACGTTCGGAGGGATGCACGCCGGGAACGGGGCCAGGGATGGCGGCGCCCAAGTCAAGGAGCGGTTGCCCCCAGTGCGCATTGTGGGGCAGTTCTCACCCCGTACGAGATGGGCGAGGGCGTGGCGATGCTCGGCGTCATCGAGGCCTACCAGGAGTTCGAACGGCACTCGCCGGGGACGCGCTCGCAGACGGGCTCGCTCCCGTACCCGAAGATGACCGTCGGCATCGGCACCGACGCGTAGCCCGCAGCCATCCAGACGGCGGTCGAGTTCAGCGACCGCGGCGGCGCTTCGCTCGAGCGTCCAGCCCATCCACTCCGCGATCACTGTGGTCGTGGCCGCTCCCCCGAGGCGCATGACGAGGGCGCCGCACGCACGGGCATCGCCCGGTTCCGTCTCCGTGGCTGCGTCGTCCACGCCGGCGGATGGCGCGAGGAATGCGGCGAATCGCTGGCGGAGGACGTCGCTGTGGCCCGGAGGGGCGCCACCGACCCGGCGACGGACCTCCTCCCAGCTGAGGTCACATTCGCCCAGTGCCGCCATGGGATCAACGACGTCGTCGGGCACGAGGGGGCCTGGTCCAGTCCATGGGGGGATCGCCGATGCGGCGGAACGCCCGGCAGTCGATCATCTCGCACTCAACCGTGAGCGCCTCGGGCGGCGGCGTGCGCCAGAGGCACCGCTGCCGACCGTCGCTCGGGCGCGGCGGGGCGACAGCCCATCGGGACCGATGCGAGGAAGCGTCTGTCTTGTCCCAGGCCCGCATCAGGGGCCGGGCCTGGACGGGGACGAGGTGGGCGGTGTCGTCCAGGTGGACCCAGGCGCCGTCGCCATGGACGCTGAACGCCCAAGAGGTTCCCGGCATCCCCGCCAGCACGCCTGCGACAGCCTGGTCGGGCAAGACGAGTCGGCGGAGCTGGGCGAGGCGGTCCGCAGTAAGGAGGTCATCGAAGGCCACTCCGCAGTCACGGCGAAAGCCGAGGTGGTAGCCCCGCAGAAGCCCCGCGGCGCGCACTGCGTGTATGGCCAGCGGCAGCGCATCGCGATCGGGCGTCCGGGCGAGGGCGCAGCGGAAGGCGTGCTCGGCGTCGGCCCATGTGAGCAGCCGATTCGAGGGCAGGGCGTCGAAAGCGGCGGCGAGGGCGTCGTCGTAAATGGCCTGCGCTCGGGTCGCGTGGTCGGCTTCGAGCAGCTGGGCGCACGCCGCCGGAAGCGCTGGGAACTCGGCGTCGGGAAGTGCCGCTCCAACCGGGGGCTGGACCTGCCGCCAGTCTGGGTGAGACTCAAGGTGGGTGGGCCCTCCCAGGTGCAGCGAGCCGGGCAGCTGGGCGAGCCATCGTGACGGCTCGGCGCTCACGAACACCATGTCGCAGCCGACCTGGTCACCGAGTTGGCAGAGCTCGGCCCAGACGCCGACAGGAAGGGCGTCGGCGCCGGTTACGAACAGCCGAGCGAGTTCATGGGCGCGCATCCACGACTGGGAGAGTTCCAGGCTCGGGCGGCCCGGGCGTGCCAGCACCTCGGTCTTGCCGAGCGCGCAGAGCAGGTCGGGGAGGACGTCGGTGAGGATTCTGGCTCCGGGCACCGGTCGGCACGTGGCCACCCCGTAGTAGGTCCCGAAGGGGACGGCGAGCGCCTCCAGCAGTTTCGGGGCGTCGGCCACCACGCTGTGAGAACGGGTTTCAGCTCGCGTCATTGGCACCGCCGAGCAAGGTGAAGGCGTTGGCCGCCGCCTCCTTGGTGAGACGACTGCTGCCGTCGAGCACGTCAAGGACGGTGCGAGTGAAGACCGCCCAGTTGCGGAATAGGCCGTGGCCGCAGTGGTGGTCGATGAACGACAGGAGTTCGGCCGGAGCCTCCCCGTACAGCGGGTGGAAGCCCGGCATCCAGCTCACGACCTGCTCAGGGCCCAATCGACGGCACTGCACGCGCCGGTACACGCGGCTTCGCAGCATGGGGTCGGAGGCGAGCACCCCCCACGCCTGGTCGCCGCCCACCAGCAACATCGGCGAGCGACGGGCAACGCCTCCAAGGCCGCGCTCGGCCGGATCGTGGAGGTAGCGCAGGAACTCGAAGCACTCCCGGTTCAGGCGCTGCGCCTCGTCGACCACGATCAGCACCGGGTCGACGTCGAGGCGGGCCCGCAGCAGGCGGGTCAGGCCCTTCTGGTCGGTACGCCCGGGGTCGAAGTCGAACAGCCGGGCGCACAGCTCCTCGGCCATGCCCCGCATGGTGGGTCGAGCGGCGAAGGCCAGGAACACGGCGCCCTCGCCGCTTGCGGTCACGGCGTCTTCGACCGCGAAGGTCTTGCC
This sequence comes from Acidimicrobiales bacterium, assembly GCA_038233555.1. Lineage (GTDB taxonomy): Bacteria > Actinomycetota > Acidimicrobiia > Acidimicrobiales > CADCSY01 > JADDRA01. The sequence continues at coordinate 9,561 of JBBSLT010000033.1, forward strand.
GGCTCCGGCCTGGCCATGGACGATCCCCATGGCCCCCGCCTCGATCACGTCCCGCACGGCGCGCTGACACAGCGCGTAGTCCTGGGTGCGCACGACGCCGGCGTCGAGGTCCAAGAAGTGCCGGCCCATCAGTCGGTCTCCAGGCCGAGGAGCGACACCGAACGGGGCTCGGCCTCCGTGGCCGTGCTCGGGAGTCTTCACGGGTGAGCACCGTCGTTGTCTCGGCGTCGGCGCTGGCTGTCGCCGGCGACAGGCTGTAGCGGGCCCGCCGGGCCGCCTTTCGCCGGAGCCGGTCGGCCTCGAGCTTCTGGTGCCCCCGCTCGGCGAGGACCTCGGCACGCTGGTCAGCCGAAAGCGTGCCCTGTGGGTGGGCCGTGCACAGCCACTCACCATCCAGCACGACCTCGACCCGGCGTTGGTCGTGGGGCCAGTGCAGGACAACCACGGCTGTCCCCCGTCTGCCGGTGAGCTCGGGGGCGGTGAAGTAGCGCCCGCCGAGGCGGACTCCCTCCTTCTGCACGGTCCGGTGGTCCTCGGCCAGCATCATCCACCGAAGGCGGTCGGCGGGCACCATACGGATGGGCGTCGCATCGCGCTCCCAGGCCTCGCTGAGGGTGCAGCCGAGGACGGGATGGGCGTGGGATCTGTTCCATGCTTCGATCCCCGCTCGGAGAAGCTCGACCAGCTCGCCGAGGCTGATGAGCGTCGAGCGAGCTTGGCGCGTCTCTCGCCCTGCGGCGAGGTAGCCGGGCAGAGGGGGCAGGATCCCTCGGTCGATCGACTTGCCGGCGGCCTCGACCTTGCCCTTGCGAAACGGGGAGTACGCGGGAGCAGGATCGAGAACGACGCCGAGGCGTCCGCAAGCCTCCCTGAGGGCGTCGCAGAGGAAGTCCGCCCCACGGTCCACTCGCAGGCGGACCGGGACCCCGCCCCAGGGCTTGGTCGACGTCACGGCCACCGCCGAGCCCAAGGCAGCCAGGATCGAGCCCGAGTGTGGCCTCACCGACAGGGCCCAACCTGGGACGACCCGTGAGAACGCCTCCACGAACAGCGTCAGCCAGGGCCGCACCGGCCGTTCAAAGCCCTGGGCCCGTACTCGATGTCGAGCTGCTTGTGATCTGCCTCCCAGAGGTCGTTGCGCCCCTGGGGCTCCCAGCGGAGGTACGCATCGAACTCGCGCCGGGCCTTCTCCCCCGCCCTGAGCCCAGCTCGTTGCCCTGGCGTCAACGCTGCGGCGATCCCCTCCTGGAAGGTGCGCAACGACGGGACAGCGGCCCCAGCCTGGCGGCGTTCCCGCCAAGCTGCCGATGCGTTGGCGCACCAGCGGGCGTAGGCGACGAGGTCCTCCTCGGTCGGCCGCCACGGCGTCTTTGGCTCAGCCACCTCCGATCGGGCCAGCCATCGCCACAGCGTCCGCTCCGACACGCCTGCCTGTGCGGCCACGGTGCGAACGGCCGCACGCAGCGTGAGACCCCGTGCGACGGCATGACGTACGCCGGCAACGGTCAGGTACCAGTCGCGGCGCTGCTCTCCCCCACCATCGCCCGGTACGCTCAACCTGGCTCCCGATCGACACGGAACACGACTCGGTTACGTTTCGTATCACTTCCGGGCCAAGATGTCCAATGCCTCGACCGTGCCCAGCTGATCCCCTAGGACTCCTCGACCGCCGCTGGTCGCCCCAGGTTCTGGTCCGCCTCCTCGACGGCCCTCAGCGCTTCGCTCAGCTGGCAGCAGACATCCCCGGTGTGTCCCGCCGCATGCTCACCGAGCGGCTCCGGGAACTGGAAGCAGCGGGCATCGTTCTTCGCCAGGTCGAGACCGGTCCACCGATCTCAGTCAGTTACGCCCTCGTTGACCAAGCCGGCGAGCTGACGGTCGCGCTTCGTGCCTTGAGGGCATGGGCCGCCACCCGATCAAGCCCGAGCCAGAGCATGAGCATGAGGGGCCGCTGACACCGAATCGCAGATGCGTGCTGACACGTCGCTGCGCAAACCCGCTGCCACTTCGAGCGCGTCATGACAGCTGCGCTGTCATGCACGGATCCTCGTCACAGGCCAACTGTCACGTCCCATTCGCCATCGGGCCGCTTCGACCTGACGACACACGGCTTCCAGCGCATGAAGGCCTCCTCGTCCGGGCTCGGCTACGACCGTCGGAGTCGACCCAGGATCACCCACAGGCTGGGCGCAGACCGAGGTGACAGACCCCAGCGATGGGCCCGAACAGCCAGGGGTCGAGCTTCTCGACCCCGCGGTGATGACCGACCGCTCGCCAGACCGGTCGCCCTGATGCTCACCCATACGGGTGATCTGGCGCACAACCGGCGTGGCATCAGCTGGGTCGGGGTAGGGTCAGTACAACCACACGTTGATTCTGAAGGCACACATGTTGTTGGCAGTTGATTTCGGCGCGGTCATCGAGGACGGGTGGTCGAAGATCACCGAGTTCGTCCCGAAGTTCCTTGCGTTCCTGGCAATCCCGGAACGCGCCCAGCAGCGCAAGAACCAGGCCAGGGCCTAGGGCGAGAGATACGACAAGTTCGAAAACGACAACAAGGAGCAAACACATGAGCACCACAAACACCAAGAGGCTCGCGGAGTGGGTCGGTCACGACCTTGTCGACGAGTCCGGATCCAAGATCGGGTCGATCGAGCAGATCTTCGTCGACGAGTCTTCGGGCCAGCCCGAGTGGCTCACCGTGAGCACCGGCTTCTTCGGATCGAAGGAGACCTTCGTCCCGCTCCGGGGGCTTAGCTCAGATGGCGATCATCTGGTCTCGCCCTGGGACAAGGCCAAGGTCAAGGATGCCCCGAACGCTGACGCCGACGAGGAACTCTCCGAAAAGGAGCAGTCCCGGCTCTACCAGCACTACGGGCTCGGCGGCGGACGCGGCACCGAGACGACGAGCGGCGATGGCGGCTCCTCCGAGGGGGCGTCGATGACGAGGTCCGAAGAAGAGCTGAGGGTCGCCACGGACACCCATGAGAGTGAAAGGGTTAAGCTCCGCAAGTGGGTTGAGACCGATCATCAGACCTTTACGGTGCCGGTCCGTACCGAAAAGGCGAAACTCACCCGAGAGCCCATCGCCGGCGGCGACACGGGCGCGACGATCGGCGAAGCCGATGAGGAGATCGTGCTCTCCACAGAGGAGGTCAGCCTCGACAAGCAGGTCGTAGCCAAGGAGAAGGTGCGCCTCGAGAAGGAGGTCGTCGTCGAAGACGAAAAGGTCCAAGCTGACCTAAAGAAGGAGCACATCGAGACCGAGGGTGACGTCCAAGGCCAGGGCCGCTAAACGTCACAGCTTCGTCTGTCTCATCGTCAGCCGAATCCCGCTTTCGACACAGCAGAGGACTGCGCCCGGCTGCGCCAACTGTTGTGGCTGCATGGCACATGGACTACGTCGCGGTCGAGTGTCCGGGTGACACGCCTCCCTGCTCGCTGAGCGGCCTCGTCCATCTCACGCATGTGGCGATCCACGCTCTCGGGCTGGTTCGTGCAACCATTGACGGCTTCAGCGACTGTCGCCTTCCGGAGAGCGCCGCCGCCGGGCTCGAACGCCTGGAAGCGATCGCTTATGGGCGGCATGTCGGGAAAGCTCAGCAATCGGATTGGTACCGCCGGCTCCGCCTTTGGTCCTACCCTCATGGGGATCGAACTCGACCTCGAGACCGACGACGGTCGCCTCGCTGCAGAAACGTTCGGGCCGTACTCGATTCACGCAGAATTCGTCGATGATGTCGTGGGCGAGGTCCGCACCGAGGACCGTCGTTCGAGTCGGCCGATGCGCTTCGCCGTTGCCGCCATGTTTCCCTCAAGGTGGCGGCGCCCGCTGCCGATGCTCCGGTCGAACACCATGGTGTGGCCAACGCCGACGAGGCAGGTAGGGAGCGACAGTGGACTCGAGGCGTCGATGGGATGTCGAACTCCGATCGCCGCGGGTCAAAGCGGCGACGAGGAGGTCGGTCGCTGTCGTCAGCGCGATCATGGTCGCCTCCCTCTTGTCGGTCTTCGAGCCTGGCATTGCCGGGGCCGATTCTGGCGAGACCTCGCTGACCTTCGATAGCGATACAGGTGACTTCATCGCCCGAGGGGTGGACCAGACCTGGGTTCCCGCTGACGGGACGTTCTACGCCGAGTCCCGCTTCCCGGGAACGGTCGAAGTCGACTTCGAGGACCGGCCCGACGCCTGGTGGTCGCTCTCCTTCGCCGCCCCCCGCGGCGCCCCCCTCGTGGCCGGCCCCTACGAGAATGCGGCCATCTACCCGCACCAATCGCCGGCCAGGGCGGGGCTCGACATCAGTGGGTCGGGACGAGGCTGCGCCACGATCACCGGCCGCTTCGATGTCCTCGAGGCCGTCTACGGCGCCGACGGAACGGTCGTGCGCTTCGCCGCTGACTTCGAGCAGCACTGCGAAGGAGCTGGTCCGGCGCTGCGGGGCAGCATCCGCTATCACGCCTCGGCCACCTTCCCGCCCCCTCCGGACGACGACGGCGACGGCGTGGCCAACACGTTGGACAACTGCGATCTGACGGCCAACCCCGGCCAGGCCGACGCCGACCGCGACGGCCAGGGCGATGCGTGCGACCCGGAGGTGACGAACACCTGGCTGCGCCTCGACAGCGATCCGGGTGACTTCGTGGGCCAGGGTGTCCACCGCACGTGGTACCCGATCGACGGGTCGTTCCTGTTCCAGGCCACCCAGCGCCGGGGGGAGGTCTACCTGAGCTACGACGGTGACAGCGAGGCATCGTGGTCCCTCCAGCTCGCGGCTCCCGTCGGGGAAGAGCTAGTGCCGGGACCCTACGAAGGTGCCACCCGCTACCCGTTCCAATCTCCCACCAAGCCCGGATTGGACGTCTTCGGCGGCGATGCGAAAGGCTGCAACACCCTGACCGGCCGCTTCGATGTTCTCGAGGCCGTCTTCGCCTCTGACGGCTCCGTCGAGCGCTTCGCCGCCGACTTCGAGCAGCACTGCGAGGGGAAGGTTCCGGCGTTGCGGGGCAGCATCCGCTATCACGCCTCGGCCACCTTCCCACCCCCTCCGGACGATGACGGCGACGGCATCACCAACACGGTCGACAACTGTGTCGGGATGGCGAACGTAACCCAGGCCGACGGCGACCGGGACGGCCTCGGCGACGCCTGCGACCCCACCGTGAGCAACTCTTGGATCAGCTTCGACGGCGATGCGGGCGAGTCCATCGGCTTGGGGCTCGCCCGGATTTGGTATCCACTCGATGGCTCCTTCGAGGCCGAGCACATCCAGGGCCGGGTCTCCATCCACTTCGATGGTGGGCAGGACTGGTGGGAGCTGACCTTCGAGGCTCCGAACGAGGACCCGCTGGCGCCGGGCGCCTTCGAAGGTGCGACCATCGCTCACCAGAACCCGCCGACAGAACCAGGGATCGCCGTCTTCGGGTCGGGGCGAGGCTGCTCGACGGTCACCGGGCGATTTGATGTTCTGGAGGCCGTTTACGCCACCGACGGCTCCATCGAGCGCTTCGCCGCCGACTTCGAGCAGCACTGCGAGGGCAATGTCCCGGCACTTCGGGGAAGCGTTCGCTACCAAGCTTCGTCCGGGTTCCCACCTCCTCCCGACGCCGACACTGACGGCGTCCCCGATGCGTCCGACAACTGTCCGTCGACGGCGAATCAGAGCCAGGGCGATGCCGACGGCGACGGCACCGGGGACGCGTGCCAAGCCCCGCCGGCACCACCGACGCCGCAGAGACCGCCGGTCGTCCATCCCGCCCCACCGCCGGTAGACAACGCGTCGGGGGCCGGGGGCTTTTGTGCCAACGTGCCCGGATCCGCCGACCCCTTCATCGACGACAACGGCACCACGTTCGAGCCGCTCATCGAATGCCTCGCCCACTCCGGCATCACCACCGGGGGCCCGGGTGGGGGGCCAGCCAATCGCTACGGCCCAGACCTGGTGGTGACGAGGGGCCAGATGGCGTCCTTCATCGCCAGGGAGCTCGACGCCGCCAAGCGGCTCGAGACCGGCGCCGGTTTGGCGACATTGGCCCCTTTCGATGGCAGCAACAAGTTCACCGATGTTCCGGCCGGCAATGCCCACCTCGAGGCCATCAACCGCTTGGCCCGCGCCGGGATCGCCTTGGGCGGCCCGGGCGGTCGGCCGAATCGGGAGTTCGGGCCCGACCTCCCGGTCACCAGAGCGCAGATGGCCTCGTTCCTGAACCAGGGCAACAGATCACTGACCGGGGTGACCTTGACCAGCACGACCGACCGATTCAGCGACGACGACGGCGATCCTCACGAGGCCAACATCAACGGCATCGCCGCAGCCGGCATCACCGTGGGTGACGGGTACGGGTCGTACGACCCCCACCGGATCGTGACCAGAGGTCAGATGGCGGCGTTCCTCGTCCGCCACCTAGTCCGGCTCGAGGCGACCGGGTACATCAGAACCTTGGCCCCTTAGTTGCCTAAGCAAAGGGGAGGGCGGATGAGCCGCCCCTCGGCGCTCGAAACCGGGGAACCGCGGGTCGCCGCTCGTCGTCTCACCACCATGACCCCCCGCCTCGCCACCCTCGCCGTGCTGGTCGTCCTGGCCGCCTGCCAGTCCGATCCGAATCCCGGTGCCAGCGCCGCGCCCGACACCTCGATCCCGAGCATCGATGACCTCGATGACGGCTATGGCCTCACCAGCGAGCTCACCGGTCGCTGGCTCGACGCCGACGGCGAAGCGGTGGCCGACGGCCTTATCCGGGGCGAGGGACCGTCCCCATTGACCCTGAACGTGACCTACGGCCCCGACCACTGCGACTGGGATGAGATCGTGATGCTCGATCTGAGCTGGCCGCTGGGGACCGAGGTCACGGTCTACACCGAGGACGTCCGCCAGTACGCCCGCGACGCCGACGGGACGTTCGGCGATCGGCTACGGACTACCTTCGCCGCCGATGTGGAAGCTCCCGAGGATGTCACCGACACCGGCTACCACCGCCAGGGCAACCGGCTCCTGGTCGGTCCCACCAGCGCTGCCGGCGCCGTTTACGTGGCCCGCCCGGATGGCACCGTCGAGCGCTGGCCTCGGGTGGTCCCCCCGGCCACCTGCGCCTGAGCACCTCCTCACGAACCAGCCGTCCGCGCTGCAACAGGCCCGTCCCTGTCCTGTCCGACCGTCACGTCCGGCGGGGCAAGGGATGCCGTACCCGTCGAGACCGCGGCAGGGTCGGCGATGAATCCGTGTCAGAAGCGGCCGGCCCAGATCACGCGCCCATCGCGGAAGATGACGTTGACGCGCTCGGGCACCATCGTAAAGTCGTAGGCCAGGCAGGTCCCGTCGCGACCTATCACTCGAGTCTCCGTCCCTTCTCTGGCAGCCGCCTCATCGAACTCGGCTTCGGTCTGGTTCAGGTACTGCGCGGTGGGCCCGTAGCTCTCGGCGCCGGCCACCAGGCATGAGTCGATGAAAGCCTCGTCGGAATCACTCAGCTCCGGCGCACCGGCAGCCGGCGCGGCCGCAAATCCACTCTCCACTGTGAGCTGGTCGCCGCCGCTGCCGGGCAAGCCGACCGACGACACGCCGACTGCAAACGCGACAGCGGTGACGACGGAGACGCCCCCTGCCGCCAGGCGGCGGCGGTCACGGGCACGCTTGCGGTCCATGAGTGAGGAGAACGGAGGTGTCCGGTCAGGCTCAAAGGCCCCAACCCTGGTACGAATCGCCTCTTCCAAGTCATGCATGAGATGCTTCCTCTCGCAGCAGGGGCACTAAAGTCTTGCGGGCACGCGACAGGCGTGACTTCACGGTTCCAGCGGGCACCGCCAGTTGTTTCGCTATGGCCTCGACCGTCAGCCCGAGGTTCTGCAGGACGACAGCCTCACGCTGCGCCCGCGGAAGCCGGTCGAGCGCGCGCTGCAGATCGATCCTGTCTCCGCTGGGCTCCGGAACATCGGCCGGCGGGCCGTGCCTGCGGAGCGCCTTCACACCCCGCCCGAGCTTGCGCCGATGATTGCTCATGATCCCTAGCGCGACCTTGAGGACCCAAGCCTCAGGATTGTCGTATGCGGTAACCCTCGTCCACTGCCCGACAAGGCGGACGAAGGCATCCTGAACCGCGTCATCGGCCTTTCCGCGATCTTGAGCGACAACGCCAACGACACCGACCAGCCGCGCGTAGGACTGCGCATAGAAGTCCTGCATGTCCGTGTCCAGGCTGCTGTCCAGCGCCTCACACCCCTAACCCCTCGATCGCCCCTCGCCGGTTCCATCCCATCCATGAACTGACGCCAGCTCACGAGATGAGGACCGACCCGAGCGCTCTGCGCTGAGCTGTTGCGCCCGCTGGTGAGAGACGCCCACCAAGGCACCGATGTCCCGGTAGGTGAGGCCCGCCGCCCGCAGGGCCGCGACAGCATCGGCAGCCACACCCTTGGCCTCAAGGGACAAGCGATCGGATTCGGTTCGCAGTGCAGCCGCCCGGGCGGCCTCCTCCCCCGCCGGGCCGGGAAAGTGGGCTTCGACGTCGAGCTCGTAGTCTCCGGGAGGCTCCCCTGTGAGGAGCCGCACCACCTCGGCGACGTCGCCGCGAACCTGATCGAGGCGGCGGCTCTGGGTCACCGCGCCGGACAGCTCGGGCACCGTCACCACCCACCATCCGGTCTCGTCCCACTCGCAGCGAGCCGTATAGCGCTTCTTCGTCACTGGGCCTCCTCCAGCCATCCCTCGCCGA
>JBBSLT010000034.1:0-17772 GCA_038233555.1 Acidimicrobiales bacterium
CGTACCAACTCACCCACGCCGTCGCGGTCGATGGTCTCGAACGGGTTGCGGGCCAACAAGCCCTGCTCCAGGTAGGGGCCCATGACCCGGCCCTCGATGTCGTCGCGGCTGAAGCCCAGCGCCATCTGGGTGAGGTCGTTGGTGCCAAAGGAGAAGAAGTCGGCGAACTCGGCCACCTCGGCCGCGAGCAAAGCCGCCCTCGGCGTCTCGATCATGGTGCCGATGGTGACGTCGACGGCACTGCCCTCGACGCCGGCCGAGGCCGCCTCGGCCACGGCCTGCTCCACCCAGCCCCGGGCCAGGGCCAGCTCTTCGCGGCTGATGGTGAGGGGGATCATGATCTCCACCACCGGAGTGCCCCCCGCCGCCTTGCGCTCGGCCGCCGCCTCCATCAGCGCCCGTACCTGCATGGCGTAGAGGCCGGGCTTGATCACTCCGAGTCGCACCCCCCGGGTGCCGAGCATGGGGTTGACCTCCTGCCACCAACGGGCGGCGGCCAGCAGCACGGTCTCCTCGGCCGACAAGCCAACAGTCGCCGACTTGACCGCCAGCTCCTCGACGTCGGGAAGGAACTCGTGCAGGGGCGGGTCGAGCAGGCGCACGGTGACGGGTAGGCCGTCCATGGCCTCGAGCACCTCGACGAAGTCGGCCTTTTGCACCGCCCGGAGCTTCTCCAGGGCGATGGTCTCGGCCTCAGGCGTGGCCGCCAAGATCATCTCCCGGACCACGGGCAGCCGATCCTCACCGAGGAACATGTGCTCGGTGCGGCACAGGCCAATGCCCTCGGCCCCAAAGGCGCGGGCCCGGGCGGCGTCGGTGCCGGTATCGGCGTTGGCCCGTACCGCCAGGCGGCTGCCGCGGATCTCGTCGGCCCACGACAAGATGGTGGCGAGCTCGTCGGGCACCTTGCCCACGGTCAAGGTGACGGCGCCGAGCACCACCTCGCCGGTGGTCCCGTCGAGGGAGAGGATGTCGCCCTCGGACACGACCACGTCGCCCACCGAGAACGATGCCCCCGAGATGCGCACCTTTTCGGCACCGCACACTGCGGGCTTGCCCCATCCCCGAGCCACCACCGCGGCATGGCTGACCAAGCCGCCCCGGGCGGTGAGGATGCCTTCGGCCACGGCCATGCCGTGGATGTCCTCAGGGGAGGTCTCGTTGCGCACCAGCACGACCTGCTCGCCTCGGGCTGCAGCCTCGGCCGCACTGTCGGCGGTGAAGTAGGCCTTACCCACGGCGGCCCCCGGTGAGGCAGCCAGGCCCTTGGTCAACACGTCGCGCTTGCCGGGGGCGAACTGGGGGTGGAGCACCGAATCGAGATGGTCGGCGGTGATGCGCGACACCGCCTCGGACCTCGTCAGCTCGATCTGGCGGTCGTCGGTCATCTCCACCGCCATGCGCAACGCCGCCGCCCCGGTGCGCTTGCCCACCCGGGTCTGGAGCATCCACAGCTTGCCCGACTCGATGGTGAACTCGGTGTCGAGCATGTCGCGGTAGTGGTGCTCCAGCCCCTCGAAGATGCCCATGAGCTGGCTGTAGATCTCGGGGAAGGCGCCGTTCAGGTCGGACAGCGGCTGGGTGGCCCGGGTGCCGGCCACCACGTCCTCGCCCTGGGCGTTGATCAGGAAGTCGCCGTAGGCGCCTTTGGCGCCGGTGCTGGGATCGCGGGTGAAGCCCACGCCCGTCCCCGAGTCGTCACCCCGGTTGCCGAAGACCATGGCCTGGACGTTGACGGCGGTGCCGAGGTCGTGGCTCAACCTCTCCCGGTTACGGTAGGCGTTGGCCCGAGGCGAGTTCCAGGAGGCGAAGACCGCCTCGATGGAGGCGCGGAGCTGCGCCTCGGGATCCTGGGGAAAGGGGGCGCCGGTGTGGTCCTCGACGATGCCCTTGAAGTCCTGCACCACCTTGGCCAGCAGGTCAGCGCCGATGCCGGCATCGGTCGCGGCCGACGCCTCCTCCCGGGCGAGGTCGAAGCGCTTCTCGAACGCCTCGCCGGGCACGTCGAGCACGATCTTGGCGAACATCTGGATGAAGCGGCGGTAGGAGTCGTAGGCGAAGCGGTCGTCGCCGGTCTGCTTGGCCAGGCCTTCGACCGACTCGTCGTTGAGGCCGAGGTTCAACACCGTGTCCATCATCCCGGGCATGGAGAACTTGGCTCCCGATCGCACGCTGACCAGGAGTGGGTCGGATGCGTCGCCGAGACGCTTGCCCATGGCCTGCTCCAGCTTCTGGCGGTGCTCGGCCACCTCGGCGTCGAGGTCGGCGGGCCAGCCCCCATGCATGTAGTCCCGGCATGCCTCGGTGGAGATGGTGAAGCCGGGCGGCACCGGCAGGGCCAGCACCGACGTCATCTCCGCCAGGTTGGCCCCCTTGCCCCCCAGCAGATCCTTCAGCGTCATCGGGGGCTGGCGGTGTTGGTGGTCGAAGGCGTACACGTAAGTCACGCGTCGAGACTAGAGGCTTTGGGCTGGACGGCCTGCCATCTGGTCGGTCACACCACCTGGTGTATCAAGGTGTACGATGGTGGGCATGAGCCGGACCAACATCGACATCGACGACGAGCTGGTGGAGCGGGCCATGCAGCGCTACCGCTTGGCGACCAAAACCGAGGCGGTCAACTTCGCCCTCTACAAGCTGGTGGGGACGCGCTACAAGCAGCGCGACATGCTCGACATGGAAGGTACCGGGTGGGACGGCGACCTCGACGAGATGCGGCGCACCCGGTTCCCCGAGTGGTCGGAGTGATCGTCCCCGACAGCTCGGCCTGGATCGAGTTCTTCCGCCGGACGGAGAGTCCGGTGAACTTGACCATGCGCCGGTTCATCGGCGACGGCGCCGAGCTGGCGACGTCCGAGATCGTCCTCATGGAGGTGTTGGCCGGGGCCCGCTCCGACCGCCATCGGGATGAGCTGCGCGAACGGCTCATGCGCTACCCCGTGCTCACGCTCCGGCCCCTGGATGGCTATGAAGCCGCAGCCGAGCTCTACCGCATGTGCCGGCGAGGCGGCGAGACCATCCGCAAGATGACCGACTGCCTGGTGGCCGTCCCCGCCATCGAGGCCGGCGCCAGCGTGTTGCACAACGACTCGGACTTCGACGCCCTGGCCCGCCACACCGCGCTGCGCATCGAACCCGCGACCGAGTAACCACCTGTCCGCCGATTCTGACCCGCTAAGGGCTACCCCAGCCGGTCGGCCAGCTCGCCGACCAGGGCGTCGATGGGCACCCGCACCTGGTCGAGGGTGTCGCGATCTCGGATGGTGACCGCCTTGTCGTCGAGGCTGTCGAAGTCGACGGTGACGCACCACGGCGTGCCGATCTCGTCCTGGCGGCGGTAGCGCCGGCCGATGGCCTGGGTCTCGTCGTAGTCGCACATCCACCGTTGCTGCACCGCCGCCAGCACCTCGCCCGCCAGCGGGGTGAGGGTGTCCTTGCGCGACAGGGGCAGCACCGCCACCTGGTACGGCGCCAGGCGAGGGTGCAGGCGCAACACCGAGCGGGCCTCGCCGTTGACCTCGTCGGTGTCGTAGGCAGCCAGCAGGAAGGCCAGCATGGCCCGGGTGGCGCCGGCCGCCGGCTCGATCACATGGGGCACGTAGTGAGCCCCGCTGGCCTGATCGAAGTACTCCAGCTTCTCGCCCGAGGCCGTGGCGTGCTGGATGAGGTCGTAGTCACCCCGGTTGGCGATCCCCTCCAGCTCGCCCCAGCCCCAGGGGTAGAGGAACTCGACGTCGGAGGTGGCGCTCGAGTAGTGGCTCAGCTCGTCGGGGTCATGCGGCCGTAGACGCAGGCGCTCGGCCGGTATACCAAGATCGCGATACCAGCGGAAGCGCTCCTCGCACCAGTACTCGAACCACCTTGGCGCCTCGTCGGGCGGGACGAAGTACTCCATCTCCATCTGCTCGAACTCGCGGGTGCGGAAGATGAAGTTACCCGGGGTGATCTCGTTGCGGAACGACTTGCCTACCTGGGCGATGCCGAAGGGGGGCTTCTTGCGCGACGTCTCCAGCACGTTCTTGAAGTTGACGAACATGCCCTGGGCCGTCTCGGGCCGCAGGTAGGCCACGGCGCTGTCGCTCTCCACCGGGCCGGCGTGAGTCTTGAACATGAGGTTGAACTGACGGGCTTCGGTAAAGGTGTCACGCCCGCCGCACTTCGGACAGAGGGCCGGATCCTCAAGCTGGTCGAGGCGGAAGCGCTCCCGGCACTGCTTGCAGTCGACGAGGGGATCGGTGAAGTTGCTGAGGTGGCCGGATGCCTCCCAGATGGCCGGCGGCGACAGGATGGCGGCGTCGAGGCCCACCACGTCGGACCGAAGCTGGACCATCGAACGCCACCACGCCGCCTTGACGTTGCGCAGGGTGAGTACGCCGACCGGGCCGTAGTCGTAGGTGGAGCGGAACCCGCCGTAGATCTCGGCCGACGGGAACACGAAGCCCCGCCGCTTGCACAGGTTCACCACCTGGTCGAACTCGTCCGCCATGCTGTGACTGTAGAGCGTGGGCCTGCCGGCACCACGTTCCTTTCGACCAGGGAGACGCTTGCCATGCGAAAGTCCGGGCCCCCCAAGGTGCTCTTTGCCGTGGTAGCCGCATTGACCGTGCTCGCCGGTTGTGCGGGGGGTGAGGGCGACGAGGGCGCCGCTTCGTCGTCGTCGTCCTCCGCTCCGACCATGGCCACCTCCTCCACCTCCCCACCCCCTTCTTCGACGACGACGGGCGGCGCCAGCTGCCCCGGCGATGACCCTGTTCCTCCCGACGGCGCCGACGATGTCTCCCAAGCGAGTGTGGACGTCGACGGCGACGGGGCCGACGACCGCGTGCTCGCCTACCGCCTCGACGAGGGCGACCGCCGGGTGGCCGTCGAGCTGGCGGCCGGGGGGACGGCCGCCGTCGACGCCAGCGCCAGCGAGATCGATGGGCCGGCGCCTCTGTCGGTCCTTGGCGGGGTCCAGTTGGGTGGCGACGGCGAAACCGTCTTCGCCCTCACCGGCGCCGGCGCCTCGGTGGTGATAGTGGGCCTCTTCCAGCTCGTCGAGTGCGCCCTCGCCCGAGTGATGTTCCCGTCGGGCGAGGACGTCCAGCTTCCGGTTGGTGGAGCCATCACCCACGGCGACGGCCTTGCCTGCACCGACGACACCCTCGTGCGCCTCAGCGCCACCAGCACCGACGGCGAGACCTTCACCGCCACCGAGACCAGCTACCAGGTCGACGGCAACACCTTGATGGAGACGAACTCCGAAACCTCCACCCTCACCCGCGCCACCGACGACGAAGCCATCAACGCCTACTACGCCATCGACTGCCCCGCCCTGGAAAACAACCTCGGCACCCTCTGACCTTTCACCCACGACGGAGGTCAGGTCCGGTCGAGGACTCCTGGCGCCCGGAGCTTCCTCTCCAGGTGGTGCTCCATGGCCCGGTTGGCGAGGTACTCCACCTCGGCGCCGGCCGGGGAGGGCCCCTCGGCCAACACGCCCACCAGGTCGCCCCCGAGGATGCGCCGCAACAACGAAAGGGCGGCCGGGGTGAGGCGCGTGCCCGTCTGGCAGCTCCGGCACAGCGCACCGCCCTCGCTCACGTCAAAGGCGACGAGGTCGCCGTCGCCTCCACAGCGGACGCACCCGTCGAGCACCGGGCTGAAACCCTGCTGGGCCAGCAGCTTCCAGGTGAACGCCGGCCCCAACAGCGGCGCCGGGCCGGCGGCGAGGGTGCGCAGGGCTCCGAGGAGCATCTGGTAGAGGCGGGGGTCGTCGTCCCCCTCTTGGACCACGGCATCGACCAGCTCGAGGAGGCACACCGCCCGGCTGAGCCGGTCGAGGTCCTCGCGCACGGCTCGGAAGTGCTCCACGGCCTCGGCCTGGGTGATGGTGTCGAGGTTGCGGCCCTCGTAGCACAACAGAGCGACATGGCTGAGGGGCTCGAGGCGCGCCCCGAAGCGGCTCTTGGTACGCCGCACCCCCTTGGCCACCGCCCGGAGCTTGCCGTGACCCTCGGTGACGAGGGTGACGATGCGATCGGCTTCGCCCAGCTTGATGGTCCGCAGCACGATTCCCCGCTCCCGGTACAGACCCACGGTGGTCGTCGTCCCGCCGCTAGTCGACGCCGCCGTAGCGGCGATCTCGCCGCTGGAACTCCCGCACTGCCTCGAAAAGATGCTGGCGGCGGAAGTCCGGCCACAACACGTCGGTGAACACCAACTCGCTGTAGGCCATCTCCCAGAGCAGGAAGTTGGAGATCCGGTACTCCCCCGACGTCCGTACCACAAGATCGGGGTCGGGCATGGTCGGGTCGTAGAGGTGACGGCGGATGGCCTTCTCGTTGATCTTGGCCGCAGGGGTGCCGGCCGCCACCAGGGCCCGCACGGCGTCGACGATCTCGGCCCGCCCGCCGTAGTTGAAGGCGATGGTGAGGGTGAGGGTGGTGTTGGCCGCCGTGAACTCCAGCGCCTCGTCCATGCGCCGCATCAGTCGCCTCGGCACCCGCCAGTCGCGCCGGCCGGCGAAGCGGATGCGCACGCCTCGGTCGTGCAGCTCGTCCCTGCGACGGGTAAGGATGCCCTCGTTGAACTGCATCAGGTAGCGCACCTCGTCGGCGGGGCGCTTCCAGTTCTCGGTGGAGAAGGCGTAGACGGTCAGCCACCCGAGCCCGAGGTCGAGCGCCCCCTCGACGGCGTCGAGCAGAGCCTCCTCTCCGGCGGCATGGCCCTCGGTGCGGGGCAGACCCCGCTTCTGGGCCCAACGACCGTTGCCGTCCATCACGCAGCCCACGTGCGCCGGCACCCGCCGGGGGTCGATGCCGTCGAGATCCACCGACCGAAGCTACTGCGCAGGCAACGTCTCGGGTAGACAGGGAAGGTGTTGGAACGATTACGTCAAAGGGCTCGACGGCAACGATTGGTGGCCGTGGTCCTCGACGTTCAGGAACGCTTTAGCGAGATCCACGGCGGATCGCTGGCCGCGGCCGTCACCCTGGCCTCGTTCCTGTCGCTGTTCCCCCTCGTGATCGTGGCCATCGCCGTGGTGGGCTTCTTCGCCTCCACGACCCCCGACCTGTCGGACGAGGTCGCCGGCTTCCTCGGCCTCACTCCGACCGGTACGGCGGCCGGGGCCCTCGACACTGCCATCGGCACTGCCGAGGAGAGCCGGGCCGCGGCCTCGATCGTCGGCTTCGTCGGCCTGTTGTGGTCGGCGCTCGGACTCGTCGCTGCCCTTCAGTACGCCTACGGTGCGGTCTGGCAGGTGACGGGACGGGGCTTGAAGGACAAGGTCTTGGCCCTGGCCTGGTTCGTGGGCGCCGCCCTCGTGTTCGTGACCTCCTTCGCCGTCACCGCCGTGCTGGGCTTCCTTCCCCCACTGTTCGCCCCGCTCAACCTCGTGGTCGGCATCGGGGTGAGCTTCGGGCTGTTCCTCTGGACGGCCAAGGTGCTGTGCAACCGCGACGTGGGCTGGCGGCCGCTGATCCCCGGAGCCGTCCTTGGCGCCGTCGGCCTCGAGCTGCTCAAGGTGGTGGGGGGGATCTACGTGCCTCGAGCGGTGGCATCGTCGTCGGCGCTGTACGGCTCCATCGGCATCGTGTTCGCCATCCTCGCCTGGCTGCTCTTCTTCGGCCGGTTGATCGTGTACTCGGCCACGCTCAACGTGGTGTTGTGGGAGCGTCGTCACGGCACGGTGTCGGTCCCGCTCCAGATGCCGAAGCTGCCGGGCACGACCCCAGTTGCCGCCACCCGCTCCGGGGAGGCGCCTGCCCGCCCGGCGCCCTCCTGATCGACGCCCGTGCTCAACTGGGTGCCCCAAAGCGCCACCGCCGTCGGCGTCGTGGCGGGGCCGCTCATCATCCTCGGCTATCTGGCTGGCTCGGTTCCCTTCGCCTACCTCTACTCCCGGCGCCGGCTGCGGCGCCAACTCGACCATCCTGGCGTCGAGCGGCTCTTCACCCCATACCCGGCTGACGGCGAGGGTGACAGCATCAGCCACACCGTTCGGGCCTGGGGCCTGCCGGCATTGGCGACGTTGTCAGCCACCACCTTGGCCTGGCACGTCACCTTGGCCGCCACCCCTGGGTCCAACACCTTCAGCGCGGTCGGGATCTTCTCCAACCAGGCCATCGGGGCCTGGGTCTCGGTGGCGCTGTGGACCGGCCTGGCCGCGGTGGTCGGCCACGCCGCTCCCATCTGGACGGGATTCCGGGGCGGGAGCGGACTTCCTCCCGCCATCGCCCTGACCGCCGCCTACATCCCGGTCGTGGCCGTGGTGGCCGGCGGGGTGGCCCTGGTGGTCTACGGCCTGACCCGCCGAGCCGTGGTGGCGGTGGCGGTCGCCCTGCCCGCGATGGTGGCCTACGCCTATCTGGCGTGGCTCGCCGACCTCCAAGCCGGTTGGGGCGTCACCAACGGCCCCGAGACAACGCTGTGGACCATGGTGCTGGCCGGTACCGTCTTCGCCCGCAACCTACGTGCCGGCTGGGACCGACCGGCCGACTGAGGCGCCGAGCGGCGACCATGACCCAGGGACCGGCGAGGAACGAAGTCCCCGGCAGCAGCGACACCAGGTGCGGGGCCAGGCTGGGCGTCGGCGTCGATGGCGATCTGGCCGAGGCGTGGGGCCACCAGTGACCCGAGGCGAGATCTGGATGGCGCTCGCTCACGGCCTCGTGGGGGAGCTCGGCGGCGACACGATGCGCAAGGTCTGCTCGGCGGTCACCTACGCGCTCGGCTGCTGACTGCTCTGTGGATCCGCTCATCGTGGTGACCACTTAGCCGCCGACCGAGGCCGGAGCAGGCCTGACCGGGACCCGACGCAGGGCGCTGTCCTGGGTGTCGGTGAGGCTGTTGCCGAGGCGCGAGTCACTCCACACCACCAGCGCCGCCCCGGGCACCGACGCCACGTCGGGCCCGAAGGAGTCACCCACCTCGAAGGCGTAGCCGATGTCACGGTTGATGCTGCCGTCGTTGAGCTGCAGCTCTCGGGAGAACGTTTCCCCACCGTCGCTGGTGTAGGTCCACATCACGTTGTCGATGCTGTCACCGGTGCGTTGGTAGTAGACGACGTCCACCCTGCCCTCCGCTCCGACGGAGACCTGAGGCAAGTACGAGGCCCCGCCGTTGAAGCTGTTGAGCAGCACGGCCTGGCCCCACGTGTCACCGCCGTCGGTGGAGCTGCGGAAGAAGACGTCGGGGCGGCCCTGGCGGTTGTCGCTGAAGACGATGTACAGCGTTCGGCCGTCGGGGCTGACGGCCAGCTCGGGAGCATCGAAGGTGCGCCCGATGGTGGGTCGACGGTCGACGAGGGTGTTGGTGAAGCTCATTCCGCCGTCGGTGGAACGAGCCAGGGCCAGCTCGGTGTCGGCGTCGGTAAAGCGCCGGAGGAAGGCGATGTGCACGGTGCCGTCGGCGTCGATGATGGGCACTGAGGGACCGTTCCCACCGGGATCCTGGCTCACCAGCACGGGTGCCGAAAAGGTCGATCCCCCGTCGAGCGACTGGGCGAACTGGGTGCGGGGGCACGCCTGCTCGTCACACTCCCAGAACGAGAGCAGCACCCGGTCCTCGCCGTCGCCACCATCGACGACGTTCAACGACGGACGGACGTAGCTGACGCCGACCGGGCCCCCGGGCACGGCCACCTCAGCGGGCTCGAAGGTGCGCCCACCATCGGTGGAACGGGTCACCAGCACGCTCTCGCCCTCGGTGAAGCGGCGATCGTCGTCCACCCGCGCCGAGGAGAAGGTGTAGTAAAAGGTGCCCGAGGGGCCCCGATCGACGTTGCCGGCGGAGAGAAATCCGGCCGAGTCGAGCTGGCAGTTCTTGAAGCCGTCGGGAAGCTCGAAGACACCGTCCTCCCACGACTCACCCCCGTCGAAGGTGACGTGCCAACCGCACAGGCCCCCCACCAGGTTGACGTCGGCCACCACGATGTGGTCGGGGTCGTCGGGGTCGACGGCCAGGGAAGGGACCTCGTAGCCGCGCGCAGGGCGATCGTCGTCGTTGGCCCGGCACCCGCCGATGTCGCACGACTCCAGGAGGCCGGGCCGGTCGTCGCTCTGTCCGCCGTCGTCACCAGCGAAGAAGCGGATGCCGGCGACGGCGAGGACGACGAGGCCACCGGCCATGAGCGCTGCCGGCCAGCGTGACCGCTTTGCATCTATTCCAGTCGTGGCCACCGGTGGAGCCTACGCGAACCTCACCATCGAGAGTCGCCCACCTCGGGCCGGCGCGGCCAATCCTTGTCGACCTTGACCATCAGCTCCAGGAAGGCACCCTCGGCCAGCTGTTGGCGCACCGCCGTGCCCACCGCCTTGAGCACCTGGCCACCGTGGCCGATGACGATGCCCTTCTGCGACGACCGCTGCACCAGTATCTCGCAGCGAATGCGCGGCCATTCCCACTCGGTCACCCGGGTGGCGACGGCATGCGGTAGCTCCTCTCGCAGCACCGCCAGGAGCTGCTCTCGCACCAGCTCGGCCACCCAGACGGCCTCGGGCACGTCGCTGACCGTCTCCGGGGGGTAATACGCCGGGCCTTCGGGCAGGCGGCTCAAGAGCCCCTCGACCAGCGCCTCGACCCCGTCGCCGGTGCGCGCCGACACCGGGAAGTACTCGCTACCCCCGAGCTCGGTGGCCGCCGCCAGGCGCGGGAGGAGCTGGGCCGGCGACGCTCGGTCGACCTTGTTGAGCACGATCACGGGGCCGGGAGGAGCCTGGGCGGCGATGGCCCGGTCGCCGGGGCCGAGGGCCACGCTGGCGTCGAGGACCAGGCACACCACGTCGACGCCGGTCATGGCGTCGTTGGCCACCTTGTCGAGGCGCGGCCCCAACGGACCCCGGGGCCGGTGGATACCCGGTGTGTCGACGAACACCACCTGGTCGTCGCCCCGGTGCAGGATCCCCCGGATCTGGGTGCGGGTCGTCTGGACCTTGTCGGAGACGATGCTCACCTTGGTGCCGACCATGCGGTTCACCAGCGTCGACTTGCCGACGTTGGGGCGCCCGACGAGGGTCACGAACCCCGACCGTCGGGTCATGGGCGTTGGTGGCGGTCGGGGCGGCTGCCAATCGGGGTCCCGGTCACGGGGTGGCGACGGCGGCGTCGGCATCCTCGGGCGAGCGGGTGATGCGAATCCGGCCGATGCGCCGGCCCTGCACCCGCTCGGCCCGCAGCAAGTGGCCGTCGACCACGACCGTCTCGCCCTCGCTCGGCACGTGGCCGAGCAGGTCGAAGACCAGCCCACCGACGGTGTCCCAGTCGCCCTCAGGCAGCTCCAGGTGCAGCACGTCGTTGAGCTCGTCGAGAGCCATACGGGCGGCGACTCGGACGTCGCCTCCGGGCAGGGGCTCGAGCAGGGGATCCTCCACGTCGAACTCGTCGACGATCTCGCCCACCAGCTCCTCGATGAGGTCCTCCAGGGTGACCAAGCCGGCGGTGGAGCCGTACTCGTCGATCACGATGGCCATGTGGAACTTGTCGGCCTGCATCTCGCGCATGAGCTCGGCCACCCGCTTGGACTCGGGCACGAAGCGGGGGGTGCGGGCCAGGGTGCGGGTGGTGGCCGACGTGCGGCCCTCCCGTGATGCCCGCATGAGGTCCTTGGCGTAGACCAGCCCGATGATGTCGTCGATCCCGTCGTCGCGTACGGGGATGCGGCTGTAGCCGTTGGCGATGACCGTCTCCATGGCCGAGGCCACGGTGACGTCGGCCTCGACGCTTACCATGTCGGGTCGCGGCACCATCACCTCCCGGGCCACGGTGTCACCGAAGTCGATGATGGAGCGGATGAGGGCCCGCTCCTCGACCTCGATGACGTCGGCCTCCACGGCCACGTCGGCCATGTGCAACAGCTCCTCCTCAGACACCACCGGCCCGGCGGTGCGTCCCTTGCCCGGCAGGATCAGGTTCGACAGGCCGATGAGGATCCGGGTGACGATACGCACGGGCGGGAAGCGGGCCAACACGCTGACCACGGGGGCGACCACCAGCGCGGAGCGCTCGGTGTGCTGGAGGGCGTAGGTCTTGGGGGCGGCCTCGGCGCACACGAAGATGACCACTGCCAGCACGAGGGTGGCGAGGGCAATGCCCACCGGACCGAAGTAGGACTCGGCCAGCAGGCCGACGAGGGTGGCGGCGGCGAGGTGGCACACCACCACCAACAACAGCACGGGGTTGAGCACCCGCTCCCGATGGGCCAGGAGGCGGGCCAGGCTGGCCGCCCCCCGCCGGCCCTCATCCTGGAGGGCCAGGGCCTTGGACCGGGGCAGGTGGGTGAGGCTCGTCTCGGCCAAGGCGAGGAAGGCCGCGGCGGCGATGAGCATCACCACGGCGGAGGCGGCGAGGACCTCGGGGGTGCTCACTGCGCCTCTGCCTCGCTCGTCGCTGGGGAGGCGTGGAGGCGGGCCAGCAGGTGGCGCTCGGCGGCTTGCATGAGGGCGGTCTCCTCGGGTTCGGCGTGGTCCATCCCGAGGACGTGGAGCACCCCGTGGACGACCAGGAGAGCCAGCTCGTCGTCGATCGACACCGACCGGGCGGCAGCGTTGCGCCTCGCCTCGGCCGGACAGACCACCACGTCGCCCAACAACACCGGCATGTCGCCTCCCCGCCCGGACCGGTGGTCGTCGTCGCCTCCGTCGGCATCGAGGGGGAAGGCGAGCACGTCGGTGGGCCCGTCGCCCCCGAGGTGACGCTGGTTCAGCTCGGCGATGGTGCCCTCGTCGACGAAGGTCAACGACAGCTCGCCCCGCCTTACCCCACGATCGACGAGGACGCCGGCAGCCAGGTCGCCCAGATGGGCGAGGTCGAGCGTCATCGCTTCCTGCTCATCGGCCACCTCCACGGTGGGAACGCCAGGCCGCAGCCCGGGTCGGGGCCCGGGCCAGGGTCTGGGTGGCGATGCGCCGGCCCCGCTCATCGGTGACCATCTTCGGCCGGGAGGGGCGGGCTGGCTCCCGCCCGTTCGTAGGCGTCGACAATGTCTTGGACGATGTGGTGGCGCACGACGTCTTTGTTGGTGAGGTGGACGAAGGACAGCCCGGCGATGCCCGACAGGACCTCCTCTAGGCCCACCAACCCCGAACGCCCGCTGGGGACGTCGACCTGGGTGACGTCGCCAGTGATCACCGCCTTGGAGCCAAAGCCGATGCGGGTGAGGAACATCTTCATCTGCTCCCGGGTACTGTTCTGGGCCTCGTCGAGGATGATGAAGCTGCCGTTGAGGGTCCGGCCCCGCATGAAGGCCAGGGGCGCCACCTCCACCGTCGCCCGGTCGAGCAGGCGCTGCGCCCCCTCGGGCTCGACCATGTCGTAGAGGGCGTCGAACAGAGGCCGCAGGTAAGGGTCGATCTTGGCGCTGACGTCGCCGGGAAGGAAGCCCAGGCGCTCACCCGCCTCCACCGCCGGGCGAGTCAGGATGATGCGGTTGACCTGGCGCATCTGGAGGGCCTGGACGGCCATGGCCACCGCCAGCCAGCTCTTGCCCGTGCCCGCCGGGCCGATGCCGAAGGTGACGACGTTGTCGCGGATGGCATCCACGTAGCGCTTCTGGCCGCTGGTCTTGGGCCGCACGGTACGGCCCTTGGCCGCCTTGAGCACCTCGGCGGTGAGCACGTCGGTGGGACGCTCGTCGGCCTTGACCATGTCGATGGTGCGGCCCAGCTTGTCGGGGTCGAGCGTCTGGCCCAGCTCCAAGAGCACCACCAGCTCCTCGAACAGCTTGCCCACTCGCTCGGCCCCGGGCCCCACGATGTTGATCTCGTTGCCCCGGACGTGGATCTCGACGTTGGTGAAGGCGGCTTCGACCAGGCGCAGCAGCTCGTCGCGCTGACCCAGCAGGACACCCATGAGGTGGTTGCCGGGCACGAGGACCTTCACCCCACCGCCGCCATCTGGGATCAGGCCGTGGGCGGGGATGGCGCCGGAAGGGAGGTCGTCGAGAGACGCAGGGTCGGAGGACACGGGCGTCGGTCAGTCTACCGGTCGGGTCGTGCCGGCTGGCACCCTATCCCGGGGGCCAGGCCAGTGACCGCCCGCCGAGCAGGTGAAGGTGCAGGTGAGCGACCGTGTTGCCGGCGTCGTCGCCCACGTTGCACACCAGGCGGTAGCCACTGGCGGCCACGCCCTCGGCCTCGGCGACGGCAGTGGCGGTGGCCATCAGGTCGGCCAGCAGTGCGCCGTGGCCTGCATCCAGGGCGCCGGCGTCGTCGACGTGGTCGACCGGCACCACCAGCACGTGGGTGGGCGCCTTCGGGTCGATATCGCGAAAGGCGAGGGTGGTCGGGGTGCGGGCCACCACGTCGGCCGGGACCTCTCCGGCGACGATGCGGCAGAACAGGCAGTCGGTCACGCCGCCTCACGGTAGCGCCGCCTCACGGTAGCGCCGCCTCGGCCGGCGACCAGAGGGAGGGAAGGGCCAGGACCTGGCCCGGAAAGATCAGGTCGGGGTTGGCCGGGTCGGCCAGGCGCTCGAGGTTGGCCTCGATGAGGTGCAACCAGTACCGGGCCACGTCGGCGTCGTCGCCGGGCGCCCCGGCCTCCTCCAGCACCCGCTCGGCCACCGACCACAGGTGATCACCGGGACCCACCTTCCACTCAGAGCCCGTCGCCTCGCCAGTGGGAGAGGTCGGGGTGACGGGCGGGGCCTCGACCTCCTCGGGAGGCTCGCTCGGCAGCAGCCGCATCACCGGGGGATCGGCCTCGTCGTCCACGGCGTCCGACGCCTCCTCGGGCTCGGCTACGGCGATGGCCGCCAACGGGACAGCGGCGATCTCCACCGCCGGCGCCGGGCGATCGAGCACCGCCGCAGCGCCGCCGGCCACGCTGGTTCCGACCAGACCGACCCCGAGGGCGGCGTGCAGGCCGTGGCGCACCACGGGCAGGGTGAGCAGCTCGACCACCGACGCCAGGCGGCGGGCGCCCCAGAGCCGGGCGGCGACGGCCAGTGACGTCACCGCCAGCAGGTACCAGGCAAGGACCACCGCAACCAAGGCGGCCACGGCGAAGGCGGCCTCCAGGGGGGCCCGACCCTGCACCCATCCCGCCCACGACCCGGGGTCGCCGAAAGCCGGCGGGGCCAACACCCCTCTCCCCAGCACCCCGCCGCCGAAGGCTACGACCAGCAACAGGCCGACCCAGGCGAGCCACCCGAGCGCCGTCCGTGCCCTGTGCCCCCCCTGACCCGGTGCCGACCTCGCCACCCTCCTATTCTGCCTTACCGTACCTTTCGATACAAGGGGATGTCTTCGAAGGTGCAGAGTCGAATCTTGAGCCCATCCACCGCCGGCTGAGAGCATGCCGACGCCGTCCATCTGAAGACCGGTCAGGGCGCCGGCGTCTCCTCGGTGGTACGGATGCGGTCGAGGGCAGGTGCGGGCACCGGTGACGACTGGCCGAGGTAGGCGGTGAATGCGCACGAGGACCTTCGATGGGGCCGGTCACCATGTCGGTCCCTCCGGTGAGCACGCTGAAGCCGTCGCCGCCGCCGGCGAGGAAGTTGTTGACCGTGACCTGGTAGGTCTGGTCGGCGAGCACGGGCTGCCCGCCGATCTCGACGGTTCCGTCGATGACCCGGCTGCCGGGGGCGAGGCGCCGATGAGGTCGCCGGCGACCACCGTGATCGTGTTCTTCCCCTTCTGCTGGTCGGCCAGCGCAGCCAGCTGGGTGGCGAGGTGCTCGGCCCCGCCGGCGTCCACCGTGACCGGGGCACCGGTGGGGGTGACGCCCGTCTGGATGCGCCCGCCCGAACCCGCGGGCGCCTCGAGGTTGCCGTGGAAGTCGCTGAGGGCGAGGAGCTGGACCTCGACCGGCTTGGGGCCCTTCACCAGCTTCGGCGCCTTCCCGGGACGTGCGGCGAGGCCCACGAGCACGGGATCGTGGTCCGACGACCGGAAGGCGTCGGGCTGGTAGAAGCCGTCGGGGTTGAACTCGTTGTTGTAGTCCTGGAACAGGGCCTCGTCGGCGTTGACGTGCCAGATGTCGATTCCGGTCACGCGCCGCACCAGCGAGGGGGAGACCAGGGCGTGGTCGAGGTAGCCGGCCTGGCCCTTGAAGACGAAGGAGTACTGGTCGGCCTCCGCCAGCCGGGTGTCGACCAGGTCGACGAAGCCGGCCGCCTCGAGGACGTCGATCGGGTCCTCCTCCCCGTAGGCGTTGAGGTCGCCGATGACCGCCACGTCCTTCACCTCGAGCGAGGCGAGGAGCTCGATCAGGGCACGGGCCTGCTCGGTCCGGTCGGCGTTGAAGCAACCCTGCCCGTCGCCCTGGTCGGCGTTCTCGTCGGTGGGTGCGGGGCTCCCGCAGCTCTTGGACTTGAAGTGGTTCACGGCCACGAGGAACGGTTCGCCTCCGCCGACTGGTCGGAACTTCTGGGCGAGCGGCGGCCGGGCGTTGGCAAAGGCGACATCGTCGGTGGTGGAGGCCGCGCCCATCGGCATGGCGCGGCCCGGCTGGTAGATCATCGCCACCTTGATGGCGTCGGTCCCGAACAGGCCGCCGCCGGTGTCGGGCTCCTCGATCGCGGCGTAGCGCGCCTCGCCCACCGCCGCGTTGAGGGCGGCCACAAGATCGTCGACGGCGGCATCGTCGGCGTCGTTCTCGATCTCCATCAGGCCGACCACAGCGGCATCGAGCTCCACGATGGCGGCGACGATCTTGGCCCGCTGGCGCTCGAGCTCCTCGGCGCTGTCGGCGCCTCTCGGGTCGTCACCGGTGTCGGTCACTGCCCCCGGCACGTCGAGGGTGGTGAAGTAGTTCAAGACGTTGAAGCTGGCCACCGAGAGGTCGCCGCCCACGTCGTCGGGCGAGGCGAGCCGGGGGTTGGTGCGGGTGACCGTCGGCTCGGAGGTGGGCTGAAGCCGCCACGCATCGAAGCCGAAGCTGAGCACGCCGACCACGTCGTCGAGGGTGTCCCCCAGGCGGATCACCTCGCCGTTGACGTCGGTGAAGGGGACCTCGTCGGGGTTCTGGATGGTGCTGGCGTCGTCGATGATCAGGCGCCGCTCGTCGTTCAGCTGCTGCTCGGCGGCGTCGTCGTCACCGCCACCGTTGGTGGGCTGGAACAGCCGGCCGCCGGCCGCCACCACCAGCTCACCGAAGCGGGCCAGGGTGAACGTCTCGGTGGCGGTGAGCGGCTCGTCGAAGGTGACGAGCATGCTCTCCAGCCGCTCGCGCTCGGCGTCGCCGGCGGGAAGGTCGAGCACCGCCGGCGCGGGGAAGGCGGCATCGCCGCAGTCGCCGATCGACGTCACCCGAGTGATTTCGGTGAGGCCGAAGAACTCGTCCACCTCTCCGGTGACCCGGACCACGTCACCCTCGGCCAGGGCCGGGGCGTCGGGGTCGAACACGAAGATGCCGTCGGAGGTGGCGACGTCGCCATCGCCGTCGGCATCTTGGAGGGAGACCCCGCCGAGCTGGCCGGGACCCTGGAAGTCGCCGACGACTACGCCCTCGACGGTAACCGTGGCCCCCTCGAGGGGGCTCACCTCGCCGCTGCCCTGCACGGCGCCGATCTCGTGGGAGACGGTGACGGCGCACGGGTCGGGGCCCGGGTCAGGGCCGGGACCGGGGTCACCGCCACCTTCGCCGAAGGTCTGGCCGGGGTTGACGGCGCCGAAGGAGCTGGTGGCCGGCGCCGCCCAGGTGAAGTCGCCCGAAGTGTCACCCGTGCCGGTGAGGCCCAGGGACAGCCCGGCGGGCTCAGAGCCGCTCTCGCTCACGCCGATGTCGGTGCTGGTGAGGCCGTCGGCGGGGCCGCCGACGGCGGCGAAGGCCCCCTCGTAGGAGAGGAAC
>JBBSLT010000035.1:0-17445 GCA_038233555.1 Acidimicrobiales bacterium
ACCACTCGGGCGAGGACCGCATCGTCAAGGCCCGCTTCCGCCAGGCCGCCACCGGCGGGTGCGCCTGTCCCCCGCAACTGCCGTGCGGTTGCGGCGCCGTTCCCAGCGTGCGCCTCGTGCGTGGCGTCGCCCGTGCCCCTGGCGCCGACGAGGTGGCAGCCAACCCCCGATCCGCCAGCGCCCGGCTGCGCGCCGTCGAGAAGCTCGAGACCGATCCCCCCCGAGGTGGCCCATGAGTCCGGTTCCTGCCCCTGCCCGTCTCCCCGTCCCCGCCCCGGTCCGCCCGCGACGAGCGGTCCCGGGCTCGGTGCCCGAACATCTGCGTCCCAGCGCCCCCAGGCCTCGCCTGCGACTGGTCGACAACACCCGCCTGGAGCAGGCCACGCGCCGCCGCCGGGCGCGTCGCTTGGGCATCACCGCCGCCGTCTTGGCCGTGGCCTCGCTGATGGCCCTTGCCGCCACCCATGCGATGTTGGTCTCCAATCAGGTCCGCCTCGATGCGTTGGAGGCGCAGGCGGCGCAAGCCCAGGGTCGCCATCAAGCCCTGCGCCTGGAGGTCGCGACCCTGGAGAGCCCGGCTCGGGTGGTGTCGGTCGCCACCGAGCGTCTCGGCATGGTCCCACCCGAGGTCGTCACCTACCTCCCGCCCGTTGCCGGCGACCAAGGCGAGCCCCGCCCGTCGGGTCCGACGCCTGAGGTGGCTTCGGGGGCACTGCCGTGGGGCGCGGTCAAGCCTTACCTGGGCTCTTTGTGAGCCACCCGCCCCGGCGAGGTCGCCCTCCGGCCCGCCGTCGGGCCGGGCGAACGGGCACCCCCCGCCGCCGATGCCGCATGCTGCTCGTCGCCATGCTCATGGCCTTCGCCGGCGTGAGCGTGCGCCTCACCCACCTCCAGCTCCTGGCTCCTGAGGCCCATGCCGAGCGAGGAATGGCCCAGCGGTTGCGCACCGTGGAGCTACCGGCCCAGCGGGGTTCGCTCTTCGATCGCAACGGCAACGAGCTGGCCATGTCGGTGCCCCAGCAGACGGTGTGGGCTGACCCCAGGCTGGTGACCGACCCGACCACCACCGCGGCCGAGCTCGCTCCCGTCCTCGACATGGACGAGGCCAAGGTGCTCGAACGCCTCGTTGGCGGCGACTCCCGCTTCGTCTACCTCGCTCGCCAGATCGACGGGGACCGGGCCGCTGCGGTGGAGTCCCTCGACCTCGACGGCATCAACCTACGGGAGGAGCCCCGGCGCTTCCGCCCGGCGGGCGACCTGGCCGCGGGCCTGCTGGGCGAGGTCGATGTCGATGGGGGCGGGGTGTCGGGTCTCGAGCTTCAGTACGACGAGCGCCTGGTGGGCGAGCCGGGAGAGCTCTTGGTGGAGCGGGGGGCGGCCGGGGGGACCATCGCCGGTGGCGAGAAGCGACTTCAGCCGGCCGTGCGGGGTGACGACCTCGTGCTCACCATCGACCGGTCGCTCCAGTACGAGGTGGAGCGCTCGCTGTCGCAGCAGGTCGTGACCACGGATGCCGACGGGGGGATGGCGGTGGTCATGGACCCACGCAGCGGCGAGATCCTGGCCATGGCCTCGGTCGAGGCAGAGCCGGGTGCGACGCCCGGCCCGACCGCCGACAACGCCACCCTCACCGACGTGTTCGAGCCGGGCTCGGTCGCCAAGGTGGTGACGTTCGGCGCCGTCGCCGAGGAGGGCGTGGCCGAGCCTGACGACGTCATGGTCGTCCCTGATTCGCTGCGCGTCGGTCCCAAGACCTTCACCGACAGCAGCTCGCATCCGACCGAGCCCATGACCGTGGCCGAGGTGTTGGGACAGTCGTCCAACGTCGGCACCATCATGCTCGCCCGGGAGATGGGCAAGGAGCGACTGGGGGGGTACCTGGGGCGCTTCGGATTCGGGGAACCGACCGGTCTCGACTTCCCGGGGGAGACCCCTGGGATCATCCCTCCCGTCGAGGACTGGGCGAGCACCTCCATCGGCTCGATCGCCATCGGGCAGGGAATCGCCGTCAACGCCGTCCAGATGCTCGGTGCTCTCAACGTGATGGCCAACGACGGTGTGCGGGCCCAGCCGAGGCTGGTGCGCTCGGTCGTCGATCCGAGCGGCGAGGAGCATCCCGTGGCCGCCGCCGAGGGAGCACGGGTGGTCTCCGAGGAGACGGCGGCCAAAATGGCCACCATGCTCGAGGCCGCTGTCAGCGACGGCACCGGGCTCAACGCCCGAGTCGAGGGGTACACGGTGGCGGGCAAGACCGGGACGGCCCGCAAGCCCTCGACGGAGTTCCGAGGCTACGAGTCGGGCGCCTACACCAGCGTCTTCGCCGGCTTCGTCCCGGCCGAGGATCCTCAGCTCTCCATCATCGTCATCCTCGACGAGGCCCACCCGTACTACGGCGGCGTCGTGGCGGCACCGGTGTTCGCCGAGATCGCCGAATACGGTCTTCGCCTCTTGAGCGTGCCCCCGACGGTGGCACCGCCGACGGAGCCGGTGGAGGTGGCGCCGTCCGCTGACGACGTCATGACGCAAGACTGACCCGCTGTGCCCAACGCCGCGAATAGATCAGCACGAGCCCGTGCAACTTGAGCGCCTCCTCGACGGTCTCGACGTCGTCGAGGTTGTCGGTCCGGTCGAGGGAGTGGAGCTGACCTCGATCACCCATGACTCCAAGCAGGCGGAGCCGGGCTCGATGTTCTGCTGTCTCCCGGGCCGGCGCAGCGACGGGCACCGTCATGCGGTTGAAGCGGTGTCCAGGGGTGCGGTGGCCATCCTGTGCGAGCGGACGCTCGACGTTACCGCCACCCAGGTGATCGTCGCCGACACCCGCCTCCAGATGGGACGGGCAGCGGCCACCTTCTGGGGTCACCCGTCGCAGCGGCTCGACGTGGTGGGGGTCACCGGCACCAACGGCAAGACGACCACGACGTGGCTGTTGCAGGCGATCCTCGAGGCCGCCGGGCGCCCCACGGGACTCATCGGGACCCTCGCCGGTGCTTTGACCACGCCCGAGTCGACCGACCTCCAGGCCAGGCTGGCGGGCATGGTGGATCAGGCGACGGTGGCCGTGGCCATGGAGGTCTCGTCCCATGCCTTGGCCCAGGCTCGGGTCGAGGGCGTCCGCTTCTCGGTGGCGGTCTTCACCAACCTCAGCCGGGATCACCTCGACTACCACCGATCGATGGAGGAGTACTTCGCGGTCAAGGCCCGCTTGTTCGAACCCGACAAGTCGGTAGCGGCGGTGGTCAACATCGACGACCCGCACGGCCGGCTCCTCTTGGAGGCGGCCCGGATCCCCACCCGCTCGTTCTCCCTCGGCGACGTCAGGGATCTCGAGACCGGCCTCAACGGCTCCACCGGCACCTGGCGGGGTCAGCGTCTGCACGTACCCCTGGGCGGTCTCGCCAACCTGGGCAACGCTCTGGCCGCGGCCGGCGCCGCGCTGGAGCTCGGCCTCCACGAGGATGTGGTCGTGGAGGGCCTGGCCAAGACCAGGCCGGTGCCGGGCCGCTACCAACGCATCGACAAGGGCCAGCCCTTCACCGTGGTCGTCGACTACGCCCACACGCCGGACGCCCTCGAACAGCTCCTCGTCGCCGCCCGTACCAACGGTTCCGGACGAGTCCTGTTGGTCTTTGGATGTGGTGGCGACCGCGACCGAGACAAGCGCCCGCTGATGGGACGAGTGGCGGCAACGCTGGCCGACATGGTCATCGTCACCAGCGACAATCCCAGGCAGGAGGATCCCGGCGCCATTCTGGCTGACGTGGTGGCGGGAGCGTCGGGGCCGGGCGAGGTCAGCACCGAGGTCGATCGGCGGACCGCCATCGCCCGAGCGCTGAGCTGCGCCGCCGCCGGAGACGTCGTGCTGGTGGCGGGCAAGGGCCACGAGACGAGCCAAACCATCGGGACCGCCAACTTGAACTTCGACGACCGGGTGGTCGTCACCGAGGAGCTTGCCGCCCTCGGCTTCGATCAGGATCGTGGCTCGTGATCCCGCTCCTGCTCGCCTCCGCCGTGGGCTTCGTCGTCTCGCTGGTGGGCACTCCCGTGCTCATCCGCTGGTTGCGGTCGCGCGGCATCGGTCAACCCATCCGTGAAAACGGTCCCCAGGGCCACTTCACCAAGACGGGCACGCCCACCATGGGCGGCATCATCATCGTGGGAGGCGGAGTCCTCGGCTACCTGGCCGCCCACCTTCAAGACGGCGCCATCTTCACCTGGGCGGGGATGCTCACCATCCTGGCCATCGCCGGAGCCGGCTTCGTCGGACTCCTGGACGACTGGATCAAGGTGACCCGGGCGCGCAACTTGGGCCTGACCAAGCGGACCAAGTTCGCCGGCCTACTGGTGGTGGCCGGGCTGTTCGCCGTCTTGGCCATCCGCCAGGCCGACATCTCCACCGAGCTCTCGTTCACCCGGATCGGCACGACCGGCTTCGACCTGGGTCCGGTGCTCTGGACGGTGTGGGCGATCCTGTTGATCCTCGGCACCACCAACGCCGTGAACCTCACCGACGGCCTCGACGGTTTGGCCGCAGGCTCGTCGACCTTCTCCTTCTCGGCCTTCGTGGTCATTGCCTTCTGGGCCTTTCGCCACCCCGAGGTCTACAACTACCCCCAACCCCTCGACCTGGCCCTGGTGGCCGGAGCCATGATGGGCGCCTGCGCCGGCTTCTTGTGGTGGAACGCCGCCCCGGCTCGCATCTTCATGGGTGACACGGGGTCACTCGCCATCGGAGCCGGCCTGGCGGCCCTGGCCCTGACCACCAACACCCAGCTCCTGCTTCCGATCATCGGTGGCCTCTTCGTGGTCGAGACCCTCTCGGTCATCGCGCAGGTGGGAGCATTCCGGCTGTTCCACCGCCGGGTCTTTCGCATGGCTCCCATCCACCACCACTTCGAGCTGCTGGGGTGGCCGGAGACGACGGTCATCATCCGGTTCTGGATCCTTGCCGGCATGCTCACGGCCCTGGCCATGGGCTTCTACTACGCAGACTTCCTCTCCACCGGGGCCATCGAGTGAGCGTCGGAAACGCTCCCGCATCGGTGTTGGTGGTGGGCCTCGGCGTAGCCGGAGAGGCGGCGGCCCGGCGCCTGGCGGAGCGGGGGTGGACGGTGACGGTGGCCGAGGACCACCCTGGACCCGCCAGTCGCGCTCGCGCCGTCGCCCTCGCCGGCCTTGGGGTCACGATGATCGAGGCCCCGGATCAGGCGACGCTCGAGGAGTTGGTGGCAGTGGCCGAGCTGGTCGTGCCCAGCCCCCCCGTGGCCCCTACCCATCTCGCGATCGTCCAGGCGTTGGCCTCTGGGACCCCGGTCTGGAGCGAGTTTGAGCTCGCCGCCCGATGGTCGACGCTCCCCCTGGTGGCAGTGACCGGGACCAACGGCAAGACGACGGTGACGACCCTCGTCGAAGCCATGCTTGGCGCCAGCGGGCTGCGGACGGTCTCCGCCGGCAACAATGACCTCCCCCTGGTCGATGCCCTGGCCGGCGAGGCCGAACTCGATGTCGTGGTGGTGGAGGCGTCGTCTTTTCGACTCCACTTTACCGAGCGCTTCCGGCCACGGGTGGCGACCTGGCTCAACCAGGCTGATGACCACCTCGACTGGCACCCGTCGATGGACCACTACGCCGCGGCCAAGGCGAGGGTGTGGGCCGCCCAGGAAAGCGGCGATGTGGCCGTCGCCAACGCTGAGGACCCGGTGGTGATGGCCGCCGCCGGGGTGGTGCGATCGCGCCTGGTGACCTTCGGGTTGGAGCGGGGCGACTGGCGAACGGTGGGCCGACACCTGGTGATGCCCGGCGGCGATGTCCTCCTCGCTGCCGACGAGTTGTGGCGAGCCCTGCCCCACGATCTGGCCAACGCGCTGGCGGCGGCGGCCACGGCGCGGGCCGCCGGTGCCTCCCTCGAAGGGGTGAGGACGGCGCTGCGGGACTTCCGGGGGCTGGCGCATCGGGTGAGCCTGGTGGCCGAGCACCTCGGAGTGCGCTTCTACGATGACTCCAAGGCCACCGACCCCCATGCCGCGGCCGCGGCCCTGACCGGCTTCGCCTCGGTGGTGCTCATCGCCGGAGGCCGCAACAAGGGCCTCGACCTCGGCCGGTTGAGCGAGGGGTCAGCCCGCCTACGGGTGGTCGTGGCGATCGGAGAGGCGACGGAAGAGGTGGAGCGGGCGTTCGAGGCCACGACCGTCCCCGTCGTTTGCGCGGGCTCCATGGACGGCGCCGTCGCCGCCGCCCGGGCTGTGGCCCAGCCCGGTGACGTCGTCCTCCTCTCGCCTGGATGTGCCTCCTTCGACTGGTACTCCTCCTACGCCGAGCGAGGCCAGGACTTTGCCCGCGCCGTGGCCGAATCGATCGGAGTTCCCGCATGACCTCTCGCCGCCCGCCTCCCCGGGCTCTGTCCCGGCGAGCCGCACCGGCGGTCGCTCAGCGGCCGTCGGGCTTCCTCATGCTGGCCGTGCTGGTCGGAGTGCTCAACATCATCGGCCTGGTCATGGTCCTGTCGGCTTCGTCGGTCCAGGCCCTGGAGGAATCGGGCTCGACCTGGACCTATTTCATCCGCCAGGCCACCTGGCTTGCCATCTCCGCCCTGGCCCTGGTGATCACGGTCAAGGTCGACTACCGGCGCTGGCGTCGCCTGGCCCTGCCGTTCCTCGCATTGATCGCGCTGTTGTTGGTGGCGGTCCTGCACCCGGCCCTCGGTTCGGAGGTCAACGGGGCGAGAAGTTGGTTCGACTTCGGGCCCATCCGGCTGCAGCCCTCGGAGCTGGCCAAGCTGGCCTTGTTGCTGTTCTGCGCCGACCTGCTCGCCCGGCGATCCCATCGCCTGAGCGACAGCCGCCTGACCCTGCGTCCGGTGTTGTTGGTGGGTGGGGCGGTGGCGGGCTTGGTCCTGATGCAGTCGGATCTCGGCGCCGCCATCGTGATCGGCGCCATCGTCGTGTCGGTCCTGTTCCTGGCCGGGATCTCCCTGGCCCGCCTTAGCGGTGTGCTCGGCCTCGCCACCGCCGGGTTCCTCGTCATGGCGCTGCGAGAGTCTTACCGGCGCGATCGCCTCCTGGTCTTCCTCCACCCCGGTGCCGATCCCCTCGACAGCGGCTACCAGATCACCCAATCGCTCACCGGGGTGGCTTCAGGAGGACTCTTCGGCGTCGGCCTAGGGGCGAGCCGGGCCAAGTACGGATTCTTGCCCAACGCCCACACCGACTTCATCTTCGCCATCATCGGTGAGGAGCTCGGCCTCATCGGTGCGGTGTCGGTGTTGGGCCTGTTCCTCACCTTCGCCGCCCTCGGCGTGCGCACGGCGCTGGCCGCACCTGACCGCTTCGGCATGCTCGTGGCCGGCGGCGTCACCGCCTGGGTGCTCACCCAGGCCCTGGTCAACATCGGAGGCGTGCTCGGGTTGCTTCCCATCACCGGCTTGACCCTGCCCTTCATCTCCTTCGGCGGGTCCTCCCTGGTGGTGACCATGGCCGCCACCGGCATCCTCTTGAACATCGCCCGCCAGCCGGCGGCCTCGGCCGCATAGGTCAACGGTGGTTGGTCACCGGCCTGACCTGACCTGTGGCCGCACGCCTGTGTGGGCTAGCTTTCTGGTCAGTTTCGTACCTCTACGGTACATTGCTGCCCACAAAGCGCCGGGGGCACCAGTGGCCAATTCTCATCCATCGTGGCGGCCGCAGGCCGTGGAGGTCTGAGGACAAAGCCGGACTTGCCGATGCCCGACGGCCGTAACAGCTCCGCGTCCACGAGATCGCAGAGACGTGGTGGAGCAGGATCCACACCTCTCACACCGGCCCGCTCAACGGGGCAGTCGAACAGCGTGTCGAGGTGCACGTCGCTTGCTCCGTGGACCCGCCACCTCCGGCTACAGGTTCTCAACTTGTGCTCCGGCCATCCGGGCAGCGCTGAGGGCAGCGTTCTCGACGAGCAAGCGAGAGGCCTTGTGCCGGAAGTCAAGCTTCGAGCGAGAACCTTCCACGTCGAGCCCGATGTAGACGGTCTGACCCAGGTCGAACCGGTAAACGCCGGGTGAATCCGGAACCTCAGCGAACCGGAGCTTCCCCGCCTCCAACCGGATCCAGCCCACGTCCCGCCAAGTGAAGTCCACCGCCACCCGCACGGCACCATCCTGGCACTTGGCAGGAATCCAACGGTCCGCGATCACAAAGAGCCGCCTCGGCGACCCCGGCGTGCTTCGCCGCAGCCTCCCGAGCGGTCCGGGGTCAGCACGCCGCCAGGCCCGTCGACGTGGGTTCGCCACCCGGCGAGGAGGTCCAGGCCGCCTTCGACAAGCTTTGGGCCCCAGGCGCTGCTCGTGGCCCTGGTGGTCCTTTGTCTCCTGCCCCACGGCTTCGCAACCGCGACCTGCGAGACCACCTCGCCCCGCTGCTCGGCCGCGGAGCCGAGCGCCATGACCCAGGGGACGATGAGCTACCACCTGCGACGACTGCGCCTGCACGGCCTGATCGAACGCATTCCCCACACGCATCGCTACTCGGTCACCGACTTCGGGCTGGCCGCTGCGGTCTTTCTCGCCCGGGCCCATGCCCGCTTCACCGGCGCCGCCCTCGGCGATCTCGTCGTGGTGCTGATCCGCCGTCGCCGCTACGCAAGGCCTTCGAGCGCGTGACACCGAGTTGGACCGCCTCGCCCATCGCTCTCGCCTGGTCGCTTGAACGATGTATCGGTGCCGACGGAGCGCGAACATGACCTCGTGAAACTTGACTCACCGACATCGAGCCTGCCGGCTCAAGTCTGCTAGTGACCAGACTGTGACCGCCGAGAGGAGAACAGGAGTGACCACCAAACATGAACACCCCCCCTGACAAGGGGCTTGGCGGTGGGCCCGGCAGGGATCGAACCTGCGACCAAAGGATTATGAGTCCCCCGCTCTGACCACTGAGCTACGGGCCCGAAGCCGGGCGACCGATAAGGAAAGCTCCGGGGGTGGGACTTGAACCCACAACCTTGGGATTAACAATCCCCTGCTCCGCCGATTGAGCTACCCCGGACTGACCAGCGGAGGCTAGCAGCGCGTGCACCAGGCCCATCACCGCTCGATAGGTTCTGGAGCAGGAGTAGGCGACTCCTGGGCAGCCGAGAGGGTGTCTGCTCGTCCGGATGCTGGGATCAGGCACAGCTCGGTAGGGCTTGGTGAACTGCGAGGCCGGAATGTCCGTCAGCTGCGACCAGAAGGTCACTGCCTCGGCGAGATCGAGACCCTGATGCAGGTAGAGCTGCACCCTGAGTCGGCTCTCGTCGATCTCGAAGAATCTCCGTAGCCAGACGGTGCGGGGCAGTGCCCTTCCTCGCCGTGGCACGAACTCAACGTCTCTCGTCCAGTGAGACACCGAACCCTTGGACACCTCCAGCTCGGCGGCGATCTCGGGCATGGTCCAGCCCTCGGCCCGCAAGTCCCGAGCTCGTTGCTGTTCGACAACCTTGCCCCGATAGCCCATGAGGAGATCATGACGATGAGATGAGACAAGAACCGGTGGCCACCTCGCGTAACCTGCTCGTAATGCTGGTCGAGCTCTCGGTCACCGACCTCGGGGTCATCCCCGAGCTCTCCCTAATCTTGGGCCCGGGCATGACCGCCTTGACCGGGGAGACGGGCGCGGGCAAAACCTTGGTGGTCACCGCCATCGAGCTGTTGGTGGGAGGGCGGGCCGACGCCGCCGTGGTCCGGCCCGGTGCGGCTGAGGCCCGGGTGGAGGGACGGTTTCGCCGGCCACCGTCGGAGGGGGTCGACGACGAGATCGTCCTCTGCCGGGTCATCCCGGCCGAGGGGCGCTCCCGGGCCTACGTCGACGGTCGCCTCGCACCGGTGAGCGCGCTGGCCGAGGTCGGCGCCAGCCTTGTCGACCTCCACGGTCAGCACAGCCACCAGTCGCTCCTGGCCTCCGCTGCCCAGCGCCGGGCTCTCGACCGCTATGCCGGCATCGACCTAGAGCCCCTGAGGAAAGCCCGGGGCCACCTCGCCGGCCTCGATGCCGAGCTGGCCGCCATGGGGGGCGATGCGGCCGAGCGAGCCCGGCAGGCCGATCTCCTGCGCTTCGAGGTCGAGGAGCTCGAACGAGCTGGTTTGTCAGACCCCGACGAAGAGGCGACGTTGGCTCAGGAGGAGGAGCTGCTGGCCGGAGCCGTCGCCCACCGCCAGGCCGCCCTCGCCGCCGCCCTCGCCCTCGCCGAGGACGGGGGGGCGGTCGACGCCGTGGGCACCGCCCTGGCCGCCGTTCGGGGCCGTGCTCCCTTTGCCGAGATCGAGCAGCGGTTGGCGTCATTGGCGGCCGAGGTGGCCGAGGTGGCCAGTGACGTCCGCCAGGCGGGCGAGGTCATCGAGGAGGACCCGGCCCGCCTGGAGGAGCGGCGCCAGCGCCAAGCCTTTCTCCGCCAGCTCCGGCGTCGCCACCAGGTGCTCACCCTCGCCGAGCTGCTCAGGCTCAAACAGGACAAGCAGCGCCGGCTGGCGGCCCTTGACGACCACGACCGCCGAGCGGCGAAGCTGGAGCGTGAGCGGGAAGGGGCCCGGGACGGCGTCGTCGCTGCCGCCGGGCGGGTGGGCCGGGAGCGCCGAGCGGCGGCCCCCGGTCTTGCCGGCGCCATCGAAGGCCACCTGCGCCATTTGGCCCTGCCTCGGGCCCGGGTCGAGATCGAGGTGGGCGGCACCGACCCGGGTGACGACGTGCAGTTCCTGTTCGCCGCCAATCCCGGCGAACCTGGCCTTCCCTTGGCCCGGGTGGCTTCGGGGGGCGAGCTGTCCCGGGTGATGCTGGCCTTGCGCCTGGTCCTCGGGCCCGACGGTGGGGAGCTCGAACATGAACGGGCCGGCGCCTCCACCCTGGTCTTCGACGAGGTGGACGCCGGCATCGGCGGAGAGGCGGCGCTGGCTGTGGGTCAATCGCTGGCCGGAGTGGCCGAGCGCTTCCAGGTCCTGGTGGTGACCCACCTTCCCCAGGTGGCCGCCTTCGCCGACGCCCAGGTGGCGGTGGCCAAGGACGACGTCGGGGGCCGGACCGTGGCCAGCGCGCGACTCCTCGACAGCGAGGCTCGTGTCGTTGAGCTGTCACGCATGCTTTCGGGCCAGCCCGGGAGCGACACGGCCCGGGGCCACGCCGAGGAGCTGCTCTTGGTGGCCGCCCGCCAGCGCAGGGGTGGAGCCGGCGTCGTCGTGCGTCCGGGGTCTCGATGATGGTCGTTCGTACCTCCGACGTGGTCGTCAGCGGACCGGCCCGGATCGGGCGGCGCACCAAAGAGCTCATTCCCGAGCTCCGGGCTGGTGACATCGCCGTGATCGACCACCTCGACCTCGACCGGGTGGCGGCCGAAGGGTTGGTGTTGGCCCGGCCGGCGGCGGTGATCAATGCCGCCGCCTCGATCTCCGGGCGCTACCCCAACGTCGGCCCGCTGCTGATCGCTGCCGCCGGCATCGTCTTGGTCGACAACGTCGGCCGTGAGGTGATCGACGCCCTCGACGACGGTGCCGAGGTTCGCATCGACGGGGCAAAGCTCAGCTCTCGGGGCTGGTCGGCCGTGGGTGTCCGCCAGGACATCGACACCCTCGAGCGCTGCATCGAGGCTTCCCGAGCATCGGTCGGCGAGGAGCTCGACCGCTTCGCCATCAACACCTTGGAGTACCTGCGCAGCGAGCAGCGGGCCACGCTCGAGCCCCTGGTCGTCCCTAAGCTCGGCGTCGAGCTGAAGGGCCGCCAAGTCTTGGTGGTGGTGCGGGGCCACGAGTATCGCGACGACCTGGCTGCCCTGCGCCGGGGGGGCTACATCGGCGAGGTGCACCCCGTCCTGGTGGGCGTCGACGGCGGGGCTGACGCCCTGCTCGAGCTGGGTTGCACGCCGCAGCTCATCGTCGGTGACATGGATTCGGTCTCCGAGCACGCCCTGCGCTGTGGAGCCACCCTGGTGGTCCACGGCTACCCCGGGGGCGACGCCCCCGGCGCGGCCCGGCTGGAGGCGCTCGGTCTCGAGCACTGCGTCTTCGCTGCTCCGGGCACAAGCGAGGACATCGCCCTGCTGCTCGCCTACGAGTCCGGGGCCGAGCTGATCGTGGCCGTGGGCACCCACAGCTCGATGGAAGACTTCCTCGACAAAGGTCGCGACGGCATGGCCTCGACCTTCCTGGTGCGCATGAAGGTCGGTGCCCGTCTGGTTGACGCCAAAGGGGTCAGCCGGCTCTACCACTCCCGAGTGCGCAAGACCGACCTCCTCATGCTGGTGGCGGCGGCGCTGTTCTCCCTCTTGGTGGTCACCGCCATCAGCCAACCGGCCCAGCTGTTCCTGGAGAACCTCTGGAACGCACTGCGGCTCGGCTGAGTCCAACCTCCCATGCTCAACTTTCGCTTCCACATCATCTCGCTGATCGCGGTGTTCCTGGCTCTCGCCATTGGCGTGCTGATGGGCTCCGCCGTCATCGACCGGGCCGTCGTCGGGACGCTTGAGGAGCAACAGGACCGCATCGCCGCCCGAGTGGACGAGGTCATCGCCGAGAACGACGGCCTGAGGGCTTCGGTGTTTGAGCTGCAGGAGCGATCGCAGCAGTTGTCGGACGAAGCCCGGCCCCTGCTCGCCGGCAGCCTGGATGACGTTCCCGTGGTGGTGCTGGCCATGCGGGGTGTCACTCCTGAGCGGGTCGACGACCTGGAGAGCCTGCTGGCTTCCGCCGGTGCCGACGCCGAAGGGACGTTGTGGTTCAACGAGCGCCTTGCACTTGTCAACGACGAGCAGCGACGTGACCTGGCCCGGGCGCTGGGGCGCAGCGAGAGCCTGCCGGTGGGGGTCCTGCTCGACATCGCGGTCGAGGAGGTGGCCGACGCCCTCGTGGTTCCCGGTCCCCTGGACACAGGCCAGTCAGCACCGGACGACCAACCTGGCGACGGCACCCAGGGCGCCGAGCCGGTGGTCCCCCCCGTCGAGGAGGAGCCGGCTTCCGACCTCGCCGTCTCCACCCTCGTCCAGCTACGCAACGCCGGCTTCGTCGACTTCGATGGCCCCCAGGGTGACGCGTCGGCGACGGCTGCGTTGGGGTCGAGTGGCACCAGGGTGGTGTTCGTGACCGGTCCCAGCGCCCCCCTCCGGCCCGACCAGTGGGCCCGGCCGCTGGTCGAGGCCCTGGTGGGCGAGCCGCCCGACGGGCCCCGCGTGTCCCTACTGGTCCTGGAGGTGTATCCGGAGAGCGGGTCCGAAGAGGCGGGCTTCACCGGGGCGCTGCGGGCCGACGACATCTTGTCCACCCGATTGTCGACGGTGAGCAGGATCGATGATTTCGCCGGGCAGCTCGCCACCGTCCTGGCCCTCCAGTACCTGGGCGAGGGCCAGGTCGGCCACTACGGCCGCGACGCCCAGAGGCTTATCCCCGTCCCCACCGGGTGAGCGCACCAGAGGTGCAGGGAGTGGGTGGGCCCGATGCCACCGGCCCCGGAATCCGTTCCCCCGACTTGGCCCGTGCCACCGCCGGCATGACCGCGCTCACCCTGGTTTCTCGCCTGACCGGCCTGGCTCGGGTACTGGTCGTGGCCGCCGTCCTCGGAACGACCTTCCTCGGCAACACCTTCCAATCGGCCAACAGCGTGTCCAACCTGATCTTCGAGCTCTTCGCCGCCGGCGCCCTCCAAGCGGCCATGATCCCCACCCTGGTGGGGCTGTTCGACCGGGGCGACGATGCCGAGGCCACCCACGTGGCCGGAGCCCTGCTCGGGTTGGCGATGGCGGCGCTGGGGGTGCTGGCGGCGGTCGGAATGTTGGCCGCCCCGTGGATCATGCGCCTGTTGGTGGCCGGCGTGGAGGCTCCCGACGTGCGGGCGGCCCAGATCCGCCTGGGGACGGTCCTGTTGTGGTTCTTCCTGCCCCAAGTGGTGCTCTACGCCGCCGGGGCGGTGGCCACGGCGGTGCTCAACGCCCGGGGTCGCTTCGCCCTGCCCACCGCCGCCCCTATTGCCAACAACGTGGTGGTCATCGCCTCCTGCTGGTTGTTCTGGGAGCTCCGCGACGGGGCTGCGCCCGGCCTCGACCTCACCACCGCCCAGACGGTGGTGCTGGGCCTCGGGACCACGCTCGGGGTCCTGGCCCTGTCGGCCATCCCCGTGCTGGCCGTGCGCCGGGCGGGCCTCGCCCTGCGGCCCCGGCTCGACCTGCGCCATCCCGGCGTGCGCCAGGTCGTGAGGGGTGGCGGGTGGGCGGCACTGTTCCTGGCCGCCACCCAGCTCCTGGTGGCGGTGGTCCTGGTGTTGGCCAACGCGGTGGAGGGCGGGGTCGTCGTCTACCAGGTGGCCTACACCGTGTTCCTCGTGCCCCACGCCCTCTTCGCCGTGCCCGTGCTCACCGCCTTGTTCCCGACCCTGTCCCGCCACGCCGCCAGCGGTGACCGCGAACGCTACGCCCGGGGGATGGCTGCCGGCGTGGGGGCGATCGCCTTCCTGGCCCTGCCCGCGGTCGCCGCCCTGGTGGCGTTGGCCGACCCGCTGGCCCGCCTGCTGCTCTTCGGCCAGAGCGCCGAGGCGAGGGCGGTGGTGCCCGACGTGGTGGCTGCCTTCGCCCCCGGGCTGGTGGGCTACGGCCTGTTCCTGTTCCTCGCTCGGGGGCTCTATGCCGTGGGCGACATGCGGGGGGCGGCCGTCGTCCACCTCGGCGTGGTCGCCGTCGCCGCCCTCGCCATGGTCGGAGCCAGCGCCCTGTTCGCCGGCCCGGCCAGGGTGACCGCCCTGGCCGCCGCCCACTCCGGCGCCTACCTGATCGGCGCCGCCGTCCTCGGATGGCGCTTCCGCTCCCGATGGCAAGCCAGCCTGGCCGGACAGGTCCGGCCCCTCGTCATCGGCGGGATCGCGGCCGCCACCGCCGGCGCTGCCATGTGGCTGGTGCAACGACCGCTGCCCGACTTGGGCGGGTTCGCCACCGCCGGGCTCGTGGTCGGGGCCGGGGCGCTCGGAGCGGGCGTCTACCTGGCCACCCAGCTCCTTCTTGGAGGAATGCGGATCTCGGCCGTGGCCGCGCTGCTGCGGGGAAGCGATGGCTGACAAGCCCTCCGTGCTCCAGCTGCTGGGGCCCTCCACCGGAGGCATCCGCCGTCATGTGGTGGAGTTGACCGCCCGCCTGGTGGCACGCGGTTGGCCGGTGAAGGTCGCCGGCCCAGCAGGGGTACTCGATGGTCTGGGAGCGCTCGACCACCACGTCGAGGTGCCGTCGGGATTCGGGCCAGCGGCGGTGATGGCCGCCCGGCGGACGCTGGCTTCGGCGGCGGCCGGAGCCGATCTCGTCCACGCCCACGGGCTGACCGCCGGCTGGTTGGCCGCCAGCCTCTCAGCCCGGCCGCCTCTGGTCGTCACCGGCCACAACGTCGTGCTGGGGGACGTGGTCGGAGCGGTCGGCCCCGTCCTGACGCGATTGGAGGCAGCGTTGCCAGGCCGGGTCGAGGCCATGGTGGTGGTCTCGGCCGAGATGGCCCGCCGCCTCGCTGGGGTGTCAGGAGCGGGGCGGATCACGGTGGTGGCTCCCGTTGCCCCATCGCCGCGCCCGACCACACCGGCCGCCGACGTACGCGCCCGGTGGGGTATCGGCCCCGATCAGCCCCTGATCGTGAGCGTGGGACGCCTTCATCCTCAGAAGGATCACGCCACGCTGATCGATGCCACCGCCGTCCTGGCCCGCCACCGGCCGGGCGTACGACTCGTGATCGTGGGGGAGGGGCCGAGTGCTGGGACTCTGGCCCGCCAGGTCGAGCGACTCGGGCTAGGGGGCGTGGTCACGCTGGCGGGATCGGATGTGTCTGGTGCCGATGGGCTGGCGGCGGCCGACGTGGTGGCCCTGGCGTCGCGGTGGGAGGGATGGCCGCTGGTGGTGGCCGAGGCGGTGGCCCTCGGGCGTCCGGTGGTGGCCACTGCCGTGGGTGGCATCCCCGAGATGCTCAT
Source organism: Acidimicrobiales bacterium (assembly GCA_038233555.1). Taxonomy (GTDB): domain Bacteria; phylum Actinomycetota; class Acidimicrobiia; order Acidimicrobiales; family CADCSY01; genus JADDRA01. Next base: position 15,918 of record JBBSLT010000035.1, read on the forward strand.
CGACGAGGTCTCCGGGTGGCTGGTAGAGCCCGGTACGCCCGCGGCCCTGGCCGGCGCCCTGGAGGCAGCCCTGGTGGACCCGGTCAGAGCCGCGGGCCGAGCCGAGGCGGCCCGGGCCGACTTCGCCCGCCGCTATGACCCCGATGCCCTGGTCGCCTCGGTGGAATCCGTCTATCGCGACGTGCTGGGACAGGCGTGACGCGAGCCGGCCCCGCTTTGTGTGCACCCATGGTGCTCCCCAGGCATCATCCGTGAACTCAAAGGTGGTCGCCGCGCCCCTCCTCCGGCATTTCGCTTCCATGATGGGAGCATGATGGCTGCAACCGGTATGCCCCCGGACCGCTTCACCGTCGTCATCCCGGCACGGAATGAAGCCGAGATGATCGCGGAGACCATCTCGGCGCTCCGGTCCTGTCGGGAGATCGATGCTGTGGTAGTCGTCGATGACGGTTCCGACGACCGCACCGCGGAGCTGGCCGAGGCGGCGGGAGCCACGGTGATGCGGCATCCTCGCTCGAGGGGAAAGGGTGCCGCCCTCATGACGGGGGCGGGTGCTGTCCTGGAGGACGAACGAGAAGGGTTGGTTCCGCCGCGGGGCTTGATCTTCCTCGACGCCGATGTGGGGGAGTCTGCTGGCGGCATTCGGGCCCTGGCCGAACCGATCCTTGAGGACCGACTCGACCTGGCGATGGCGATCTATAGCGCTCGGGGAAGTGCCGGGGGGCACGGCTTGGTCGTGCGATTGGCTCAGCGGGCGATCGAGCAGCGCACGGGCTGGCGGCCGGAGCTGCCGCTGTCCGGGATCCGGGCCATGACGCTGGCGGCCTACCGAGCGGTGCTCCCGCTGGCCCCAGGCTGGGGCGTCGAGACGGCGATGACGATCGACGCCATCGAAGCCGGGTTGCGGGTCGGCGAGGTGCCGACGAGCTTGACCCATCGGGCCACCGGCACGGACTGGCGAGCGCAGCTCCATCGGGCCCGCCAGTACCTGGATGTTCGACGTGCCCTTGCGCAACGCTCGTAGATCGACGGCCGCAGTGGCGGCGGTGACGGTGCTCTTGCTCAGCCTGACGGGATTGGCGGGACCGGGGACCGATGCCGAAGGTCCCGCCTCCCCGGCGCCCACGGCCGCGGTCGACAAGGTGCTGGTGTTCAGCGTGCCCACGCTCACGTGGCAGACGGTCCTCGAGGAGATGCCGCCGGTGCTGACCGGCCTCTTCGAGCGCAGCGCCGTCGCCTCGCTGTCGATCCGCACCATCGGGCCCCGCACCACGCCCGGCGAGGGCTACGCCACCATCGGGGCCGGGAACCGGGCGGCGCTGGCCGACGACGGCGCCGCCCCCGTCACCGTGGGCGAGACGGTCGCCGGCATCACCGTGACCGGCCTCGATGCCCTGGAGGAGGCCAACGAGGAGGAGGGCTTCGGCGCCCGTCCCGGCGCCCTCGGCGACGCCCTGGGCGCGGTCGGCCTCGAGGCGGGCGTGGTGGCCAATGCCGACATCATCACGCCCGCCGGAATTGTCCAGGA
>JBBSLT010000036.1:0-17142 GCA_038233555.1 Acidimicrobiales bacterium
CCTCGACTCCCCGGGGGTAGCTGCCGGTCAGCATCTGGTGGACGAAGTAGTTGGTGGCGATGGGGACCTCGGTGAGGGTGCGCTCGGCCAGGGAACGGAAGTGCCGGGCAAAGCTGGGGTTGTCGACGTGGCGGAAGAAGGCGTCGTCGTAGGTATGGCGGAAGACCGCCCGGTTGAGCAGCACGCGAAACAGCAGGCGCCAGCGCCGGGTGTCCCAAACGCTGTCGTAGAAGCGCCGCTGCTCGTCGAGGGTGGCGCACGCCAGCAGGCGATGCACACGCGACGGTGGGTGGATGGCGAGACGCAGCGCGGCCATGACCACGCCGATGAAGCGCTCGCTCACCCCGGCGCCGAGCACGCCCCGCCCGACGCTGCGCCGATGGGCGTCCCAGTAGGTCCGGGCGGGCGGCGTCAACGATCCCCGCAATTGTCGGTACCACGATCGGCGACGGCCGCTGGTCATAGGCCAGCCGCCGAGGAAGGCCACGGCGTCCTCGGCGGAGAGCTTGGTCACCGCCGCCAGCTTCAGCTCCACCAGGTGGTTCTGGGTGGCGTTGAGGTCGACGGCGACCACGTGTCCGGCGCCGGCCGCCAGCAGCGACAAGGCGGTGCATCCGCCGGAGCTGACGACCACGACGTTGTCGTCGGGGCCGGCGCCAAGCGCTTCGATCTCAAGGACCGGGTCCTCTCGCACTTGGGCGAAGAACAGCCGATCGCTTATGGCACCGTCGAGCGTGGTGCGACTGGCGATGCCAGCGTCGGTCATGGCTCAAGATGGTAGGCACCTAACATCGGGCGGTGACCTCCCAGCGGTGGTCCGATGGACAATGAGGGCCAATCCCTACTCGTCCCGGCTCGTCCCCGGCCGAGACTGGATCCATGTTGACGGTTCGCAGCAACGCCGTGCCGACGCCGGTCGCATCCTCCGCCCCGCCGGCGGCCGATTGGATCTCCACCCTGCTCCACGCCGGCGACCCGGCGGTCGCCCATCGAGTGGCCTTGGCCACGCCCACCTCCGCCGGTTGCCAGGAGCTCACCTACGCCGGCCTCGACCACTCGTCGGCGGCCGTCGCCGCCTGGTTGGTCCGTCGAGGAGTGGCGCCGGGCCAACGGGTCCTGCTGCAAGGCGACCCGTCCGGTGCATGGGTGTCGGCCTGCCTCGGCATCCTGCGGGCCGGGGCCATCGCCGTGCCGCTCGACCCCCGTCTCGCCGCTGACGAGTGGGCGCTCGTCGCCACCGCCAGCACCCCGGTAGCGGTGGTGGTGGCTGCTCGGATGCGACCGCTGATCGCCGAGGTCGGCCTCGACGTCGACGTGCTCGAGCTCGAAAGCCTGGACCGCCTGGTCCCCGACTCGGCCGTCGCCGCCTTCCGACCTGGCGTAGCCCGGGCCATGGACGACCCTGCCTTCATCGTGTGGACGTCGGGCACCACCGGGCGCCCCAAGGGAGTCACCCTCACCTATGCCAACCTGGCCTACGCCGTGTCTCGCTCCGTGCAGGCCCAGGGCCTCGACCACGACGACCGGTGGCTCTCCGTCCTCCCCCTCAACCACCTGCTGGAGCTGACCTGTGGCCTGCTGGGCAGCCTCAGCACCGGTGCCACCCTTTGCTTTTGCCCCACGCTCATGCCCCACGAGATCGTCGAGCTGCTGGTCGAGCGTCGGATCACCCGAATGATGGTCGTACCCCTGCTGGCTCGGCTGCTGAAGCCCGAGCTCGAACGAGCCCGACCGGGCCATCTGCGGGCCCTGTTCTCGGGCGGTGCCCCCCTCGCCCCCGAGCTGGTCGACGCCTACGAGCAGCTCGGGATCCCGCTCTACCAGGGCTACGGCATGACCGAGACGGCGCCCACGGTGGCCATGAATGCCGACGCCCACCACCGGCGGGCATCGGTGGGCCGACCCCTGCCGGGGACCGAGGTACGGATCGAACGCGGAAGCGATCAGGGCGGTGACGCCGACGGCGAGATCCTGGTGCGCTCGCCGGCGGTCATGGCCGGCTACTGGAACGACGACGCCCTCACCCGGGAAGCCATCGATGCCGATGGTTGGCTGCACACCGGCGACCTCGGCCACCTCGACGGCGACGGCTTCCTCTTCGTCACCGGGCGGGCCAAGGACCTGATCGTGCTGGAGAGCGGCAAGAAGGTGCAGCCTGACGAGATCGAGGCCGTGCTCCAGGACAGTGCCTGCTTCGCCGATGTCTGTGTGGTGGGCGTGGCATCGATCGACGGTCGTAGCCCCGGTTCCGAGCAGGTCTGCGCGGTGGTGGTCCCTGCCCGACCCATGACCGAAGACGAAGCGCGGGCCGAGGTGACCAGGCTCTCAGCCGGCCTCAGCGGCTACAAGCGCCCCCGGGTGGTCGACGTGTGGGACACGGATGCCTCCCTGCCCCGAACGGCCAAGCGGTCGGTCCGGCGCACCGAGGTTGCCCGCCAGGCCTCCGCCCGCTTGAGCCGGCGCCGGCTCGGCCCGTGACGGGCGCCGACGACTGCTTCATCGGCGACCTGGGTGTCGCCCTGGGCCGGCGCAGGTGCTCCGTCGAGGAGAGCGTGGCCGCCGGTCGCACCCGCAGCGGCGAGGCCGAGCTCCTGGGGGCGGGCTTTCGCTTCCACCACCTGTGCGACGACGACGAGACGGCCTACGACCTGGCCCGGGCGTCGGTCTCGGGCATGGAGGACCGGATGAAGGGGACCGACGCCATCGTCTACGCCACCTGCATCCCTGCCAACGCCAACCTGGCACCACCTGCACGCTTCGAGGCCAGCGGTGACGTGAAGGACCTCATGGACTACCCGGCCAGCCGGTTGCAGGCGGCTCTGGGCCTCGACGAGGCCGCCGTCATCGGCATCGGCCAGCAGGCGTGCACGAGCATGCTGGGCTCGATCCGCCTGGCTCGCGGCCTGCTGGCGGCCGAACCGGATTTGGACCGCATCCTCTGCGTGACCGCCGATCGCTTTCCCCCCGGTGCCGGCTACGAGCAGGCCTACAGCCTGATCTCCGACGGCGCCGCCGCCTGCGTGGTGTCCCGGGGGGCAGGTGACTACCGCCTGGTGGCCGCCCACCACATCACCAACGGGGCCATGGTGTCGGCCGACGACGACGAGACCGTCGGCGCCTACTTCTCCTACACCTCCCGCCTGGTGGGGGAGCTGTTGGCCAAGGCCGGGCGCAGTGCCGCCGAGGTGGCGTGGGTGGTCCCCCAGAACACCGACCCGAGGGCTTGGCGCATCCTCACCCGCCTCCTCGGCATCAACGAGAGCTGTGTCTTCGCCGCCTCTCTGCCCGACGTCGCCCACGTCATCAGCGGCGACAACATCGTCAACCTGTCGTGGCTGGAAGGGCGCGACGTGTTGAAGGCGGGCGACCTGGTGGTACTGGTCATGGCCGGCTACGGCATGAACTGGCAGGGGCTACTGGTGGAGAAGACCTGATGGCGCCGCCCGACACGTTGGTCCAGACCACTCGCCGACTCTGCGTCGCCTCCCGTCGGGCCTACCAGAATCCCTACGAGGCCATCGACTGGCCCGACGTGCTGGAACGGCCCCAGTGGTTCACCAGCCCCGAACTCGCCTCGCTCTACGCCACGCCTGCCTGGAAAGCGCTGGGCGACGACGAACGCAGAGAGCTGAGCTTTTGGGAGGCGGTCAACTTCTACAGCCTCAACCTCCATGGCGAGAAGGCACTGATGGAGGGCCTGGCTCGTCGCCTCCACCAGCCCGGGCTGGAAGAGGTGACCGAGTACCTGCACCACTTCCTCGATGAGGAGAACAAGCACAGCATCTGGTTCGGCACCTTCTGCCGGCGCTACGCCGGGCGGGTCTATCCCGACCGCAACCTGTCCTTTGCCGGAGAGCCAGCCCTCGCCCGGGAGCCGGCCCCCGGCGCGGACGACGTGGTGTTCTTCGCCCGGGTCGCCATCTTCGAGGAGCTGGTCGACCGCTACAACTCGACCATGGGTCGTGACGACCGCCTGGCTCCTGTCGCCCGCCAGATCAACGCCCGCCATCACGCCGAGGAGACCCGCCACCTGGTCTTCGGTCGCCACGTCGTCGAGCACCTATGGGGTCGCCATCGCCCCGGCTGGAGCGACGAGACGGTTGAGGGCGTGCGCCGGCATCTGACCGGCTACCTGCGGTCGACGTGGCGAGCCTATTACAACCCCGATGCCTACCGTGACGCCGGCCTGGCCGAGCCCTACGCGCTGGCCCGCAGCACCTGGGAGCATCCCGCCACCGCCGAGCACCGCCACCAGCTTTCGGCCAAGGCGCTCGGGTGGCTGGGCGACCTGGGCGTGTTCGACGTTGCCGCCTCCGACCTCGGGGGAGCGCCATGAACGGGCGATGCGAGGCCGAGGTCCGCCAGGCCCTGCGGACCTGGGTGCGTCGCTACGCCACGGTGGAGGTACCCGAGAGCTTCGACGATCACACGCCGCTCATCACCACCCGGTACCTCACCTCCCTCCAGGTCGCCGACCTTCTCGTGTACGTCGAGGAGCTGCGCGGGGAGGGCCTCGATGTCGGGGCGCTGCGCCCCGGGGTCTTCCGCGACATCGACACCATCTACGCCACCTTCCTCGCCGGCGGTTGCCCATGAGCGACCCCGCTGGCCTTGCCGGCGTGGTCGGACTGACCTGGGCCGAGAGCGGCCAGGCCACCCTGGCCGGCCCGCTACTCGACCTGGCCGAGCGCCTCGACCGCCGCTTCGTCGCCCTGGCTCGGCGGTGGCAGGCGGCGGAGCTGCGCTTCCCGCCCTGCATCGCCGCCGCCGATCTCGAGCGCATCGACTACTTCCGCTCCTTCCCCCATCTGACCACCTTCGCCGTCTGCCTCGATGCCGACGAGGACAACCTCGGTCGCTTCGCCGGCGGCGAACCGGTGAACGCCGGTGGCCAGGTGACCCTTACCAAGGTGGCGTCGGTGGAGGCGGTGCTCACCCCCGCCGCCTGCTACCACCTCTACGCCCACCACCGGGGGCTGCACCTCGATGCCGCCGCCTACTTCACCACCCGAGCCACGTGCTTCCGGCGGGAGACGCACTACCGGCCCCTCGAGCGCCAGTGGAGCTTCACCATGCGAGAGATCGTCTGCCTGGGAACGGCCGAGGAGACCGAGGCGTTCCTCGAAGGCGCTACCGCCGACGTCGACGCGCTGGCTGCTGAGCTCAACCTGGTTCTTTCTTGGGCCCCGGCCAGCGACCCCTTCTTCCGGCCCTCCCGCCACCCGAAGTACCTGATGCAACAGGTCGACCCCACCAAGCGCGAGTTGCTGTTCGACGACCGCCTCGCCGTGGCCTCGACCAACCTCCACCACGACCACTTCGGTCGGGCCTTCGACATCTCCCGCACCTCGGTCACCGGTGACGTCGTCCAGCCGGTACACAGCGCCTGCGTGGCCTTCGGCCTCGAGCGGTGGCTGGCGGCGGTGGTGCATCGCCACGGAGGCGACCCGGCCGGCTGGCCCGAGGTTGGTCCATGAGCCCGGTCGGCGGCACGCACCCAGTGGTGCTGATCACCGGCGGCGGTGGCTACCTGGGTCGCCGGCTAGGGCGGCGCTTCCTCGATCAGGGTGACCACGACGTCGTGCTGACCGTGCGCAGCGATGTGGCCCGAGACGCCCTGGCCAACGACTTCGGCCTCTGGGCCGGGGCGGCGAGCGTCGTGGTGGCCGACCTGGCCGGTGACCACCCGTTCGACCAGATCGACGACGGGCTGGTGCGGCGGATTACCCGGATCGTCCACACCGCAGCAGTGACCCGGTTCAACGTGGAGCAAGACGTGGCGCGACGGGTCAACGTCGACGGTACCGCCCATGTGCTGGCCCTGGCCCGGCGCTGCCCCGAGCTCGAGCGCCTGGCCCAGCTCAGCACGGTGTACGCCACTGGGCTACGCGAGGGGGTGATCGCCGAGGAGCCCGACGATGGTTCGGCCGGCTTCGCCAACGCCTACGAGTGGTCGAAGTGGGCCGCCGAACAGCTGGTGGTGGCCGAGGATGCGCTCCCGTGGTCGGTCCTTCGGGTGGCCACGGTCGTGGCCGATGACGAGAGCGGTGCGGTGACCCAGTACAACGCCTTCCACGAGACCTTGAAGCTCTGCTTCTACGGCCTGCTCTCCCTCCTGCCTGGGCGGGGCGAAACCCCCCTCTACCTCGTCACCGGTGACGCCGTGGTCGACGCCGCGGCCCGCCTCAGCGACCCGGGATGTCCCGGTGGCATCTACCACCTAGCGCCCGAGCGTCCCGATGCCATCACCCTCGACCAGGTCCTCGAACTGGTCTTCGCCCGCTTCGAGGAGGTCGAGGTGTTCCGTCACAAGCGCATCCTGCGTCCCCTGCTCGCCGACGCTGAGTCCTTCGAGCTCCTGGTGGGTGGAATCACGTCCTTCGCCGGCAGCGTGGTGAACCAGGCGCTGGCCAACGTGGTGCCCTTCGCCCATCAGCTCTACGTGACCAAGGAACTCGACAACCGTCGCCTGCTCGCCGCCCTGCCTGACTACCGGGCACCCGATCCATCGGCCCTGGTGGCGAACACCGTCGACCACCTCGTCGAACACCGTTGGGGCCGAGGACGTCGTGTCGCGGTCTGACGGCGAGGCGGACGCCGACCTCGGCGCCCGGCTGTCGGCCGGTCTCGGTATCGCCGTGCGAGTGTGCCGGGCGCAGTTCCCGGTGCCCGAGAACGAGCTCGCCGACGGGGAGCGGCGACAGTGGCAGGCTCTTGTTTCCGGACCACCGGTGCGCGACTGGCTGTTGGGCCGGGCCGCCCTGAAGGCGTTGCTGCCCGAGGCCCCCGACACATCGGTGTTTTCGTTTCCCCACCCCCGCCTGTCGCTCACTCATGCCGGCGGCACCGCCTTCGCCGTGGCCGCCGCCGGCGAGGCCCCCGTGGTGGTCGGCACCGGGGTCGACCATGAGCCTTGGCGCGAGCCCGATCCCCGCATGGCCCGCTTCTTCCTCCGCTCCCGAGAGCAGGAGACCCCGCTCGGCCTGCTACGGGCGTGGACGGTCAAGGAGGCGCTGTACAAGGCGGTCCCCGGCAACGCCGAGATCACCCTCCTCGACATGGAGTTCGACGACCCCGACGCCTCGAGCGGATGGGCGACCGGGCCGAGGCCAGAGCGGCTGCGCTACACCGTGATCGACACCGCCGCCGGCCCCCTGGCCGCCGCCATCTGCTTGGAGGTCTGTCGTGTCGCTGTCTGACGACGAGCTCTTCGTGCTCAGCTACTACCGCTCCTCGGAGATCAACGGGAGCCTATTCTTCGGCCGCCTGGCGCGGGTGCTCAAGCCGGGCCCGGTGCAGCACGACCTCACCAAGCACTTCGCCGACGAGGCTCAGCACGCCTGGTACTGGACGCGGTGCATCGACGAGCTGGGATCACGTCCCCTCAAGCTGGCCGAGGCCTACCAGGACCGCTACCTCGAGGCCGCCGGCCTGCCGCTCAACCTCATGGAGGTGCTGGCCATTACCTTGGTGTTCGAGCGCCGGGTCATCAACCAGTACGCCAAGCACCTGGCCCTGCCCGGGCTGGCCCCCCAGATCGGTGCCACCATCGGCCGCATCATGGAAGACGAACGCTGGCACGTGCAGTGGGTTCGCGACGCTCTAGCCGGCCTGGAGGAGCGCTTCGGGAAGGACCACGTGGACGCCACCCTGCGCCGCTACCGGGAGGCCGATCGAGAGGTGTACGCCGACACGCTGGCCGAGTACGAACAGCGCCTGGGCTTCCTGTCGTCGGGCCTCGACCACCGGAGCGCGCCGTGACGCCGCCGACGCCCGACGACATCCGCCGGCGCATCGCCGCCATTCTCGACGTCGCCGAGGAGCGGGCGACGCCAGAGGCCGACCTGGCCGACCTGGTGGCCGACAGCTTCCGCCTGGTCGAGATGGCCATCGAGATTCAAGACGACTACGACGTCATGTTCGGCCAGCAGGACGTGGCCCGGTTGCGCACCGTGGGTGACCTGGCCGCTCTGGTCCATTCCCGTCTGGGCGCCGGTTCGTCCCCATGAGCTCGCGGCGGCGTGGTGGCCCGGCCGGCGAGTGGGCCTGTCGGCGGTTTGACGTTTAGCCCTCGAGGGCGCCGGGGTCGGCGGGGACGTCGACCGCGTGTTCGTGCAGAGCGGCCAGGGGGACCACCTCCAGCGCACCTTCGTGGGTGGAGGCCAGCACCACCGGGGCGGCGGCGCCGGCGTGGTGGGCGCGTAGCCAGTTGCGGGCGGTGACGCACCAGCGGTCGCCGGGGACGAGGCCGGGGAAGTGGTAGTGCGGCATCGGAGTGCTGAGGTCGTTGCCGATGCGGCGCTGGTGCTCGAGGAAGTCGGCGGTCACCACCGCGCAGATCGTGTGGCTGCCCCTGTCCTCGGGCCCGGTGCTGCAGCAGCCGTCCCGGTAGAAGCCGGTGACGGGATCGATGCCACAGGGCTCCAGCTCGCCGCCCAACACGTTGCGCTCGGTCACGCCATCAGTATCCCCCATGAGTCGAGCAGGAACCTGGAATCGACCGGTCAGCAGCCGCCACCGGGGGAGGGGATGTCGGGGATGGCGAGGTCGATGACCTCGATGTGGACATGAGGCCAGGCCGTGGCTGCCGTGGTCAGCTCGTCGACCTGGGACTCGAAGGGCAGGGGCGTCGGCCCGCGGGCGATCACGGTTTGGCCGGCCGTCACCCGGTCGCCGGCGGCCACCTGCACACCGTCGATGTGGAGGACCTTGACCTCCCACCCCGGTCGAGCGTCGGGCTCGATCACCGCGAAGTCGTCCGAGTGCTCGCAGTACAAGACGTAGGTGCCGGCCCGCTTCACGGTGCCCGACACCGGAGACCGGACCTCCACCGCGGGGTCGATGACGACGTCGGCGGCCGTGCGAGATCCGGTCAGGCGGTGACGGGCCTCCAGGGTGGCGGGGGCTACCGCACCGGGCAGCGGCTCGAGCTGGCGGGCGCCGTCGTGGTTCGACTGGTGGAACCCGACCCGCTCCACCCGTGACGACGGGTGAGAAAGGGTGACGCCACCGACGGCGGCGAAGGGAGTCCAGGCCTGCTCGGTGACCACTCGGGGAAGGGGCGCCGCTGTGGTCGGGGGAGGAGCCGGTGCGGCCGTCGGGACCGGAGCGCTCGGCGGGACCGGTCTGCCCGCGGGGGCGGTGGTGGGCGGCGCCGGGGCAGTGGTCGGCGGCGCCGGGGCTGCGGTGGAAGGCGCCGGGGCTGCGGCGGTGGCCGGGGTGGTGGTTGGCGCTTGGTCGTCGACCGAGGATGGCGTCGTGGCCGGCAGGCTGGCGGCAGCCGGCACCGGGCGGAAGGCCACCCGGCCCAACACCTGGTCGTCGCCGGCGGTCGAGCAGGCCGAGGCGAGGAGCGCTGCGGCGAGTAGCAGCGCTAAGCCGAGTGAGGAGGCCGAGGGCCAGGGACGAGCCATCGTCACCTCACCGTATCCGGGCTCAGGTGGGGGCGGAGATCGCCCCCGACGGCGGCTGGGAGGCGGACGAGTCCAGGGCCAGGCGGGTCACCCACCGGAACTTGGCTGAACCAGGCGGGTGACAGGCGAACAGGGTGGCGGTGGGCTCGGCCGTCTGCTCGGTGATCCACATCGCCTTGTCATCGACCACCTCGTGGCTGGCGACCCGGTAGACCCATCGGCCACCGTCGACGGTGAAGACGACTTCGTCCCCCACCTCGAGGGTGTCGATGTAGCGGAACGGCTTGGTCTTGGTCACCCGGTGACCCGCTATCACCACGTTGCCGGCTTGGCCGGGCATGGCCGTGCCCGGCCAGTGACTCGGGCCCCGGTTGATGAACTTCATCTCGATCCCCGAGTTGAGGGGGGCATCGAGCCCGAGAGCGGGAATCTCGATGTGGCCGATGACGCTGTCGTCCACCACCGGCGTCGTCACCGGCTCGGGGAGAGGCTCGGGCTCGGGCTCGGGCTCGGGCTTGGGAGGCGCCACATCCGGGGCGGGCAGGGCGGCGGCTCGCAGCAGATTGGGGGGCGCCTCGGCGGGCCCTGGCCCCCACACCCCCACGGTCTGCACGCCTAGGGTGGCCACCATCAGGGCGCTGAGGAAGCCAACTAGGCGACCCCGGCGCCGGGCCCGCCGCACGCGCCTGGCGTGTGCCCACTCGGCTGGGATCGAACGGGCAACTCGGCGGGGGGCCACTGGGACAGGATACGCGAGGAGGACGTCACCGTGCAGGACCGGCCCGCAGGAAACACGGGCGAAACGCCGAGATGGCAAGCTCGACCGATGGGCGACCTCCTCGATGGCTACAACGCCCGCCCGGCCTGGGACGAGATGCTCGATGCCGGCGGTGGCCCGAGGCCGCCCTACACCGCTTTGCACGACGCCCTACGCCGGCTCTCACCCGCAGATCTCGACGAGCGCTGCTTGGCGAGGGACCGGTCGTTTCGCGACCAGGGGATCACCTTCTCGCTGTCTGGGGAGGAGCGGCCGTTCCCACTGGACCTCGTGCCTCGCGTGATCTCGGCCGAGGAGTGGTCGACGGTGGAGGCTGGCGTCGTCCAGCGGGTGCGGGCCCTGGAAGCGTTCCTGGCCGACGTCTACGGGCGGGGGGAGATCCTGCGTGACGCAGTAGTGCCCCACCGTCTGGTCTTCACCTCCCGGCACTTCCACCGTACGGTCCTCGGCATCGAACCACCGAACGGCGTGCGGGTCCACGTCTCCGGCATCGACCTCGCTCGCGACGGCGAGGGCCGGTTCTGCGTCCTCGAGGACAACGTCCGCATCCCCTCGGGCATCTCCTACGTGGTGGAGAATCGTCGCACCATGGCCCGGGTCTTCCCCGAGCTGTTCGCCTCCCATCGGGTGCGCCCCGTCGACAGCTACCCGGCCCGCCTGCTCGAGGCCCTGCGGGCGTCGGCCGCCACCGGGGTGAGCGATCCCACCGTCGTCGTGCTCACCCCCGGCGTCCACAACGCGGCCTACTTCGAGCACACCTTTCTCGCCCGCCAGATGGGGGTGGAGCTGGTCGAAGGGCGAGACCTGGTGTGCCGGGGCACGGAGGTGTTCATGCGCACCACCGAGGGCGAGCAGCGGGTCGACGTCGTCTACCGGCGGGTCGACGACGACTATCTCGACGCCCTGCACTTCCGGGCCACGTCGGTGCTCGGCTGCGCGGGGATCGTGAACGCGGCCCGGGCCGGCCGGGTGGCCATCGCCAACGCCGTGGGTAACGGGGTGGCCGACGACAAGCTCGTCTACACCTACGTCCCCGCCATGATCGAGTACTACCTCGGCGAGGCCCCGCTGCTGCCCAACGTCACCACCTACCGGCTGGACGATCCGGACCAGTTCGATCATGTGCTCGGACACCTCGACCAGCTCGTGGTCAAGCCCGTCGACGGCTCCGGGGGCCACGGCCTGGTGATGGGCCCTCAGGCCGGCGACGAGGAGCTGTCCCGGCTGGCCCTGGAGCTGCGGGCCAACCCTCGGGGCTGGATCGCCCAGGAGATGGTGGCCCTGTCGACCTCGCCCACCCACATCGGCGATCGCCTCTGTCCCCGCCACGTGGATCTGCGCCCCTTCGCCGTCAACGACGGGGCCCGGGTGTGGGTGGTTCCCGGCGGGCTCACCCGGGTGGCGCTGCCGGAGGGTTGCCTGGTCGTCAACTCCAGCCAGGGAGGCGGCTCCAAGGACACGTGGGTGCTGGCCGGTGCCGGCCAGTCCCGGGCGCCGGTACCGGTGCCGCCTCCTGCCGTGGTGCCCCAGGCCCTTCCCTTCGACCCGGCCCCGCCCGATCCCGGCCCCGCCCTCACCCAGGCGGCCCAGCAGCAGCAGTCCAGGCCGCCGGCGTGCTGAGCAGGATCGCCGAGTCGCTCTACTGGGTGGGTCGCTACGTGGAGCGGGCCGAGGACACCGCCCGCATCCTCGACGTCCACGTCCACCACCTGCTCGAGGACCCTGCGGTGGAAGAGGAGGTGGCGTGTCGCACGCTGCTCGAGGTCATGGGTGCCCCGGTCGGCGACGGGCCGGTCGACGTGAACACGGTCAGTCGGGTGCTGGCCTTCGCCCCCGGCGACCGAGGGTCGATCGTCGGTGCGCTGGGTGCGGCGCGCCACAACGCCCGTGGCGCTCGAGAGGCCCTCTCCTCGGAGATGTGGGAGTGCCTCAACGCCACCTACATCGGCCTGCCGGCCCAGCTCGACAAGGCGGCGGCGGCCGGACCTCACCTGTTCTTCCGTCACGTCAAGGAGCGCGCCGCCATGCTGGCGGGCCTGGCCGACTCCACCCTCAGCCGAGACGACGGCTGGCGCTTCCTCGTCCTCGGTCGCAGCCTGGAGCGGTTGGACATGACGACGCGACTGCTGGCCGCAGGCCTCCGGGAGCCGTCGGGCCCGAGCGAGTGGATCACCACCTTGTTGTGCTGCTCGGCGCACGAAGCGTTCCTGCGCACCTACCGGCGAGCGGTGAGCCCGGCCCTGGTGGCGGAGTTCCTGGTGCTCGACCGGCTCTTCCCCCGCTCGGCCTACCACGCGCTGGCGGTGGCCGAGCAGTGCCTGGCCGAGCTGCGGCCCACGGAGGGACGGGTGGGCCTCGACGACGAGGCCCGGCGGGTCCTCGGCCGAGCCCGTACCGAGTTGGAGTTCCGCCAGGTGAGCGAGCTGCTCAGCGACCTGGCCATCCATCTCAAGTCGCTCCAAGGGGCCGGGAGCCGGGCGGGCGAGGCCGTGGCCCGGAGCTTCTTTCGCCCCGCCTCGGTGCTGGAATGGATCCAGACCGGGGGACGAGGGTGACCTGGCGGCTGCGGGTGCGCCATCACACCTTGAACCGCTACGCGGCGCCGGTGGTGTCCTCGTACAACGAAGCCCGCATCTCTCCCTTGTCGACCGATCGTCAGATGGTCATCGACGCCCAGGTCGAGCTGTCGCCCTCGGCCCAGCCCTTCCGGTATTGGGACTACTGGGGCACGCTCGTGCACTCCTTCGACGTGCAGGAGCCCCACACCGAGTTGGCGCTGACCGGGACGTCGGTGGTGGAGACGTCCGGTCCCGCTGAGCTAGTCGGCGAGGTGGGCTGGCCCGAACTGAGGCGACCCGACGTTCTCGACCGCTTCTCCGACCTCTTGGTCCCCACCCGCCTCGTCCCCATTGAGGGGGAGGTTATGGAGGCGGCGCCGGCGTTGGCGGCTGCGCCAACCCCCGGCGGAGCCTGTCAGTCGGTGGGGGAGTTCGTGCGCTCGCGGTTGCGCTACGAGTCAGGCACCACCACGGCCTCGAGCCCGGTGGGCGATGCCCTCGATCAGGGCAGCGGCGTGTGTCAGGACTTCGCCCATCTCACCCTGGCCCTGCTGCGGTCGCTGGGCATCCCGTGCCGCTACGTCTCGGGCTACCTCCATCCGACGCCCGATGCTGCCATCGGTGAGGTCATCGTGGGCCAGAGCCACGCCTGGGTGGAGGCGTGGGTGGGCGACTGGCTGGCGTTCGACCCGACCAGTGGAACCGACGTCGGCGAGCGCCACGTGGTGGTGGGCCGGGCCCGGGACTATGCCGACGTCACCCCGTTCAAGGGCATCTTCCACGGCGGCCCCGCCGACAGCCTCGAGGTGGCGGTCGAGCTCACCCGCCTGGCGTGAGGGTCGGCGTCCTGCCGACGGTTCTGAGGCGGTGGATTGAGTGTCCGCCGCCCTTGCCGCTTTCTGGGCAGGAAACCCACCTTCAACGGACACGAGTGACCAGAAAGTGATCTGGCTCGGCGACCAGCAGCGATTCGAGCGCCCGCCGAATGCGTTGACCGGGTTGCGCCAGGCCGGTGGGCTGGCATTCCTTCTCGTCGAGCAGTACGTCGAGTTTGCTCTGCGCCTGGCCGACACCTATGCGGTGATGGAGGCTGGCCGCATCATCGATACCGGCCCGTCGGCCAGCCTCCACGCCGAGGACGCCGGCCGTCTTTTCGCGGTGTAGCTCTCCGCTACCGGGCCAGTAGCGGAGTACCAGTTCCGCTAGCGCGTGCGTAGCATGGTGGCATGCAGGTGCAGATCAACGTCCGGGTCGATGAACGTACCGCCGAGGCGCTTGACGGTCTCGCCGCCGAGGAAGGAAAGACCAGGGCGGAGCTTGTCCGTGATGCCCTCACGGCGCGGCTGGCCGAGGCGAGGAGGAGCCGGATCGACGTGGCCTATGAACGAGCCTACGCCGAGCATCCGGAGACTCCGGATGACCTCCGGCGAGCCGAAGAGGCGGCGACTCGCCTGACGGGTGACGAACCGTGGAAGCCGTGGTGGTAAGCCGAGGAGAGCTCTGGTGGTTGGAGACGCCGGACGAGAAGGGTCGACCGGTGGTCGTCATCAGCCGAGATCGGGCGAATCAGGTGATGCAGCGGGTGATGGTCGCACCGGTGACTCGAACGATCAGGAAGGCGCCAAGTCAGCTTCCACTTGGTCCCGACGAGGGTCTCTTGACGGAGTCTGTGGCCAACTTCGACGATCTCGCCAGCGTCCCCAAGGCCATGCTGGTTCGCCGGATCGGCGACCTCGGTCCCCGCACGTTCGAGCTCTGCCTGGCCATCCGGGCCATGAGCGATTGCTAACAGGCGGAGACCAGGAGGTCGTGGAGCTCGTCGCGGAGGTCGAGGAACATGGGTGTGCGCTTGATGGCGGGGCCGAGCCCGGGGGCGAAGGGCAGCTCTATCTCCTCGACCACCCGACCGGGCCGGGAGTGCATCACGTAGACCCGCTGCGAGAGGTACAGCGCCTCGTCGACATCGTGGGTGACCAGGACGATGGTGGCGCCGGTGCGCTGCCACACCTGGCGCAGGAACTCGTGCAGCGACGTACGGGTCTGGGCGTCGAGGGAGCCGAAGGGCTCGTCGAGCAGAAGCAGGTCGGGCTCAGGAGCCAGCGCCCGGGCGATGGCCACCCGCTGGCGCATGCCCCCCGACAGCTCTCGGGGCAGGCGCCCGGCATGTTCGGTCAGGTGCATGACGTCGAGGAGCTCCTCGACCCGGTGCGAACGCTCGCCTCTGGGCACGCCTGCCAGCTCCAGCCCGAAGGCGACGTTGCCGGCCACCGACAGCCACGGGAACAGCGAGTAGCCCTGGAAGACCATCCCTCGGTCGGGCCCCGGGCCGAGCACCCTGTCGCCTTCGACCAGCACCCGCCCCGAGGTGGGCTGCTCCAGTCCGGCCACGATGCGCAGGAGGGTGGACTTGCCACACCCCGACGTGCCGATCAAGGAGACGAGCTCGCCGGCCTCCACATGAAGGTCGACGGCGTCGAGGGCCTCCACTGAGGGCCCCCGGCGCCGGCCCGGGAAGCACTTGGAGACGTCGTCGACCACCAGCTTGGTCGTGCTCACGGACGGGCCCACGGCGAGGAGAGGTTGCGCAGCCGGCGCAGGGCGAGATCGGAGACCACGCCGATGACCCCGAAGACCACCAGCATGGCGAACATGGTGTCGACCTGGCGGAAGCGCTGCGCCCGGATGATGCGAAAGGCCAGCCCTTCCTGGGCGGCAAGGAGCTCCGCCACCACCAGCATCAGCCAGCCGGCCGCCAGGTTGATGCGGGCCACGTCGATGATGCCGGGGATCGAGTGGCGTAGCACCACCCGTCGCAGCACGGTGAGGCGGGTGGCGCCCAGCGTGTAGCTGGCCTCCAAGAGCTCGCGAGGGACGTTGCGGGCCACGTCGGCGACCATGAGGATGTTGAAGAACACCGTGCCCACCACGATGAGGGTGATCTTGGGCGACTCTCCGATGCCCAACCACAGCAGCAGCAATGGGGTCAAGGCCGTGGCCGGGACGTAGCGCATGAACCCGATCGGTGCCTCGAGGGCCGCCTCCACCGAGCGGAGCGAGCCCACGCTGATGCCGATCGTCACCCCGAGGGCGATGGAGAGGCTGTAGCCGGCGCCGATGCGCATGACCGACGAGCGGAAGTCGCTCCAGAGGTTTCCCTCTCGCCACTGGTCGATAAGCGCCCGCCAGGTCTCGGCCGGGCTGGGTACGAGGCTCGGCTCGCCCCCGCGAGCCGCCAGCCACAACCACAATCCGACCACGGCGAGCAATCGGCGGCGGCCAGACCCCAACGCCACCGGCCGGGCAGCTCGGCTCGCACGTCAAGGAGGGGGGAAGGACGGCGACCCCGCACGGCCGGCGGCGTGGATCGTCGCCCGCCTCCGTCGCCGCCGGAATTCACCTCCGTTGCCTTCGGTTCCGTATGGGCGGAATGCTGGATCTCAACCACCCTGGCGTTCCAGATGGTCGCCGGTGAAGGTGTCGACGAACAATCCGTCGAGGGGTGCGGCCTCCTCGGCCAGCCCGGTGCTGATGAGGAACTCGTTGATCTGCTGGGCCACGGGAAGGAGGCCCTCAGGGCTGGTCGTGCCCCGAAAGGCAGCCAGCGCCTCCTCGGCCGAGAACAGCCGGGTCCCCGCTTGCAGGGAGCGGTACTCCTCGGCGCTCACCTCGGCTGCCTCGGCCAGGATGGCCAGCGTCCCCTCAGGGTCGGACTCGAGGCGTTCGAGCGTGGCGTACCAGGCGTCGACCAGCCTCTGCAGGTCTTCCGGCCGCTCCTCCACCAGATTGCCCGAGGCCACCAGCAGGTCGGGGATGGTGCCAGGGAAGTCGGCCGAGTCGAAGAGCACGTGGGAGCCCGACCGCTCCAGGGCCTGGAGGGTGAAGGGGGCGAACACCCCGGCGGCATCGACCTCGCCGTCGGCGAAGGCAGCAGCGGCGGCATCGGTGGGCAAACCTCGGAAGTCGATGTCGTCCTCGCTGAGCCCGACCGAGGCCAGGCCCTGGAGGAGGAGGAAGTGGTCGACGACCCCGGGCTCGGCGGCCACCACCTTGCCGGCCAGATCTTCGATGGTCCGGATGGATTCGTCGACGATGATGGCGTCGTTGCCGGCCCTGAGCGTCCGCCCATCGGCGGACGCTCCAAGTGACACAGCGTCGTTCTCGACGACGGAGTCGTCGAGCGTGCTTCGTGACGCGGTGGCGACCGATCAGTGCGACCTCATGCGTCGTTGACGATCACGGCCCGCTGGTCGCTGCCGGCCGAGACCGAGACCAGGGTGTCGTTGAGGGTCTGGCTGTTGGCGTCGAGCTGGCCGGCGGCCAGGGCGTCGAGCGAGCTCAGGTAGTCGCTGAAGTAGATCAGCTCGACGTCGACCCCGAACTCGTCGAAGATTCC
>JBBSLT010000037.1:0-17102 GCA_038233555.1 Acidimicrobiales bacterium
AGATCAAAACAGGGTGCGGCAGAGGCGGGTGATCTCGCGCTCCAGGGACTCGAGGCCTTCGACCTTGCCCAGGACCAGTGAAACGCCGACCTCCGCGGCCCGGCGCTCGAGCTCGGGGTCGACGAAGGCGGTGTAGAGGATCATGACCAGCTCGGGATGGCCGGCTCGAATGCGTGCCGCCGTCTCCAGCCCGTCGAGGGCCGGCATCTTGTAATCGATGACGGCCACATCGATGGCCACCTCGTCGACCCGCTCGAGGGCTTCAGCGCCGCTGGCGGCCTCCGCCACCACCGCGAAACCGTCCAGATCGAGCATGTTGCGCAGCATGCGACGCACGTGGTCGGTGTCGTCAACCACCATGACCCTGATCGGCTCGTCCATCGCGGCCACGACGTTACCGCTCCGCGCCGTCCTTCATCCCGGAGACCCCCGCCCCGGCTGCTACCGTCGACGTTGCGAACCTCCTCCTCGTCGTCAACCCCTCGGCCTCTGCGGTCACCGCCCGGGCTCGGGTGGTGATCCACAAGGCCCTCGCGGCCGATCACAGGGTTGAGCTGGCCGAGACCAGCCGACGGGGCCACGCCACCCGCTTGGCCCAGGGGGCGGCCGCCGACGGCTGTGATGTCGTGGTCGTGCTGGGCGGCGACGGCACCCTCAACGAGGCGGCCAATGGGCTGGCCGGATCGGAGACGGCCATGGCCGTGTTGCCGGGCGGCTCCACCAACGTCTTCGCCCGCACCCTCGGCATGCCGAACGACCCCATAGAGGCCACCGCCGCCGTCCTCGAGGCGCTCGACGCCGCCGCCATCCGCCGCGTCGGCCTCGGCTCGGTCAATGGCCGCTACTTCCTGTTCCACACCGGGATCGGCTTCGACGCCGCCGTGGTGGCCCAGGTCGAGCGCCGGGCCGCCCTCAAGCGCTACGCCGGCCACCCGCTGTACCTCTACGCCACCCTGTCCACCTGGTTCCGCCACTACGACCGCACCCGCCCCCGCTTCGCCGTCCACCTCCCGGGCGGGACGGTGGTCGACGACGCCTACTTCGCCGTGTGCTCCAACACCGACCCGTACACCTTCATGGGCAAGCGGGCGCTGCACATCGCCCCCGACGCCACCTTCGACCGCGGCCTGACCATGTTCAGCCTGCGCTCCCTGACCCTGCCGACGGTCCTCTCCGTGGCTGGCTCGGCGATGGCGTCGGGCCGCCGGGCCCGTCGTCACCGACTGAGCGACTACCGCTGCGACCTGACCGAGGTCACCATCAGGGGCCATGGCCCCTTCCCCTACCCGGTCGACGGCGACTACCTGGGAGAGACCGACGAGCTCGTCTTCCGCCATGGGCCCGAGCTTCTCCGCCTGGTGATGGCCTGAAGAACCCCTTGCGCCGGCGCTGGCGTCTTCAGTAACATTCATTATCCACAATGGCGCTCTTGGGCGAGACCTTCCCGCACACACGCCATGTGAAGTCGGTCACGAGAGGCGGGGGATGCAGTGACGCTCACAGCAACCGATAGCACGACCTGGGCCCTGGACGAGTGGCGAACGGACGCATCCTGTCGCAACGCCGACCCTGGCCTCTTCTTCCCGGTGGGCACCACCGGGCCGGCGGTCTCCCAGATCGAAGCAGCCAAGATCGTCTGTCGAACCTGTCCGGTGCGCGAACCGTGCCTCGAGTTCGCCCTGACCACCAACCAGGACTCAGGCGTGTGGGGGGCGGCCTCCGAGGAGGAACGCCGACTGCTGCGCCAGCAACGCCGCCGCGCTTCCTGACCTGCGGCCTTCCTAGTCCTCCGGCGGGGACGTCGTCAGAGGAACCCGCACCTCCACCACGGTCCCAACGTCGCTTCCGGGGACCGGGCTCGTCATGGTGATCGACCCCTCGATCTGGGTGGTCACCAGGCTCCGCACGATCGACAACCCCAGACCGCGTGTCTCGCTGAGGGAGAAGCCCGGCGGTAGGCCCACACCGTCGTCGGCCACCCGCAGCACCAACCACTCGCCGTCGTTGTCGACGTCCACCGCCACTGTCCCGGCCCCGTGGGCCTCATCGCCTTCGGGTCGGGCGTCGGCCACCTGGTCCATGGGAAAGGCGTGATCGGCGGCGTTCTGCATGAGCTCGGTCAGCACCACGGCCAGCGGCGTAGCCACCCGGGCAGGGAGGCGCCCGCCGTCGCCCTCGACCCGGAAGCGCACCGGGCGCTCGGGCGACACCAGGCTCTCCTCGACCATGCGCACCAGCGGCCGGACGATCTCGTTGAACGGGACGTCGCCGCTGCCTTCCTGCGACAGCGTCTCGTGGACCAGGGCAATGGAGCGGATGCGCCGCACCGACTCCTCGATCGCCCCCTTGGCCTCGGCCGAGGTGAGCCGGCGGCCCTGGAGACGCAACAAGGAGGAGATCGTCTGCAGGTTGTTCTTCACCCGGTGATGGATCTCCCGGATGGTGGCGTCGAGGGAGACGAGCATGCGGTCCCGACGGCGCAGCTCGGAGATGTCTCGCAACAACAACAGCGCCCCCGTGGCCCGTCCCTCCTCCAAGAGGGGGAGGCAACGCAACAGGACGGTGATCTCCTGGCCCCGCTCGAGCTCCTCGGTCACCGGCGCACAGATGGCGAAGGCGGTCTCCACCGCCACCTCCTCCAAGCCCAGGCTGTCGAGCCGCTCGCCCTCGGGGTTGGCGTGCATGCCGAGGCGGTGCAGGGCCGAGACCGCGTTGGGCGACGCGTACTCCACCCGTCCCTCGCCGTCGAGGACCAGGGCGCCGTCGCCCACCCGGGGCGCCTCCTCGGCCTCGATGTCCTCGGCCGCGAAGGGAAAGGTGCCGTCGGCGATCATGACGGCGAAGCGGCGGAACACCGAGAGGTAGGTCCGCTCCAGCTCTCCGGGAGGGCGGCCCAGCGAGGGGATCGACTCCCGGCTGACCACGCCCACCACCTGGCCGTCCCAGCGCACCGGGACGGCCAGCACTCGCAGGCGGCCCGGCCCGGGCTCGACCTCGACCTCGCCCTCGGCGGCCCGGCCTTCCGCCAGGGCTCGGGCCACCACCGGGCGCTCTTCGGCGGTGACGACGGTGCCGACGAAGTCGCTGCGGTACACCGTCTGGCTAGTGGTGGGCCGGACCTGGCCGACGACCACGAACTCCTGGCCGTCGGTATCGGCGACGGCCACGAACAGCAGGAGATCGGCGAAGCAGAGATCGGCGAGGGGACCCCACGACGCCACCAGACGGTGCAGGTGGGCAACGGCGGCCCCGTCGAGCTCGCCCTGGCTGCGGGCCAACTCGGCCAAGGTCCCCATCTCAGAGGCTCCCGGGCACGGCTGCAGGGGCCGGCCACGCGATGGGCACGCTCCGACGCCGACGCTGGCGGTAGGCAGCCAGAGCCTCGTAGCCGGCGTCGGCCAGCAGCCCGGCGATGTCAGTGCGCCGCTCGGCCACGTGGCCGAGGCCGTGGGCATCGGACGCCGTGGTGACGGGCACCCCGGCGGCGTGAAAGCAGGCCAGTAGCGCCGGCGACGGGTAGGCCTCGCCCACCGGCTTGCGCCACCCCGCCGACGACACCTCGGCGGCCATGCCCGAACGGGCGGCGGCCTCGGCCATGCGGTGGTGGAACTCGTCGGGCACGTCGGGACGGCGGCCGTAGACCTTGCACAGATCGGGGTGGGCGAGCACGTCACAGACCCCGGAGTCGGCCAACTCCTCCAGGTGGGTGGTGTAGGCGTCCCAGACGGTGTCGATCCGGCGGGCGTCCCATTCGTGAACGAAGGGCGCCGGCCCGAAGTTGTCGAAACCCCACGCCCCGAGCCAGTGGACCGAGCCCAACAACACGTCGAAGGGGTAGCCGGCCAGGAGGTCGGCTACCTGGTGCATGCGCCCGCGGTAATAGTCGACCTCCAAGCCGAGCACCACCGGCAGGCCGGCTGCCTTGGCCGCCAGCACCACCTCGACGTACTGATCGAGATCGCCCCCCTGCTCGCTGGCCCACCACTCGCCCATCACCGGTCCCAACACCTCCTCGTGCAGGCCCGCCCACCAGCCGCCGAGGACGGCGTCGGCCTGGCGGAAGCGGAACAGGTGCTCAGTAAGGGCAATCTCCGTCACCCCGGCGGCCTGGGCGGCGACGCAGTACGCCGCGACCTGTTCCAGGGTGGCCTCCAGCGGCCGAGGGCCATGCGGCCACAGGTGGAGGTGGTAGTCGAGCACCGGGGGAAGGTTAGGTCCCGGCCACTGAGGTGCGCTGGACGACACGGTCCAAGGCTGAGGTTAGACTTGCGGTATGACCTATCGAGTAGGGCCGAAGGGGCAGGTCGTGATCCCCAAGCCGATCCGTGACGCCCTCGACCTTCAGCCTGGGGACGAGGTGCATTTCGAGCTGAAGGAAGGAGTGGCCCAACTCCAGCCGGCACGGGTTCGGCGTCGCCTCGGCGGGCTCTTCGCCGGCCACGACCTGATCGGCATGCTCGAGGCCGACCGGCGGTCGGAGCCAAGGTGACGGCGTGCCTCGACTCATGGGCAATCTTGCGGTGGCTCGAAGGGTGCGAGCCAGCACGATCCCGAGTGGAGGAGGTGCTGGCGACCGAGCGACCGGCGGTGAGCTGGATCAATCTGGGTGAGGTCTACTACGTCACCCGTCGGGCGGGGGGCGACGACCTCGCTCGTTCCGTCATCGACGACCTCCGGCGCATCACCGCACCAGACGAGGCCTCGTCTGCCCGCGTGCTCGAGGCTGCAGCCATCAAGGCCGAGCATCCCATGGCCTACGCCGACGCCTTCGCGGTGGCGACCGCTCGAGCCCACGGCGCGTCACTTCTGACCGGCGACTCCGAGATCCTGGACGTCAAGACGGGCTGGGCGCTCGAGGACCTGCGCTAAGAGCCCGCCGGCCTTCCCGCCGGTCAGCGGCGGAGGGCGTCGGCCAGCCGGGCCAGACCGGCGAGGTCGAAGATGTCGGTCTCGAACGCCGGGACCGTCGCCACCACCCCGGCGCCGAGGGCGAGCTCTGCTCGCTGCTCGGCTTCGCGCTTGGCCACCACCTGGAAGTTGAGGTAGCTCTCCCCCAGCTCACCCAGCACCCGGGCGACGACTTCGGGAGGCCCAAGGGGGTCGTCCAGCGCCTCGCCGAGGATGTCCGCCAGCTCACCGGCCGAGGCGCTGAGGACCCGGGCCGCCTCCGTGGACTCATGGTCGAGCAACTCCACCGGCAGCACCCGGTTGAGCACCACCGCCCCCAGGTGCAGGCGCTTGGCGCGCAACACCTCGACGAAGCGGCCGGCCTCGTACGCCGGCGACGCCTCCAGGGTGGTCACGACCACGAAGGTGGTGCGCCTGTCCTCCAGCACCCGCTCCACCGCCCGGGCCCGCTCGACGAAGCCGTCGTACATCGACTGGAACAGGATGAAGAACTCGGCGATGTCGGCCAGGAAGGCCGAGCCGAGGGCCCGGTCGGCGATCTGGTAAAAGGGTCGGGACGCGGCATTGACCAGGCGGCTGCGGTAGGGCACCAGCAGCCAGCGCAACAGGCGGCTGGAGAAGAAGTCGGCCATGCGCTCGGGTGCTTCGAGGAAATCGATGGCGTGACGGGTCGGGGGCGTGTCGACCACGATGAGGTCGTAGGCCCCTGAGGCGTGTAGCTCGTAGAGCCGCTCCATGGCGATGTAGTCGTGGCTGTGCACGAACTTTCCGGCCACGTTGCGGTAGAGGGGGTTGGACAGGATGGCGTCGCGGGTGCGGGCGTCGGGGGCGTGGCGGTGGATCAGCTCGTCCCAGCTCTGCTTGGTGTCGAGCATGGCCGCCCACAGCTCGCCCCGGGGCTCGAGGCCGGCTTCGGCGAAGGCGGCCGCGCTCACGCGCGTCTCGGTGTTGCCGAGGGCACCGAGGCCCATGGCGTCGGCCAGGCGCCGGGCAGGGTCGACGGTCAGCACCAGCACCTTGGCCCCCAGGTCGGCGGCGGCCATGGTGGCCAGGGCGGCGGCGGTGGAGGTCTTGCCCACCCCACCCGAGCCGCACACCACCACGATCTCCTTGGCCGCCAACAAGGCCTCCACCGGCGACGCCTCCCCCGCCATCAGCGCCCGCCCGCCTTCCGTGGCTTGCCCCTCACGAGAGCTCGGCAGCCAGGGCGTCGGCCACCTGGCGGGTGGCGCGCCGGCCGTGGCTGCGACTGAACAGCTCGGGGACGTAGAGGATAGGTAGCTCCGGGTCGAGCCCTTCCCGGAGACGCGTCAGGTGCCCGGCACGAGTGCGGCGCAGGCGCACGGCGAGGCGGGCGGCCTCGATGACGCCATCCACCGGATGGCCCACTGCGGCAGTGAGGGCAGTCGACGCCTCGGGGGCGCCGAGGCGGTCGAAGACCTCCTCCTCGGCGCGGCCGAACAGCTCAGGCAGCACCCGGTTGACCACCACCGCGGCCAAGTCCACCCCCGTCTCGGCCAGCTCGTCGACCAGCTCCAGGGACTCGGTCACCGGCATCTCTTCGGGGGCGGCCACCACCACCACTCCCGTCGTGGCCGGGTCGCCCAACAGCTCGATCATCCAGCCCGTCTGCTCGCGCACCAGGCCTACGGACATGAGCTCGTTGATGGCCTGGGGCGCTCGGAGCTGGCCGACCACGTGACCGGAGGCGGCGGCGTCGACCACCACCAGGTCGTAGTGGGCCTTGCGCACCTCCCAGGCCAGCTTGCCCACGCCCAGGACGTCCTTGACGCCCGGGGCGGCGTTGGCCAGGAAGTCGAAGGTACGGGCCAGCGCCCCCAGGCGGGCCAGGCGGCTCAGCTTGAGCTGCACGGCCAGGTACTCCTTCAGCGACGCCTCGGTGTCCATGGCCATGGCGAAGAGCCGGGGCTGGAGCTCTCGGGCCTCGAAGGCCAGCGGGCCGGCCTCGTAGGCGCCGGCCAGGTCGCCCTTGGCGTCCATCTCGCACACCAGGGTGCGCCGGCCATCCCGAGCACCGAGGAGGGCGAGAGCGGCGGCGATGGTGGTCTTGCCCACCCCTCCCTTGCCGGTGACGAAGAGCAGCCGCCGGTCGAGCAGGCCGACAGCCAAGGGTCAGCTGCCGCCGAAGCCGATCCGGCGGTCGTCGCTCGGGCTGCCGATCTCCACGTAGGCCACCTTGGCCACCGGGATGCCGACCTGGCGGCCCTTGCGATCGGTGAGCCACAGCACGCCGTCGCTCTTGCCCAGCACCCCGTCGATCTCGCTCCGGAGCTTGGCGGAGTCAGCGTCGTCGCCGAGCTCCACGTCGATCTCCTTGGGAGAGTAGGTCACGCCGATGCGAACGTCCACGGCGCCATGGTAGGGGGTGCCGGGAGGAAGCCGTTGGTCGGCGGGTCAGACGATGCGCAGGCCGGGGTTATCGCGACGGGTGGGAGCCAAGTCCTCATCGACGCAGCGGGCCATGGCCGCGAAGGCCATGGCCGGCTCGCTCTCGGGGTCGGCCACCACGATGGGCCGGCCGGAGTCGCCCCCTTCCCGCAGTTCGGGCACCAGCGGGATCTGGCCCAGGAGGGGAACGCCGAGGCGCTCGGCCAGCGCCGCCCCGCCGCCGGCACCGAAGAGCTCGTAGCGGGTGCCGTCGTCACCGGTGAACCAGCTCATGTTCTCGATCACGCCGTGCACGGTGATGCCGATCTGCTCGCTCTGGAACATCAGCCCGGCCCGCTGGGCTACCCGCTGCGCCGCCGGCTGGGGGGTCGTCACTACGTAGGCCTCGGCTCGGGGCAAGAATGACGCCAGCGACAGCGAGATGTCGCCCGTCCCCGGAGGCAGGTCGACCACCAGGAAGTCGGGCTCGCCCCACCAGAAGTCGGTGAGGAACTGCTCGAGGGCCTTGTGCAGCATCGGCCCCCGCCACACCACCGGCTGGTCCTCGCGGACGAAGAAGCCGATGGAGGCGCAGGCCACGCCGTGGGCCTCGGGAGGCAACACGATGCGGTTGCCGAGCACCGTCGGGGGCCGGTCGATGCCGAGCATGGCGGGGACCGAGAAGCCCCAGACGTCGGCGTCGACCACGCACACCCGGCGTCCCCGCCGAGCGAGGGCGATGGAGAGGTTCACCGTGACCGACGACTTGCCCACGCCTCCTTTGCCCGAGGCCACCAACAGCACCCGGGTGCGTGAACCCGGGGCGGCGAAGGCGATGGTGGCACTGCGCTCGGCGTCGAGGCGGGTGGCCAGCTCCTCGCGTTCGGGGTCGGCCATGGTGGTGAGCTCGAGGCGGGCACCACCGCCGCCGGGCAGGGTGGCCAGGGCCGCGGCCACCCGCCGGCGCATCTCGACGGCGGCCTCGGGAGTGACCAGGGCGATCACCAGCTCGATGTTCCCGTCGATGACGGCCAGGTGCTGCACCAGGCCGAGGCCGACGATCCCCTGGTGGAGCTGGGGGTCGTCGACGGCGCCGAGCACGTCGAGAACCTGGGCTTCGGTCACTGACATGGGTCGCCTCGGGTCGCGGGCAGGGGCGAGAGGTAGAGTAGCGGTGTGGTTTCCCTCCACGAGCCGGAGACCGGAGCGCCAAGCCCCGTGCGCGCCGCCATGTCGGCCGACGACTTCTCCTCGGCGGTCACGGCCATCACCTCGGCCTTCGGCGATCCCACCCGGCGCCAGATCTACCTCTTCGCCCACGAGCGCGACGGCGGCGTCACCGCCTCTCAGGTGGCCGAGCGCTTCGAGCTCCACGCCAACGTGGCCCGCCACCACCTCGACAAGCTGGCCGCCGGTGGGTACCTGGAGGTCCAGGTCGGGCGGGGCCCGGGGAGCCCGGTGGGGCGCCCGTCCAAGCGCTACACCGCCACCGCCAGCGAGGTCACCCTCGACTTCCCCGTCCGCCACGACGACCTCATGATCGCCCTGCTCGGCCGGGCCTTGGAGCTGCTGCCCCGGCCGGTGGCCGAGGCCATGGCCGAGGAGGTGGGCCAGACCTACGGGCGGGCCATGGCCGCCTCGCTGGCGTGCGACGGCGACGGGCAGCGCTCGTTCCGCCGGGCCCTGCACGCCGTGGCCGATGCCCTCACCGCCCACGGCTTCGCCGCCCACGCCGAGGGCCGAGGCGATGCGCTGCGCATCGTGTCCGACCACTGCCCCTTCGGAGGCGCAGCGGTGGCCTCGCCCGTCATCTGCGCCGTCGACCGGGGCATGGTCCGGGGCATGCTCTCCGCCCTCTACGGCGACGCCGTGGCCGAGACCGCCGCCTCCCGGGCCTTTGGCGACGACACCTGCGTCACCGCCGTCCACGGCTGACCCGTCCCTCCTCGACCGACTCCCTCCTTCCAAGATCCTTCCGTCCCCCTCCTCCTTCCGAACTTTGTCGGCTGAGCAGTGACCGGCACTGCTTACCCGACAAAGAACGAGAGGGCAGGGGAGCCTGGAGGGGCGGGGCGCCGGCGGCACTACCTCGACCACGCCTCGACCTCGCCGTCCCGGCCCGAGGCCATCGAGGCCATGACCAGGTGGCTCGGCATTGCCGGCGACCCGGGGCGGGTACACGCCGAGGGCCACGCCGCCCGGGTGGCGGTGGAGGTGGCTCGCGAGCAGGTGGCGACCCTGCTCGGTGCCCGGCCCCGGGAGGTGGTCTTCACCAGCGGCGGCACAGAGGCGGTGGTCACGGCCACCTGGATGGCCACCGAGCGGGGCGACCACGTGGTGGTGCCAGCGGTCGAGCACTCATGTGTGACCGAGGCGTCGGCCCGCCATCGCATGACCGTGGTGGGCGTCGATCGCAGCGGCCGCGTCGACCTCGACGAGGTGCTGGCGGCGGTGACGCCCGGTACTGCCCTGGTCCACCTCCAGTGGGGCAACCACGAGGTGGGCACGCTTCAGCCGGTGGCCGAGGTGGTGGCCCGCTGCCGGGAGCTCGGGCTGCTCACCCACGTCGACGCCGTAGCCGCCGCCGGCCATGTCCCCCTCGACTTCCGGGCCCTCGGTGCCGACCTCATGAGCGTGTCGTCCCACAAGCTCGGGGGGCCGCCGGGCGTGGGTGCGCTATGCGTGCGCCGGGGCCTTCGGCTACGTCCGCTGCTGGTGGGCGGCGACCAGGAACGGGCCCGGCGTGCCGGCTACGAGAACGTGCCCGCCATCGCCGGCTTTGGTGCGACGGCGGAGTATCTGGCCAGTGGAGCGCTGGCCGACGAGGCCGGCCGGGCTCGAGCGCAGACTGAGCGGGTTGCGGTAGCCGCCGGCGCGGGCCGCCTGGGGACAGGCACCGAGATCCTGGGGAAGGCCGACGCCCGCCTCCCCCACGTGGTGTGCCTGGGCGTCGCCGGGGTCGAGGCCGAGCCGCTGCTGCTGGGGCTCGACCAGGCGGGGGTGGCCGTGCACTCCGGCAGCTCGTGCTCCTCGGAGGCACTGGAGCCCTCGCCGGTGCTCGAAGCCATGGGGGTGGACGCCTCCCGCTCACTGCGGGTCTCCGTGGGGTGGTCCACCGTCGACGCTGACATCGACGCCTTCCTCACCGCCCTCCCTCCGGTCCTCGACCGCCTCCTGGCGTTACGGAGCTGAGGCCCCGATTTCCGCCGGCCCCATCTGGGCCCGGCGGTAGCCTGACGGCCATGGCCGCCGACCTCGGTGCGCTCATCCGGCTCTTGGAGGACGATCCGGCCCAACGCGCGGCCTTGCGCCAGGCGATCCTCGGTGACATCCCCGATCTCACCAGTGCGCTGGCCTCGCTCACCGGCGAGGTGGGGGCACTGGCTCAGGCCCAGGGCCGGACCGAGGAGCGGGTCAGCGAGCTGGCGGACGACCTTCGGGCGCTGACCGAATCCCACCGGAAGCTCGCTGAAAGCGTGCGCATGCTGCTCGACACCGTGCGGGGGATGAACGACAAGCTGACCCGGCTCGACGGCGAGTCGCTGGAGCGCCGCTACCGCGAGAAGGGACAGGCCTACTTCGCACCCCTGGCCCGGCGCCTCCAGCTTCTCGACGGCAACGCCCTCGGCGTGCTGCTCGACGACGCCGAGGAGGCGGGCCGGCTCACTCACCAGGACGTCAACGACGTCCTCCTGGCCAACGCAGTGTTCTCCGGGCGAGGGCGCCTCCGCCGTACCCCCCTCCACCTGGTGGTCGAGGCGTCGGTCGCCATCGACCGCCACGACGTGCGGCGCGCTCGCGAGCGGGCTGACCTGCTCGCCCGAGCCGTCGACGGTGAGGTCATCGCCGTGGTTGCCGGCGAGATGGTACCCAGTGCTGTGGTCGCCGCCGCCCAGGAGGCCGGGGCGTGGTGCGTCACCAACGGCCACGCCGTGGGGCCGGAGGACGACATCGAATCTCGCTGAGAGGCTGCGGCGGGTCAGTGCGTCGCTACCAACAGGTGCTCGACCACCGCCCTGGGCCCGCCCCCCTGCTCGGCGATCTCCCGTTGCCGTCGAGCCCCGCTGCCTCGCTTCAGTTGCTCGCCGACCAGCGCCGACACCTCGTCCCACTCGCCGTGGTCCTCCAGATCGTCCCGGAGCAAGGCGAGCAAGCTCTCCACCAGCTCGCCGGCGGGCACGGGACAGGGTCCAGCCAAGTCGACAAGGTCGCCCTCGAGGCCGTGGCGCGACGCCCGCCACCGTGCCGCCCGCACCACCTCCGCACGGGGATGGTCGAGCGGCTCGTTGCGCACCGATTGGCCATGGCAGGTGCGGACCAACGACCGCATCAGCCCGGCCAACATGACCGCCTCGTCGACGGTCGGACACACATCGGCCACCCGGAACTCAAGGGTCGGATAGCGAGCCGAGGGTCGGATATCCCAGTACAGAGCGCCGGCGTCGCGGATGACCCCTGAAGCCAGGAGGTCACGGACCAGGCCATCGAAGGCGGGCCGGGAGCCAAGGGGAAGCGGCGTGCCGGTGGTCGGCCATCGGTCGAAGACGGCCGTGCGATAGCTGGCATAGTCAGAGTCGACTCCTTCCCAGAACGGGGAGTTGGCCGAGAGGGCCAACAGGACCGCCAGCCACGGCCGGGTCCGGTCCATCACCTCCACGATCGCCTCCGAATCGTGGACGGCCACGTGCACATGGCTACCGCATACGAGCTGCTCCCGAGCCAGCTGGCCGTAGTCGGCGGCCAACTGGCGATACCTCGCCTTGGGGGTCACGCGCTGGTGCTCCCAGGTGGAGAAGGGGTGTGTTCCCGAGGCGAGGACGCGGCTCCCTTCCTGCTCGGCTGCCTTCGCCAGGCCCGTGCGCAGCCTGGTCAGCTCGCGACGTACCTCGGCCAGGTTCGCACAGATCGACGTCTCCACCTCGATCTGGGGGTCGAGCAGCTCGGGCTGGACCTGATCGCCCAGGCGGTCGCGCGCCGAGCTCAACACCGATCGCACCGCCGAGCGCAACTCCAACCTGTCGGCATCGACGACGTGAAACTCCTCTTCCACGCCAACGGTGAAGGACTCTGTTCCCACGCGCTTCGTTCCTTCCCCAAGACGCCCTTCGGCACCGGCCGTACTCGTTGAAGCAGAGCGGCCGGTCCGCCTACGCTCGACGGGTGCAACTCCACCTCGTCCGTCATGCCAAGGCCGGCGACCGATCCGATTGGGACGGACCCGACGAGCAGCGCCCGCTCTCCGGCAAGGGGGCGGGTCAGGCCGATGCGCTGGCCGAGGCGCTGACGGCGTCGCCGATCAAGCGCATCCTCTCTAGCCGCTACCGCCGCTGCACCCAGACCGTCGAGCCACTGGCCCGACGTCTCGGACTCCAGGTCGAGCTCCACCCTGCCCTGGCCGAGGAGGCCGACATCGGCGCCACCTGGGAGCTGCTGGAGGCGCTGGCGGGAAGCGAGGTGGTGCTGTGCACGCACGGCAACCTCATGGGACCGGTCCTCGACCGGCTCCACCGTCGAGGGGTGGAGCTGGTCAGCGAACGCTGGACGTGCAAGAAGGCCTCGGTGTGGACCATCGAGGTCGGCCCTGACGGCAACTTCAGCCGGGCTCGGTACTCGCCGCCTCCGGCGTAGCGTCGCCTCGCCGTGCAACCGAAGGTTGCTCGGTGAACTGATCGGGCTCCGACCGACGGGTAGTGCCCGCCGGTCTCCGCGCTGACCACTTGCTCGGCGGGCTCTGTGCCAATTGCGGCGATGATCCGCCGTGGCTGACCGCCAGCTAGAGCTGGCCTTCAGCTATTGAGGCCAAAAAGTTTTCCATGGCTTGGCGTAGGGCGGGGGGTGGGTCGGCGGCCAGGGCGGCGGTGAAGGCGTCGGCGGCCCGGGCGTCGTCTCCTCCTAGGCGCAGGGCCAGGCCGAGGTAGAACAGGGCCCGGGCGTTGTCGGCGTCGACGGTCAGCGCCTGTTCGATCGACTCTCGGCCCTCGGCCGCCAGCGCCGGGCGTTGGGTGGCCGAGGCCAGCGAGACCAGGAGCAGGCCTCGTTCGGAGAGGGCCTCCACGTTGGCGGGATCGCCCTCCAAGACCTCGTCGTAGAGGCGCAGCGCCTCGGCCACCTCGCCTTGTTGAGCCAGGGTGGCGGCCTGGGCCAACTGGCTCGAGGGGGTCTCGCGGATGTCGCCGGTGATGTTGTCGCCGGGAAGCCTCGTCCCCGACGCCGCCGCTACCGCCAGCCCTGCCGATCCGGCCACGGCGGCCACAACCACCACGGCGATCAGGCGCCGACCCCGGCGGGGCGAGGCGTCCCGGCTGGCAGCCGAGGCCCGGCCTTCGTCGATGCTGCGCAGCACCTCGGCCGCTCGCGCCGTGTAGTCGTCGTGCAGCGTCTGGTAATCGGCTTCGGCCAGGTCGCCGGCCGCCCGTTCGTCGTCGAGGTCCTGCAGCGAGCGCAGCAGGAAGTTGCGCTGCTCCTCCAGCTCGGCGAGGGCGTCGGGGTCGAAGCGACGACGGGTGCTGGGCGCGGTCACGGAGGTGGGCGCAGCGCCTCGGCCACCCGGCGCCGGTCGTCGTCAGTGACGTCTGGCACGGGGTCGCCCCGCCACCTCCGGAAGGCCACGGCCAAGCCGGCGACGGCCACCACGAGTCCGGCCACGGGCAGGATCCACACCAGCGCACCCACACCGGAGCGAGGCGGGGTGAGGAGCAGCGAGTCGGCGAACTGGCCGTCGACGTAGGCGAGGATCTCTTCGTCGCTCTCGCCGGCGTCGACCCGGCGCCTGACCTCAGTGCGGATGGCTTCGGCGGCCGGGGCGTTGGAGTCGAGCACGGACTGGCCCTGGCACGTCGGACAGCGCAGCTGGGAGGCGAGATCGGCCGAGCGCTCGGCCGGGGTCGGCGGTCCGTCGCCCCCGCTGCCGAGCACCAATGCCCCCACCAGGACCACCGACAGGATCAGCCAGGTCGACCAGCGGCGCACGCCCTAACCTCCCACGGCGGCAGGGCCGCCCTGGGCCTCGGCGAGCAACGCCTCCAGCTCGTCGTACTCCACGCCACCGACGATCTTGGCCCGCACGGAGCCGTCGGGCCCGACCAGGAACGATTCGGGCACGCCGGTCACGCCCCACTCCAGGGCGACCTGGCCTACCTCGTCATCGAGCACCGGCCAGCTCCCGCCGTACTCGGCGAAGAAGGCGGCCACGTCGTCGGGCTGGTCGCTGAAGACCACGCTGACCACCCGGGCATCGCCGGCGTCGGCGTGGGCTGCGCTGAAGCGCAACAGGTCGGGATGCTCGGCCCGACAAGGTACGCACCAGGTGGCGAAGAAGTTGACCAAGGTCCAACGCCCGGCCTGGTCGGCCAGGGCGTAGTCGCCTCCGCCGGCGAGCACCGACGGTCCCTCCAGTGCCGGTGCCGGTTGCCCGAGCAGGGGGCTCTCGCCCGTGCGACTGGTGGCGGAGTCGCTGGTGGCCAAAGCGGTGACGAGCAGAACCAGCGCCACCCCGAGACCGGTGGTGATGAACAGCGCCGTGCGCCGGCGGGGCGGCGTGGGCACAACTGCGTCGGAGGCCTGTTCCTCGGCCGTGGGCAAAGCCAAGTCAGGCCACCCCGGCCGGAGCTGGTACCTCGGACCGCAGCTCGTCTTCGCCAGCGGTCGGCTTCGACCCCGCCACCGGCTCGACCACGCGGCGCCGGCGCTCGCCCGGCCACGCCGCCAGGATCGTGCCCGCCGCCATCATCCCCCCGCCGATCCACAGCCAGACGACCAGGGGCTGGACGATGACCCCTATGACGGCCGCCTCGTCGGGGGTCTCGGGACCGGCCACGAGGGTGAGGTAGAGGTCCTCGACAAGGCCGGTGTTCACCGACGGGGTACCGATGGTCTGGCTGGCGTTGGGGAAGGTGTTGAGCGCCGGCTCGTACACCTGGCCGCCGTCGACCCTCACCCGGGCGCTGAAGGTGGTCTTCTGGCCGCTCTGCACCGGTTCGTTCATGCCCTCGTAGGTGACGGTACGCCCGGCGAGGGTGGCCGACTCCCCCGGCTCCAGGCGGAACTGGTCGCTGCTGGCGTAGGACGAGGCGGCGGTGAAGGCCACCGCCACCAGCACCACCCCGACATGCACCACCATGCCCCCGTTGGACCGGCCCACCAGGCCCCGCAGCGGCGACTCACCTCGTCGGCGCGACGCCTGCACGGCCAGCATGAGCTGGCGCAGCGCGGCGGTGGCGGCGAAGGCGCCGAGGCCGAAGGCCAGCAGGGGGGCGACGCCCCGAGCCCCGACGAGCACGGCGGCCACCACCGCGGCGGTCCCCGCCCACGCCGGCCATTGCAGCCGGGTGCGCAACAGCTCGCCCGAGGCCTTGCGCCATGGCAGGACCGGGGCCACGGCCATGAGGAACAGCAGCATCATCCCGAGCGGCATTGTCATGCGGTTGAAGTAGGGCGTACCTACCGAAATACGGTCGTCGTTGATGGCCTCCACCAACAGCGGAAAGACGGTGCCGAGCAGGACCACAAAGGCGAAGGCGGCGAAGACCACGTTGTTGGCCAAGAACGCCCCTTCGCGCGACACGGGTGAGTCGATGCTGCCCGGCGCCCGCAGCCGGTCGCCCCGCCAGCCGATGAGGCCGAGGGACACGGCCACGGTGACGGCAAAGAGGCCGAGCAACCATGGTCCGATGGGCGACTCGGTGAAGGAGTGGACCGAGTCGAGCACGCCGGAGCGGGTGAGGAAGGTGCCCAGGATGGTCAGCGAGAAGGTGGCGATGAGCAATGACAGGTTCCAGACCCGCAGCATTCCCCGGCGCTGCTGGATCATGACCGAGTGCAGGTAGGCGGTACCGGTGAGCCAGGGCAGGAACGACGCGTTCTCCACCGGGTCCCACGCCCAGAAGCCACCCCAGCCGAGCACTTCATACGACCACCAAGAACCAAGGATGATGCCGGCGGTGAGGAAGCCCCACGCCACCAACGTCCAGCGCCGGGTGGCGGCCAGCCAGCCCTCTCCCACCCGCCCGGTGACGAGGGCGGCGATGGCGAAGGCGAAGGGCACGGTGAAGCCCACGTAGCCCAGGTAGAGCATGGGCGGGTGGATGGCCATGAGGGGGTGGTTCTGGAGCAGCGGATTGGGACCGGGGCCATCGGCCACGACCGTGGCGGCAAGGGTGAAGGGGTCGGCCGGGCCAAGCATGAGGGCAAAGAAGAAGGCGGCCACGGCGAACATGGTGAGGGTGGCCCACGCCACCAGCGGGTCGCCAGCCCGGTCGGCGAAGCGGCGCACGACGGCGGCGAGGAAGCCGGCCAGCACCAGCGTCCACAGGATGATGGAGCCCTCCAGGGCGCCCCACAACGACGCCACCGTGTAGAGCAGCGGGGTCGAGCGGCTCCCGTTGTCGGCCACATACTGAAGCGAGAAGTCGTGGCCGACCAAGGCCATCTCCATGGCCACCGTGGCCAGGACGGCACCACCGAGCACCAACCAGGCGAAGGAGCGCCCCAGCCACAACAGCTCCACCCCCGTTTTGGCACCGCCAACGCGCCGATGACCGGACGCTACAGGTGCCAGAACGGGTGGCGGACCAGAGGTGGCTCGGCGGCGCTGGCGCAGGCCGGCGGCCAGGGTGAGCACGCCGAGGACCGAGGCGGTGAAGCCCAGCATCACTCCGGCGCTGCCTAGGGCGGCGTTCACGTCGGGCATCCCTGCTCGGCGGCCAGGGCCAGGCGGTCGGCCTCCTCGGTGCGGTACTCCGAGGTGTGGCGCACCAGGATGCGATCGCTGGCGAAGGTGTCGGTGCCGGCGGCGTAGCCGCCCTCGA
>JBBSLT010000038.1:0-16914 GCA_038233555.1 Acidimicrobiales bacterium
AGCTCGCCCTGGAGATCGGCCAACAGATTGAGGACCTGGGCCTGGATGGAGACGTCGAGCGACGACACCGGCTCGTCCAGGACCAGCAACTGAGGCTCCAGGGCCAGTGCACGGGCGATCCCAACTCGCTGGAGCTGGCCTCCCGAGAACTGGTGAGGGTGGCGATGTGCGTGCCCAACCTCCAAACCAACCATCTCCAGCAACTCGAAGACTCGCTCGGTTGCTGCTCGATGAGAGAAGCCGTGAATGAGCATGGGCTCGGCAATGCTGGCCCCGACGGTCAACTTCGGGTTCAGCGTCGCATGCGGATCTTGAAACACCATCTGGATGCCCTGCCGCACGGTCCGCAGCGCTCGCCCAGACAGCTCCGTGAGATCTTGACCATCGAAGGAGATCCGCCCCCGGGTGACATCCTGCAAGCGCATGATGGCGTTGGCTGTCGTCGACTTCCCACAGCCAG
The DNA here is from genome assembly GCA_038233555.1 of Acidimicrobiales bacterium. Taxonomy (GTDB): domain Bacteria; phylum Actinomycetota; class Acidimicrobiia; order Acidimicrobiales; family CADCSY01; genus JADDRA01. The sequence goes on from JBBSLT010000038.1 coordinate 461, forward strand.
ACTCGCCCACCAAGCCGAGGGTCTCGCCACGACGAAGCATGAGTGAGACGCCGTCCACGGCTCGAATCTGGCCCACGGAACGGCCGGTCAGGCGGCTACGGATCGGGAAATGCACCACCACCTCATCGACGTCGAGGAGCACCTCAGTGCTCATCGTCGCCGACTTCGAGCCCTGCTCATCCGGGTCGAGGTCGCTTGCCGGCAACAGCCTCTGATTGGGGCCCGACAACTCATCGTGGAAATGGCACGCCGAACGTCGACTACCGAGACCAGCTTCGACCAATGGTGGGACCTCATCTCGACAAGGAGCTCGACCGGCTGCGTGCTCACATCTCGGGTGGAATCGGCAGCCTGAGGGGATCCGATGGAGCTGGGGCGGCTGCCCTGGAACCGAGACGAGTTCGCCGCTCCCGCTGATCCGAGGCAAGCTAGCTAGCAACCCCCGAGTGTAGGGATGTCGAGCATCGTCAAAGATCGTCTCGACGGACGCTTCCTCGACGACTCGACCGGCGTACATCATCACCACTCGATCGGCCATCTCGGCGACGATTCCAAGGTCGTGGGTGATCAACAACAAGGCGGCTCCGGTCTCCGCCTGGATCTCGCTCAAGACCCGCAGCACACGAGCCTGAACCGTCACGTCGAGCGCAGTGGTCGGCTCGTCGGCGATCACCAGCCGAGGACGATTGGCGATCGCCATGGCAATGACGGCACGTTGGCACATGCCGCCGGACCATTGGTGCGGGTAGGTGTCCAGCCTGGCCTCGGGGTCAGGGATTCCGACACGACCGAGGAGCTCGATCACCCGATGCCTGGCTTGGCGGCGAGACACCCGCCTATCGTGCGCACGAATGACTGCGCCGATCTGGTCGCCAATGGTGAAAACGGGATTCAGGGACGACACGGGCTCCTGGAAGACCATGGAGACCGCGGCACCGCGCAGGCGCCGGAGCTGGCCCTGCTTCAAACTGGAAAGGTCGGTGCCTTCGACGCAGATGCGACCGGTGACCGCCCCGTCGCCGTCTTCGGCGATCAGTCCGAGAACGGCGAGGGCTGTAACGGTCTTGCCGCAACCGGACTCGCCCACCAGGGCAACGGTTTCGCCAGCGCCCACCGTGAGATCGATGCCGTCGACGGCCTGGAGTGGACCTGCCGGTGAGGAGAACGACACGCGGAGGTCTTCCACTTGCAGCACCGGCTGCACGCCCCGGGGTGTCACGGTCATGTACTCCCGCATAATATGGCGAACGGGACGCTACATCTACATGGACATCACCAGGGCCTTTGGATCAAGGTCGTCAGCCGGTGGCGGGGGTGCCCTCGTACGCGGCCGGATCGCCCCGACCGGGGATGGTGGGCCGGCTCCAGCTCATGGCCAGGGAGAGCCGGTCGGTCAGCTCACGCCACTCGGCCGGATGCCAACCCTCGGCCACCCCGGCCAGGCTGAGGTCCTGGCGAATGTGGACCAGGGCGGGAAGCCGTTCCAGGCCCAGTGCCTTGACCGCCTCGCGCTCGGGGTCGGCGAAGGTCAGGAACTCCTCGGCGTAGGGCCCGAGGAATTGCCGGGCCTCATCGGCGGTGCAGGTGATGAGGATGGCCACCCGGCAGTCGGCCTGGTCGTAGACCCGGAAGATCCGGGCCAGGGTGGGCAGCAGCCAGGCACTTTCGGACGTGAACGGGTCGAGGGCGCCGAGCACCAGGTGAAAGGTGGTGAGCCACTGCTCCAGCGGGTGTGACGATCCGTTGAGCGGGACCAGCGCCACGTCGGCGGGGGCGTCGGTGGGCACTCCCCCGAAGGTAGCGCGACCGCCACGGTGCCACGAAGTCGAGAGGAAGGCCCTAGCGTCGCCGACGTGCACCCTGTGGAGCGGCTGCGCCATCTGGCCCGTGCCGGTGACGTCGAGCACCAGGTCTTGGTCCAGGAGAGCGCCCCGGCCCTCGCCGCCCTCGCCTCCGACACCGGGGCCCTCGTTCTTTCCTGTCGCCGCCTGCTCGATCACCATCCGGCATCGGGCCCACTGGCCTGGATGTGCGCCCGGGTTCTCTGTGGGGAAGATCCTCGGTCCGAGGCATGGCGGTGTGTGGGCGAGATCGACCAGGATCCCACCGACCGGCATCTGGCCGACGAGTTGCCCGAAGCATCCACCGTCGTCGTCCTCGGCTGGCCGGAGGTGGCGGTGGCGGCACTCGCCCGGCGGGGTGACGTGACGCCACTCGTGGTCGATGCGGGAGGCGAAGGCGCAGGACTGGTCTACCGGCTCCAAGACATCGGCATCGAAGCGGTCGAGGTGGCCGAAGCAGGCATGGCGGCGGCCGTGATGGCGGCAGATCTAGTTGTGCTGGAGGCTGGCGCCCTCGGGACCGACGGCTTGCTTGCCGTGAGTGGTTCCTACGCGGCTGCCGCCGTCGCCCACCATGCCCAGGTCCCCGTCTGGCTGGTGGCGGGCGTCGGTCGGGCTATTCCCGCTGGGCTGTGGTCGGCCATGGCCCGCCGCCTGGAGAGAAAGGAGCCGTGGACGGCAACGGACGAGATCGTCCCGCTCGACCTGGTCGATGTCCTGATCCGTCCCAGCGGACGGGTCCCCGGACCAGCCGTGTCCGGGCCGCCCGACTGCCCCGATGCCCCCGAGCTGCGGTAGCGAGGCGCCGACTTCTGGGTAGGTCGGGGCCATGGGCCAGCTGATCGACCTCGGGGACAACGAGCGCGGGTACCTCTCGACCCCTGCGATGGGAGCTGGGCCGGGCCTGGTCGTCATCCAGGAGTACTGGGGCCTCGTCCCCCACATCGAGGATCTGTGCGACCGCTTCGCCGCCGAGGGCTTCAGCGCCCTGGCGCCGGACCTCTTCCGGGGGGCCACGGCGACCGAGCCCGACGAGGCCGGCAAGTTGATGATGGCCTTGAACCTGGAGCAGGCGGCCCAAGACCTGGGGGCGGCCGTCGGCCACCTCCGATCCAGCCCCGCCGTGCGGGGGGACGGCCTTGGGGTGGTCGGGTTCTGCATGGGCGGCGGTCTGGCCATGATGCTCGCCGCCCTACGTCCCGACGACATCGACGCCTGCGTCGCCTACTACGGCCTCATCCCATGGGAGTCGTCCAAACCCGATTGGTCCAGGCTCGATGCCCCCGTTCAGGGCCACTTCGGCGAGGAGGACGACCTCTTCTCACCTGACAAGGTGCATGAACTGGAGGCGACGCTCGACAAGGCAGGCAAACCGAGCGACTTCCACCTCTACGCCGGGGCCGGTCACGCCTTCTTCAACGACACCCAGCCCGAGGCCTACGACGAGACGGCAGCCGGCCTGGCCTGGACCCGCACCTTGGAGTTTCTGCGGGCCAAGCTGGGGTAGTGCGCCACGCCGTTCCCGATCCTGATTCCGACCCGGTCACGCGCTACCTCCAGCTCGGCTTGGCTCTCGGTCGCCACATCGACGGGCTGGTCGACGCCTATACGGGTCCTGGCGCGTTGGCCGCAGCCGCGGCCGAAGGGCCGGTGATCCCCGCCGCCCTGTTGGCCGAGGCGGCCCGGCGCCTGCTGGCCGACCTCGAGACCGGCACCGAGCCCGAGGCGAATCGGCGTCACTGGCTGGCCGCCCAGGTGAGGGGCCTGCACACCACCGCTCGGCGCCTGGCCGGAGAGTCGCTGCCCTACGTGGACGAGGTCGAGGCCTGCTACGGCGTGCGTCCGAGGATGGTTCCCGAGGACACCATGGCCGAGGCTCACCGGCGCCTCGATGCGGTCCTGCCCGGTGACGGCGACCTGGGCACTCGTTACGGGCAGTGGCGGGAGGCCCAAGCCGTGCCCGTCGAGGTTCTCGACGCCGCCATCGCCTCCTTGCTGGACGATCTACGAGAGCGCACCGACCGGGCCTTCGGACTGCCTGACGGTGAGCACGTCGACATCGAGCTCGTCACCGACCGACCGTGGTCGGGCTTCAACTACTACCTGGGAGGCCTGCGCTCTCGGGTAGCGGTCAACGTCGACCTGCCCGTGCTTAGCCCTGGCCTGGCGCACTTGGTGGCGCATGAGGCCTATCCGGGCCATCACACCGAGCACTGCCGGAAGGAGGTGGGCTTGATCCGGCGCCGCCAGTGGCTGGAGGAGACGATCTTCTTGGTGGGCACGCCCCAGTGCCTGCTGGCCGAAGGCTTGGCCGATCTCGGCTTGGAGGTGGTGGTGTCGGTCGATCCCGTCGAGCGGGCGGCCATGGCCGCCGAGCACCTCGGCCCTCTCGGCATCCCCTTCGACACCGAGGTGGTGGCCACCGTCGCCCAAGCGGCCCAGGGGCTGGAGGGAGTACGGGGCAACGTGGCCCTGATGCTCCACGAGCACGGAGCCGACAACGACGATGCCGTGGCCTACGCCGAGCGCTGGGCCCTTCTTCCCCGACGTCGGGCCGAGAAGTTGGTCTCGTTCCTGACCGATCCCACCTGGCGGGCCTACATCACCTGCTACGTCGAGGGTCTGCCCCTCTGCCGGCGCTTCGTCGGGGGCGACCCGGCTCGCTTCGGGCGCCTTCTCACCGACCAGCTCACCCCAGATCAGCTCGTTCCCGCCGACCTTTCAACCTGAAGGGCGCGTCCCGGGTGAACATCGACGTCGTCATGGCGGCGCGCAACGAGGCGACCACGGTGGCCGACAACGTCGCCGCCGCCCGGGGCTGTCGCTACGTCAGTGCGGTCATCGTCGTCGATGACGGGTCCGACGACGCCACCTCGGAGCTGGCGGCGGCCGCGGGGGCCGAAGTCGTCCGGCGCGACGCCACCATCGGATCCAAGGCCCTGGCCATGGCCGCCGGCGTCGCCGCCACCGATGCCGAGGCCATCCTGTTCATTGACGCCGATTGCACCGGTCTGACCGCCGCGCACCTGGACGAGGTCTGCGCTCCCTTCGTCGAGGGCAGGGCGACGATGTCGATCGGCTTCTTCGACTACGGCACCTTCTGGAACTGGGTGGTGTTGCGCTGCCCTCCCCTCAGCGGCGAGCGCATCGTTCCCCGGTGGGTGTTCGAGGCGGTCCCAACCACCAAGCTGGATGGCTACACCATCGAGGTCCGCCTCAACGAGGTAATCTGCGAGTCCCGTCTACGTACCAGCGTCAGGGTGATGGCCGGGGTGCAGCACCGTACCAAGCGGGCCAAGGTGGGCCGGAGACAGGGTCTGGCTCAGACGTGGCGCATGTACCGGGCCCTGGTATCCCTGCTCTTGCCCATCGGTGACATCCGCTGGCGCACGTACTGGTTCTACCTGCGAGGTCTCACCATCGAGCGGTAGCGGCCGCTCCTCCGCAGGGACAGATTTCAATTCGCTAACATGCCCAGGTCGTGGTCGAACCTTGGAACTTCACCGGCGAGCCACCCTCGCTGGGACAATCAGGGACGGTCACCCTGGTCGAGGGCGCCACCTTCTGCATCTCGGGTCGCAATGGCGACATCGCTGAGGGCGAGAGCCAGGGCCTCTTCTTCCGTGACACCCGTTTCTTGTCGTCCTATGAGTTGCGCCTGAACGGCTTGGCGCTGCAGTCCCTGTCGTCATACGTGAGGGATCCCTTCGCCGCCACCTTCGTCACCCGGGCCCGTCCCCGGCCGGGTCGCGCCGACAGCACCCTGGTGGCGTTCCGCGATCGCTACGTGGGTCGGGGGATGCGCGAGGACATCGTCATCCGAAACTTCGGCGACGAGGCGATGTCATGCTTGATAGAGCTGGCCGTCGACTCCGACTTCGCCGACCTGTTCGAGGTCAAGGAGGGCCGGGTCGAGTTTCGAGGGGAGCGGTCGCTGGAGACGAGCGACGGCCACCTGTCCTTCGGCTACCACCACGGCGACGCCCGGCGGGGCACGGTGGTGTCGTGCACCGGGCTGGAGGTGGTCGAGCACCACCTGCTCTGTGCCGAGGTGGTCATCGAACCCCAGGGCACCTGGGCGGGTTGTGTGCAGCTCACGCCGGTCATCGATGATGTGCGGCTCGAGCCCCTCTACCGCTGCGGACAGTCGGTCCAGCGGGCGGCACCTACGGAACGGCTTCAGCGCTGGCGTCGCCAGGTTCCCACCGTCTCCTCGGCCCACGCCGGGCTCGAAGCGGTGGTCTCCCGCAGCCAGGCCGATCTCGGTGCCCTGCGCATCTTCGACCCCGACTTTCCCGAGCGGGCGGTGGTGGCCGCTGGAGCGCCGTGGTTCATGACCCTGTTCGGGCGTGACTCATTGCTCACGTCGTGGATGACCATGCTGATCGACCCCGATCTCGCCCTCGGCGTGGTCCAGACCCTCGCTCGGTTCCAGGGCGAGAAGGTCGACCCGGAAACCGAGGAGGAGCCCGGGCGGATCCTGCACGAGATGCGCTTCGGCACGGCTGCCTCCCTGTCGCTCAGCGGGGGCAATATCTACTACGGCACGGCCGATGCCACCCCGCTCTTCGTGATGCTGTTGGGAGAGCTCCGTCGCTGGGGCCTGGCCGCCGAGCAGGTCGACCGCCTGTTGCCCCACGTCGACCGGGCCATGGCCTGGATCAGCGAGTTCGGCGACTCTGATGGCGACGGGTTCGTCGAGTACGAGCAGTCCAGCCCGAGGGGCCTGCGCAACCAGGGTTGGAAGGACTCCTGGGACGGGGTGCGAGACGCCGCCGGCAACCTCGGCTGTGGCCCCATCGCCCTGTGCGAGGTCCAGGGCTACACCTACTCCGCCTACGTGGCCCGAGCGCATTTCGCCCATGAGGCCGGTGACGAGGCGACGGCCTCGGTGTACCAGACCAAGGCGGCCGAGCTGAAGGAGGCCTTCAACCGGGACTTCTGGCTGGAGGACCGCCAGTGGTTCGCCATGGCCCTCGACGGCGACAACCAGCCCCTCGATGCGCTGACGTCCAACATGGGCCACTGCCTGTGGACCGGCATCATCGACAAGGAAAAGGCGGCGGCTGTGGCCCGCCACCTCCTGTCACCGGCCATGTTCAACGGCTGGGGCATCCGGACCCTGGCCACCACCATGGTCGGCTACAACCCCATCAGCTACCACAACGGGTCGGTGTGGCCCCACGACAGCGCCATCGTCACCGCCGGGCTCATGCGCTACGGCTTCGTGGAAGAGGCCCAGCGGGTGGTGATGGGTCTGCTCGACGCCGCCGGAGCGGTGGGTGGGCGCCTGCCGGAGCTCTTCGGTGGCCTCGACCGCTCCGAGCTGCCCATCCCCCTCGGCTACCCGGCATCCTGCTCGCCCCAGGCGTGGGCGGCAGCGTCACCGCTGCTGTTGTTGCGCCATCTACTGCGCTTCGACCCGTGGCTCCCTCAGGGCAAGCTCTGGCTGGCCCCAGTGGTGCCCAAGGCCATCGGCCGCCTACGGGTCGGCCACATTCCCCTCGGGGGCGGCCGGCTGGCGGTGGAGGTCGATGGCGACGACGTGTCGGTCGAGGGGCTCCCGCCGGGGGTGGAGCTGGTCAGGGAAGCGCGCCAGCCTCTGTCGGCAGAGGTGATGGGGAGGGATTGAGGAGCGACTCGAACAGCTCCAGGTGCTCGGCCACCATGCGGTCGTAGGAGAACCGTTCCTCCACCGCCGCTCGACAGGCCGAGCGGTTGAGCTCGTCGACGCGGTGGACGGCCTCGGCCATGGCGTCGCGGTCCTCGCAGAAGAAGCCGGTGATGCCGTCGTCGACAATCTCGGGCGCCGCACCTTGGGGGAAGGTCAGCACCGGCGTGCCGCACGCCAGGGCCTCGATCATCACCAGGCCGAAGGGCTCCACCCAGCGGATGGGATTCAGCAGAGCCCGGGCGTCGCCCAGGAGCTTCAGCTTCTTGGCGCCGCCGACCTCACCTACGAACTCGATGTCACCGCCGAGCAGCGGCTTCACCTGCTCCTCGAAGTACTCGAACTCCAGCGGCTCGCGCATCTTGGCTGCGATGAGCAGGGGAACGCCGGCCTGGCGGGCCACCAGGGCGGCTCGGCGGGCGCCCTTGTCGGGAGCCATGCGCCCGAGGAACAGGAAGTACCCCCCGTCGCCCTTGCCCACGGGAAACTCCTCGGGCTCCACGCCGTGGTGGATGACCCGGGCGATGGGCATGCCGGCAGCGTGACTCGCCTGGGAATGGGAGATGGCGATGACTGCGACCCGGGGGACCATGGACCGGTAGATGTCGAGCAGCTCGTCGTTGAACGGCCCGTGATTGGTGGTGACCACCACCTGATCGGGGATGGTCTGGGCGTGGATGGGGCCCGCCAGGGTGTGGTCGTGGACGACGTCGAAGCCCCGGGCCGCCTCGTAGCCGTGGATGACGTGGCGCAGCTCGGGCACGACCGCACCCATGCGGAGGTGCTCGCTGCGCTCCAGGATCCACTGACGCGGCACCGGGCAGGTCGAGTCGCCGGTAGTGAAGAGCATGACTTCGTGACCGGCGGCCTGGAAGCCTCGGGCCAGGCGGTCGACCACCATCTCGGTACCGCCGTAGAGGGGCGGGGGCACCGGCATCCACGGCGGGGCGATGAGAGCGATACGCATGGTCGCAGGGTAACGCCCGCCGGGGCGAGAGCCGAGCAGACCCGGAGTCTGCGCAGGCGCCCCGCCGGCAGTCAGCCTGCTGGGCTCGGCTCCTTGGCTCGACGGGGAGCGAGGCGCTCGGCCAAGGCGCCGCAGGCGGCCATGGCGGGCGAGGTGGAGTCGAGGTCGTAGACGGCCTGGCCCAGGTGATCGGCTCGCTCCACGGCGGGGTCTTCGGGGACGGTGAACACCTCGGCGCCGCCCATGGCTTCGGTCATGCGAGCGACGTCGGCGTCGCTGGTGCAGCGGTTGGCCACGCCGATGATGCGCGTGACTCCGAGTTGGCCGGCGATCTCGGTGGCCCGCCGGGCGATCTCGACCGACTTGGCGCTGGGCTCGGCCACCACCAGGACTACGTCGTCGGGGCCGGGGTTGGCCCACAACAGGTCGTTGATCCCGGCCTCCAGGTCGGCCACCACGATGCGGTCATCGTCGCGCAGCTCCCCGAAGAACTGGCGGGTGGTCATGTGTGAGCCGCAGCACAGGCAGCTGTCGGTGGGGCGCTCGATCTTGCCCGTCGCCACCAGGCGGACCCCGCCGGGAGCGTCGAGGCCGTAGCGCTCCAGCAGGTCCTCGGGATCGGGGGTCGGGTCGTTATGGGTGTGACCGGCGGCCAGAAGGGCGTTGAGGATGGGCTCCATCGTCTCCACCTCCTCACGGTCCACGCCGAGGGAGATGCCGAGGTTCGGGTTGGGGTCACCGTCGACAGCGACGACGCGGTGGCCTGCGTCGGCGAGGTGGCGGGCCAGGGCTCCCGAGACGGTGCTCTTGCCCGAGCCGCCCTTGCCGGTGACAGCAATCTTCATGTGAGTACCTCCTGGTGGGTGGGGCTGGTGAGGTGGTCGGCCAGCGCGGTGATGGCGGTGACGGCGGGGGAGTCAGGGCAGCAGTCGAGCGGGGCCAGGCCCGCTCGCTCGGCCTTGGCCGCCTCAGCGTCGAACGGCACCCGCACGGCAGGGGAGAGGCCGGGATGGTCGGGCTCGTCGCCGAAGCGGTTGGCCACGATCACGGTGGGCACGTCGGCGACCAGGGGCAGCAGTCGCCGGGCGGTCATGGCCGAGCGCCACGCCGGGCCCACCACCACCACGACCCGGTCGGCGAAGGCGTGGTAGCGCTCGAAGGGTGTGGTGGGGCCGGCCTCGAGGTCGCCCACCACGTCCCATCGGGGGTCGCCGAAGCCGAGGAGGACCTCCAGGAGGGCGACGAGGGTGTGCTTGGGAGCGGTCTTGTCGGGGTCGCCGATCTTTCCCAGCGGCAAGAACCGGGGCCCGTCGGGGGCTTCGACGGTGAAGCGCTCCACCGCCTCGGCCGGGCTCAGGCCCGATCGCAGCCGCCAGCCGTAGGCGGCGCCACCGTGCTCCTCGACGGCCTCAGCAGGAAGCCCGCCGCTGGTGTGAGGGACCCCGAGGCTGAAGGCCAGGCCCGGATTGGTGTCGAGGTCGGCGGCCAGGACTTGATGGCCCCGCCGGGCCAGGAGGCGCGACAAGGTGCCCGAGATCATCGACTTGCCGGCGCCGCCCTTGCCCACCACGGCGATGCGTAGACCGAGGCGTGCCTCGGCCTCGGCCGCCGCACCCGGCTCGGCGCTGGCGAGGGCACCTTGGGCTTCGTCCTTGTAGCCGGTGAGCAGGTCTCGGTGGGCGCCGAGCTGGTGGCTCCAGCGCTGCGCCGCCGGGCCGCGGGAGCGGGCGGAGAGGTTGCGTAGGAAGCGCCGGGCCTGGCGATCGAGGCCCCACCAATCGAGGCTGCCATCGACGTCGGGCCCGCCGGTACGTGCGGTGGCGGCGAGGCCTGCCATCACCGCCGCCTGGCGGGCCAGGGAGTCGAGCAGCCATTCGTCCCTGGGGCTGCGCTCCTCGTCACTAGATGGCTCACTCATGTGTGATCGACCCTACTCAGGGGTGTCCCGTCCGACAACGCCCGGCGAGGGGTGGCGGCGCCGGCGGAACGCGTAGAGGGCGGTGAGGAGGATCGACAGGCCGGTGAGCACCACCACGTTGTCCCCTACGAAGGCCACCGTGGCGTCCACGGGACCGGCGAAAACGTCCCCGAACCGTCGCAGGGCCAGGATGGTGGCCACGGTGCCACCCACGTTGAGCACCAGGAACACCGCCGTGCGCATGCGGGAGGCCCCGGCGAGGACGCAGACGACCCCACCAGGCACCACTGCCACCAGCAGCCAGCCCACCCAGTGGAAGTTGCGCTGGACGAAGGCGAGGAAGCGTCCGCCACCGACCTTGGCGTCCACCCAGGCGATGGCGTCGTCACCGTACCAGCGCCCGAGGAGGAACAGGAAGGGATCTTCGAGCAGTCGCCGCCCCAGCCCCACCAGTAGGTAAGGGACGAAGTCGACGTTGGTCGAGGTGAGCACCAGGTGGCGGGTGGTGGTGTTGAGCGCCAGCAGGAGTAGAGGGTGGTTGACCACCAAGGTGGGGGCAAGGGCGTTGCCCACCACGGCGGCGGCGGCGATCACGCCGAGCGGGATGCTGACGGCCAGCAGCCGGCGCCGCGCCGGCCCGCGCCGGTCGTCTCCCATGAGGTGGAGACCGTACCCAGAACCCTTACCGTGGCGAGTGTCACCCGACCAGGAGGAACCCCCCCATGTCCCCCGCCCTAGACCGAGTGCTGCGCATCGTGGCGGCCGTCCTGCTCCTGGTGCAAGGTGGCGTCCACCTGCAGCTGTGGTTCGGCGGCTACCGGGGCATCGACGTCATCGGTCCGATGTTCCTGGTGAACGCCGCCGTCGCCCTGGTGGTGGCCATCGTCCTCGTCGTGCGGGGTGGGTTGGTCTCGGCCTTGGCCGGCATCGTCTTCTCCTTCACCACCTTGGTGGCCTTCTCCTTCAGTCGCACGGGTGGTCTCTTCGGCTTCACCCAGATGCTTTGGGATGCTGCGGCGATCACCGCCGTGGGCGCCGAGGTGCTCGCCGTAGTGGTCCTGTTGGCGTGGGCGACGATCGCCACCCGGACCCCGGGCGCGCCGGAAACGACCATCCAGCGCGACCTCCACCGCCTGGGCCTGGCCGGCGCCCGCCCCTAACCTCCCCTGGTGACGCGGCTGCGCATCCCCGTCGTCGCGCTGGTGGCCGTGCTCGCCCTGGTGGCGGCCGCCTGTGCCGACGAGCGTGGCGCACCGGAGACGTCGGCCGCCGACGCCCCCCTGCGCTCGCCTACCACGACGGCCCCGCCGCCGCCCACCCTCGAGCGGGTGGCCCTCGAGTCGACCCTCTTCGCCGGCGAGGGCGACGCGCGCCTGGTGGCGGTGGCCGCCGGCTCGGTGGTGGGCACCGACGCCCGGTTGGTGGCGGTGGGCAGTGCCGACGGGCGCCCGAGCGTGTGGTGGTCGGTCGACGGGATCGCCTGGCAGCGCCCGGCCCTGGAGCCCGAGGTGTTCGCCGACGGAGCGGCGCTGGCCGATGTGGCCGCCGACCCGGTGAGCGGCGGGTTCGTGGCGGTCGGAGGGGTGGGGGACGTGGCGGCGGCGTGGGTGTCATCCGACGGGGAATCCTGGACCAGGGCTGAGGTCGACCAAGGGCCGGCGATGGACATCGTCGAGTCGACCCGCCTCGGCCTCGTCGCCTTCGGCACCGGAGCACCCAGCGGGCCCGCCGGCGCCGACTCGGACGAGGAGACCGTGGCGTGGCAGTCCTTCTCGGGCGAGCGCTGGTTACGCGCCGTCGACAATCCGGACCTCTTCGCCCGGCCCGGCGCCGAGCAGGTGGTGGCCGTGGTGGATGCCGGTCGGGAGGTGCGGGCCCTCGTCGATCGCCAGGGCGAGGACCCAGAGCTGTGGCGGACCACCGACGGGCTGTTCTGGACGCTCGGGCCCGACGTCGGCACCGACCTGTTGCCGGCTGCGGGTGCCCCGGCGCCGGCAGCAGCGGCGGCGCTCGGTTCGGCCGTGGTCGTGGTGGGCACCGACGCCAAGCAGGACGGGGTCGATGCCGCCATGTGGCTGGCGACGGCCAGCCTGGGATTCGAGCAGTTGACCCACGACGAGGAGGTCTTCGGTGGGGACGGGACCCAGGCCATGACCGCCCTGGCCCAGGTGGGCGACGGGTTGATCATCGTGGGCACCGAGACCGGCGACGACGGCGACGTCGACGCCGTGGTGTGGTCGCCCGGGCTGGCGTCGGGGGTGGTACGCAGCGGAGGGCCGGAGCCGGCGGTTCCCGGAGACCAGTACGTGGTCGACCTCGCCGTGATCGGCTCCACCGCGGTGGCCGTGGGTTGGGAGGAGTCCGCCGAAGGCATCGATGCCGTGGTCTGGATGGTCGAGCGCGCTGCCGGCCAGGACGAGGCCGCCCCCGAGCAGGGTTCGGGTAACGCCCAGTCGGCGCTGCCGCCCGAGCTGGCCTGGCAACGGGTGGAAGATCAGGAGTCGCTGGTCGGGCCCGGCGAGCAGCGCATGGAGGCGGTGACCGCCCTGCCCGACGGCTTCGTGGCGGTGGGATCGGCGCCTGATCCCGCCGATCCCGCCGGTGGCGTCGATGCCGCCGTGTGGCGTTCGATCGACGGCCAGGAGTGGTCCATGGTGGACGGCGACAGCTTCGGTGGTCCGGGCGACCAGCGCCTGCTGGGCGTGGCCGCCGGTCCGGCGGGTCTGGTGGCGGTGGGCATCGACGGCTCGTCGGCTGCCGCCTGGACCTCGCCCGACGGGGCTCTGTGGACCAGGGCTCCTGGCGGCGAGGGCGTCTTCGGCGGCCCCGGCGACCAGCGGGCCGAGGCGGTCGCCGTCCTGCCCGGTGGTCGGGGATGGGTGGCGGTGGGCAGCGATGGCCAGGGTGAAGGGGCGGTCTGGGCCTCGTCCGACGGGTCGTGGGCCCGGGTCGGTACCGAGGGTCTGGCCGGGCCCGGCGAGCAGCTCGTCCTCGACGTGGTGGCCGGTTCGTCGAGCCTGGCCGCAGTAGGGACCGACGGCGAGTTGGCGGTCGCTTGGACCTCGACCGATGCCACCACCTGGGCCCGGACCGACCTCGGCCAGGGACGGGCCACGGCGCTGGCCGGGGGCGAGGCCGGCCTGGTGGCGGTGGGCTCGACGTCGGGCGACGACGAGGACGCCGTGACCTGGCGCAGCGCCGACGGGGCGACATGGGAGCGGGTGGAGGGCGACGACCTCGCCGGACCTCTCGACCAGGGGGCAAGCGGGGTGACCGTGGGCGACGACGTCATCGTGGCCGTGGGCACCACCAACCTGGGTGGCGGGGGCGACGCCGCCGCTTGGACCTCGGCCGACGCCGGCACCTGGGCCCGCTCCGCCCACGACGAGAACGTCTTCGGAGGCGACCAGACCCAGCAGATGACCGACGTGGCCTCGGTGGGCGCTCTGGTGGTGGCCGTCGGCTGGAGCGGGTCCACCCCGGAGTCACGCGACAGCGCAGTGTGGGTTGCCGATCTGGCCGGCGGCAGCGCCCGCAGCCGGCTGTAGGGGATCGAGGGCCGGGATGGAGGTTGTCAAACGCATCGCTGGATGCCACACTGTCGGAGATGTTCGCTGTCCGCCTCGACCTCCTCGTAGTCATCGCCTGACGCACGCCGCCTCCCGCCGCGTGTGTCACGACCTCCCAGCCGGGAGGTCGTTTCAGTTTTCGGGGTGGCCCGCCAAGCCAACCCACGACCAACCCCGCCGAGCCCTTCGACCCTCAGGAGCATCATGAAGCTGACCGGAGCGCAAGCCCTCATCAAGAGCCTGGAGATGGAAGGTGTCGAGGTCATGTTCGGCCTTCCCGGTGGGGCCATCCTCCCCGTCTACGACCCCATCATCGACAGCTCCATCCGCCACATCCTGGTGCGCCACGAACAGGGCGCAGGGCACATGGCCGAGGGCTATGCCCATGTCACCGGGCGCCCCGGCGTGGCCATCGTCACCAGCGGCCCGGCCGCCACCAACATCGTCACCCCGCTGTGCGACGCCTACATGGACTCCGTCCCCCTGGTGGTCATCACCGGCCAGGTTGCGTACTCCTCCATCGGCTCCGACGCCTTCCAGGAGTGCGACACCACCGGCATCACCATGTCGGTCACCAAGCACAACTGGCTGGTGACCAACGCTCAGGAGATCCCCCAGGTGGTCAAAGAGGCGTTCCACATCGCCACCACCGGGCGGCCCGGGCCGGTGCTCATCGACGTGCCCAAGGACGTCAGCAACCAGATGATGGACTGGTACTGGCCTACCTCGGTCGACCTTCCCGGCTACCAGCCCACCACCAAGGGCAACCCCAACATGATCAAGGAGGCGGCCCGGCACATCCTTGAGTCTCGGCGTCCGGTCATCTACGCCGGTGGCGGCATCCTCAAGGCCCGGGCCGCCGAGGCGCTGGCGGAGCTGGCCGAGCTGACCGGCATCCACGTGGTGACCACCCTTATGGCCCGGGGAGCCTTCCCCGACGACCATCCCCTCTGCCTGGGCATGCCCGGCATGCACGGCAACTACACGGCGGTGACGTCGATGCAAAAGGCCGACCTGCTCATCGCCCTCGGATCGCGCTTCGACGACCGGGTGACGGGCAAGGTCTCGGGCTTCGCCCCCGACGCCAAGATCATCCACGTCGACATCGACCCCGCCGAGCTGGGCAAGGTGCGCCGGCCCGACGTCCCCATCGTGGGCGACTGCCGCCTGGTCATCGAGGAGCTGGTCACGGCGGTGCGCGACCTCATCGCCGGGGGCACCGAGGCGCCCGATCGCAGGCCCTGGAACGCCACCATCGACGGCTGGCGGGAGAAGTATCCCCTTGCCTACGAGCCGCAGGCCGACGGTGACGCCCTCAAGCCCCAGATGGTCATCGAACAGCTCCGGGACTCCACCCCCGACGACACCATCGTGGTCTCGGGCGTGGGCCAGCACCAGATGTGGACCAGCCAGTACTGGAAGTTCAACCACCCCTACACCTGGGTCAACTCCGGAGGCCTGGGGACCATGGGTTTCGCCGTGCCCGCAGCCATCGGGGCCAAGGTGGGCCGCCCCGACAAGATGGTGTGGGCCGTCGACGGCGACGGCTGCTTCCAGATGACGGCCCAGGAGCTGGTCACGGCCAGCAGCGAGCGCATCCCGGTCAAGATCGCCATCCTCAACAACGCCTATCTGGGCATGGTGCGCCAGTGGCAGGAGATGTTCTACGACGAGCGCTACTCCGAGGTCTACCTGTCGCCCGACCTTCCTGACTACGTCAAGTGGGCCGAGGCCATGGGCTGTGTCGGGTTGCGGGCCGAGACCGCCGAGGACATCCAGCCGGTGATCGACAAGGCCAACGCCATCGACGACCGTCCGGTGGTGATCGACTTCCGCACCGACAGCCGGGAGAAGGTCTACCCCATGGTGCCGGCCAACAGCTCCAACGACGCCATCGTGGTGCCGCCCTTCCAGGAAGGCCGCCACGGCGAGGGGGGCCACTGATGGCCACGACGCCGGCCGGTCCGAGCAAGCACCACATCCTCTCGGTGCTGGTCGAGAACAAGGCCGGGGTCCTGGCCCGGGTGGCGAGCCTGTTCGCCCGCCGGGCGTTCAACATCTTCTCCCTGGCCGTGGCCCCGACCGACGACGAACGCTTCAGCCGCCTCACCATCGTGGTCGACGTGGAGGCCACCCCTGTCGAGCAGATCACCAAGCAGCTCAACAAGCTGGTCAATGTGCTCCAGATCAACGAGCTCGATCCGGCCGAGTCCGTCGAGCGCGAGCTGCTGTTAGCCACCGTGCAGGCCGAGCCGGCGGAGCGGGGACAGGTCATCGAGCTGGTGCAGGTCTTCGAGGGCCGCATCCTGGCCGTGGGCCACGACGTGGTCACCGTCTCGCTGGAGGGCTCTCCCGGCAAGGTCGACGACTTCGAGGAGCTGCTTCGCCACTATGGCATCGTGGAGCTCCAGCGCACGGGGCGAGTAGCCCTTCCCAAGCTCCGTCGCTCGCAGCCGCGGGCCGTCCGGGCGTCCTAGCCAACCGAATC
>JBBSLT010000039.1:0-16895 GCA_038233555.1 Acidimicrobiales bacterium
CCCCACCGGCTCACTGGTCATTCCGACCTCCTCTCGCACCATAGCGAGGACCGGTTCCATGGCCGCTTCCACCGCGTCGGTGAACCCGAGCCCAAAGGACTGGTCTGCAGGCTCTACCTCGATGACCACCGTATCCTCGGGGAAGGCCTTCCAGTACCGACAGACCGCCAGGGTGTGGTCGAGGTCGATGGTTCCTCCGGCGGCATCGCCCAGCCGTTCCTGCACCTCTTCATCGGAGGGCGGGGTGAGATCGAGGGGGTACCGGCGAACGGTTCCGGCGACGTCCTCGTGGCGGGGCATGGCTCCCACCAAGACGACCTTGGCCGGCTGCACCTCCTGAAGAAGATGCAACACCCGGTGGGCTGCATAGGAGAGATCGTCGACCAGCACGTCGTCGGGCCAGTCGAGCGCCTCCATCCGCCGGACGAACTGCGTACCGAAATCAAGATCCCGCATCCAGGGGATGCCGACGCCACCGACAAGGACGCGGACGGCGCCACGGCGCTCCCCTGATGCGGGATCCTCCGAACTCACTCCAGCGTGCAGCCGCAGGAGTTGACCTCCCGCACGATGACACCCTTGCCGGTGTCCATGTGGGTGGTGCAGGGCATGCACGGGTCGAAGCTGCGAATGGTGCGAAGGATGTCGATGCCCTTGACCTCGTCGTCGGAGACCGACTCAAGGATCGGGGTGTCGATCACCGCTTCCTCGTAGGGGCCCATCGTGCCGAACGGATCGCGAGGCGAAGCGTTGAGCGTCGACGGCGTGGTGATCTGGTAGTTGAGGATCTTCCCCTTGTCCATGTGCATGTGGTGAATCAGCCAGCCGCGGCTGGCCTCCCAGAATCCCACCCCCACCCGCTCGTCCTTGGGGACCTTGTACGGGGTGGCGACCTTGGTCTCACCCTGGCGCCAGTACTCGAACGCCTTCAACAGGCAGTTCATGCCGATGGTGGCGTTGAGGGCCATGGCGTAGGCCCGGCCCCGGTTGCGCTCGAAGGCGTTGAGGGTGCGGGGAATCTTCCAGAAGACCTCGGTCTCGGGCAGGTTGTGGCGGGGGAGCACCATGCGCATCCCGTCACCGGTCGCCTCGAGAAAGGGGTTCTCCGGCGAGGATGCCGCCATCGCCGTGGTCCAGATGCGACCGTAGGCTCCGGTCTCGATGCTCTTCCGGTCCCAGCGGGGCGCGGTGTCCCAGGTGTACTTCTCCTTGAAGTTGGTGGCTCCGGGGCGGGGAATGGTCTCCTTGTTCATGGGGTGGTACGGGGAGAGAGGGTTGCCCAGAGAGTCGGTGGCAAAGCGGGGCGAACCCGACTTGGTCCAGTCGTCGTAGAAGGAGTGGTCGACGAACTCCTCGAAGCCCATGTTGATGTCGGTGAGGTTGGTGGTGACCAGCTTGCCATCGATGATCATGCCAGGCTTGGCCCAGCGCCGGTTGCCCCACATGTTGACGTTGGCGTAGGTGGCGTCGTAGGCCTCGGAGTCGTCCCAGGCACCGGTTTGAGCGATGTTGATGTCGCGGGCCCCAACCTGCTCGTAGGCCGGGTTCGACTGGAGGAAGAAGTCCATCATGTCGTCCCAGATGGCGATCATCATCTTGATGTAGTCGAACATCTTGCCGAGCTGGCTGTAGAACTCGTTGAACGACGAGGTGGAGATGGTGGTCGACAGGCCGCCGGGCACGATGGTGGACGGGTGCGGGAACTTGCCGTACATGAGCCCGCACATGACACGCCCGACTCGGGTGTACTCGATCGCCTCGAGGTAGTGCTTCCCGGTCAGCGGGTTCATGGAGTCCATGATGTCCTTGATGGTGCGGTACCCGTGGAGGTCGTATCCGGGAGCCGAGGTCTTCTCGGCCTTGCGCACCAGCTCGGGGTTGGTCACCGACACCAGCGAGGTGGAGTAGTCGGGACCGCTCAACAGCCCGAGGTGGATGGGGTGGTCGTAGAACATCTCGCCGACCTCACCCAGGTTGCGGCACTCGACCCCGAGCGGCGGCGGGCAGATGCCGAAGGCCTGCTCGATGGTGAGGGCGGCTACTGAGGCGTGAACCCCGCCGCACACGCCGCAGGCCCGTGACGAGATGTCGATGGCGTCGCGAGGGTCACGGCCCTGGAGGATGATCTCGTAGCCCCGGAACAACATGGCCCGGGAGTAGGCGTCGACCGCCTTGCGGTTCTCCAGGTCGAGGGTGGTGTGCACGGCCAGGGCACCGGCCACCCGGGTGACCGGGTCGATGCTCCAGTCACGCAGCTTGGGTGGGGCAGCGAGCTGGGCGCCCGGGCCATCCTGGCGCCGGACGTATCCCTTGGCCTTGGTGGCGGTGAAGGCGTAAGGGTTTTCAGTGCCCTCACGCAGACTCGCCTTGCCGTTGGCGTCAAACTCGATTGGAAGGTTTTTGAAACACATAGAGATTCGTCTCCCCGGCTAGTTGCTGTACGACTTGGCGTGCAGGCGGTCAGAGTGCTGGTACTTCCCGTAGAACTTGTGAAGCTGCTTCAGCGCACCCTTGGGAGCGGTCTTGGACCGTGCCCATCCGGTCGGTGAGCCTTCGCGGTCCCAGCGGGTGGTCATGTTCTTGTCGACCCGGGTCATGTTGCGGGTACGGCGGATGAAGCCGCCCGCCACCCGGCTGGTGTTGCTGGAGATGAACGACCCCGGCGAGGTCTGGTAGATGGGAGAGAACTTGTCGGGGAAGCCCGGCATGGTGCAACCGATACAGATCCCGCCCATCTGCATGCACCCGCCATGACCGTCGACGATGCCCCGTTCGGCGATGTTGCACTGGACCACCGGGCCCCAACATCCCAGCTCGACCAGGCACTCCTTGTCGCCGTACTCCTCGGCAAAGACGCCCTCTTCGTAGTAGCCGGCCCGGGGACAGTGGCGATGCACCGTCTCCCCGAACAGCCATGCCGGTCGACCGAGCTCGTCGAACTCGGGTAGCGGGCCCAGGCCGTTGAGGAACAACAGCGTGGCCGAGGCGGCCTCGAGGTAGTTGTCGCCGATGGGCGAACACCCGGGGATGTTGACCACCGGTACGCCGAAGGAGGAGCGGTAGTCCTTGCCCAGATAGTCCATCATGCCCATGGAGTTGGTGACGTTGCCCTTGGCGGCAGGGATGCCGCCCCAGGTGGCGCAGGTGCCGATGGCGATGATCGCCGCAGCACCGGGGGCCAAGCGGTCGAGCCACTCGAGACTCGAGATCTGGCGGCCCGTCTGGGGGTCGTCCCCCAGGCCCATCCAGTACCCGCCGGTGGCGGCGGCGACCGACTCGTCCATGATCGAGCCCTCCCACGTGATGACGTAGGGAGCGTCGAGCTCACCGCGCTCGGCCATGAACAGGTTGTGCACCCACTCGGGGCCGGACTCGGTGGAGACGACGGTGTGCACCAGCTCGACGCGGGGCAGGCCGGGGATGATGCCGGCCAGCAGGTGCTCCACCCGGGGGTGGGTACCGCCGGTCACGGCCACGGAACAGCCGTCGCACGAGCCGCCGACCATCCAGATCAGGTAGATCTTCTTGAGGGGGCCGATCTGGAGGACATCGTCAGGCTCTTCGAGCACCCGGCTGCGGATGCCGATGGGAGAGAACGGGTCGAAGGGGTCGTAGCCGTCGATGAGATCGACGGTGCCCAGCCCGGGGTTGAGTTCGGTCTTCCAGGCTCCCATCTCCGATTCCATGGGCCTGTTGCCCGCTTGGCGGGCGACGGGACCTGCCCCACTGCGTCCCTCGCTGCTCACGCCCTCGGTGTCGCTGTCTCTTCCCCGAGTACTTTTGAGTCCCGGACCGCTGGTGTCGGCGGTTGCCCGGAGCGGCTCTCTGCGGGTCCTCTGACCTTTGCCTTGGCTCACTCTATTTACCCTCCCGTAGCTAGCCGAGAGGTTTTGGTCCGCTTCTCCATTCGAGCCCCCCTGGCTCTGCTGGCGAAGGCGGCCCCTCGGGCCTGGTATATGTAGCCTACATCTAATCGGGGGTGCCGTCAGGCAAAGTTTTCTCGGGCTTCACAGCGGCGAACCCGGCGGGATCGTCTGGCGGACGCAGCCGAGGTGTATCCACGGTACCCCGTTCGTCTCATGCTCGTCCCGTTCGTCTCATGCTCGGTAAGGCTCAGTTTTATGTGTAGGGCCTCGGCACTGGGTGTAGTCTGCATCCACCGGGACGGCCAACTCAGGAGGCGTCAATGGAAGACCTGCACTCCCCCAAATCCGACAGCTTGCGGGCGCTGTACTGGCGTAGCGAGATCCTCCAGGTCATGTTCTGGCTGCGAGGAGAGGGCTTCGGCGACTTGGTGGACGCTCCCATGATCGAGCAGTTCCTCGGCGTCGACGCCAACATCGGAGTCACCTACCTCGCCCGACTGGTGGACGAGGGCTACCTGGTTCGCGACGGGGACTGGTTCGCGCTGTCGGAGCGTGGTCGGGAAGAAGGGGCCATGGAGTTTGCCGCCTCGTTCAGCGACCTGACCCGGCCCACCCACGGGGAATGCAGCGCCGATTGCTGGTGCCACAGCTCCGCCGAGGAAGCGTCGACGTGCGCAGCTGAGCGGGCCCTGCACGGGCACGAGGACTGATGGCCAGGACAAGCGGGCCCGAGGCCGAAGGGCTGTCCCGCTCCTACGTGCGGCCGTGCCTGCTGTTGCTGCTGGCCGAGGGTCCGTCTCACGGCTACGAGCTGTTGGAGCAGGTTCGCCGGGCGGGCGTGCGCAACGCCGACGCTGGCGGCCTCTACCGGTCGCTGCGAGCCATGGAGCAGTCCGGCCTCGTGAGCTCGTGGTGGGAGCCTTCCCAGGCTGGGCCCGCCCGCCGCAGCTACCTGCTCACCGACGAAGGCCGAGAGGCGCTCGGGGAGTCGCTCGATTCCCTGCGGGATGTCCATCGCCTTCTAGGTGAGGTGCTCAACCGCTACGACCTGCTCGGCGAGGCCGCTTCGTCCCCCCACGTCGCTGAGCTCTCGGCTCGCTCCGTGGTCATGCGATGAGAGTCGCCCTGGCCGGCAAGGGCGGCGCCGGTAAGACCACGATCAGCGCCACCCTGTGCCGTCTACTGGCTCGTCGGGGCTCACCCGTCGTCGCCATCGACGGTGACAGCAACCCCAACCTGGCCCTCGCTCTCGGCATCGACCGGACCATCAGCGCCGAAGCCCCGGCGTTGCCGACGTCGCTGGTGTCGCGTCGCCTGGTGGGCGGGCCTTCGCTCACCGCTCCCGTCGAAGAGGTGATCGAAGGCCATAGCCTGGCTGGCCCCGACGGCGTGCGCCTGGTCCTCATGGGCGAACCCGGACACTCCTCCGAGGGATGCCTGTGCTCGGCCCACGCCACCGTCAGCGCATTGATGGGCGACCTCGGCGAGCGGCCCGAGACCATCACCCTGATCGACATGGAGGCATCCCCCGAGCACATGAGCCGGGGAACCACCCGCCACGCCGACCTGCTGCTGCTTGTCACCGAGCCCTACTACCGGTCGCTGGAGGCGGTGCGGCGCATCGCCCGCCTGGCCGAGGAGCTCCCCATCCCCCGGGTGGCGCTGGTGGCCAACAAGGTGCGCTCCAGCGGCGACGCCAAGGCCGTCATGGAGTTCTGCGAGCGTCACGACATCGACTTCTGGGGCGAGGTGCCCTGGAGCGAGGAGGTCGTCCATGCCGACCTCGCCGGCGTGCCGCTGCTCGACGCCGTCCCCGACGGCACCGCCGTCGCTGCCATCTCCCGCCTCGCCGACACCATCGGCGAGGCGGCCACCGCACAGACCGCCGCATCCCATGTGGCGCAAGGAGGCTGACCAAACATGTGTCTCGGAATCCCAGGCCAGGTCAAGGAAATCATCGACCTCGAAGCACACCGAGCGGTCGCCGAGGTCGACGGCGTACGGCGCGAGATCAACATCGGCCTCGTCATGGGTGAAGAGGACGGCGGCATCTCGGTGGGCGAATGGGTCCTCATCCACGTCGGCTTCGCCATGGCCAAGATCGACGAGGACGAGGCAGCCACCACGCTGTCGTTCATCAAGGAGTTGGGCAGCGTCTACGACGACGAGATCGACGAGTTCTCCCAGAGCACTCCGCTGTGACCATGGCCCGCCCCGACCTCGCGCCTACCGTCGGCGCCGACCTCGGGGCGCCGGCTGATCCTGGATTCTTCGATGATCTTGCCCGAGCCTCACTAGCTCTGGCCCGGCGCTTCGCCGCCGGCGGCACGTTGTGGTGCGCCTCTCCGGGCTCGGCGTTTCACGCCCACCACGTCGCCGTGGAGTTCGTCCACCCCGTGATCATGGGCAAGCGGGCGCTGCCTGCGGTCGTGGTGCCCGCCGGTGCCGACTTGGTGGCCACGCTGCGAGCCACCGTGCGCCCCGGTGACATGGTGGTGGCGGTGGCCAGCACCACCGATGGTGAGGTCGCCGACGCCATGCGCCGGGGCCCGGCGTGGGGCGTCGAGACGGTGTGGATCGGCTCGGGCGCCCGTCCGGTCGGAGGCGCCGCCGACCACGTGCTGTGGCTTGACGCCGGCGACTCCCTCGTGGCCTCGGAGCAGTTCGTGCGGGTGTACCACCTGCTGTGGGAGCTGACTCATGTCTGTTTCGAGCACAGCGGGCTGCTCCGCCCCGACCGCTGCGACGAAGAGGTGTGCATCACCTGCTCCGACGAAGGGCGCATCGCCGAGGTCGTCAGCGTCGACGACACCGGTGAGACGCTGGTGCGCACGGCCGAGGGCCGGGAGCGCATCGACACCACCCTCATCGACGTCCCTCGCCCCTACGACTTGGTCCTGGTACACGCCGGATCGGCCATCACCTCCCTGGAGGACAACCGCCGATGAGCCCGGAGACGACTGACTTCCTCTATCCCTTCATCGAAGGCGACGAGCACGATGCACCATCGCTGTTGGCCGACCTGTCCCGCTCAGCCGCAGCCAAGTGGGACCAGAGCAGCCGGCTGCAGGCCGAGACTCTGGCGTTGCTCGAGGGCCAGTTGGCCGAGGTGGCCGCCACCATGGCCCGATGCTTCGAGGCGGGTGGCCAACTCTTCGCCTTCGGCAACGGTGGGAGCGCCACCGACGCCGACGACGTGGCCCAACTCTTCACCCGCCCACCCTGGGGTGAGGCGTTGGCCGCCCGATCGTTAGTGACCGATCACGCCGTGCTCTCGGCACTGTCCAACGACATCGGTTTCGACGTGGTGTTCTCCCGCCAGCTCGAGGCCCACGGCCGCCCCGGCGACATCGCCCTCGGCCTGTCCACCAGCGGCAACTCCGAGAACCTGCTCATGGCTTTCCGCCAGGCGGCTCGCCGGGGCATGTGCACCGTCGGGCTCTCGGGCTACGACGGGGGCCGCATGGCCCAA
Organism: Acidimicrobiales bacterium; assembly: GCA_038233555.1. Classification (GTDB taxonomy): domain Bacteria; phylum Actinomycetota; class Acidimicrobiia; order Acidimicrobiales; family CADCSY01; genus JADDRA01. The sequence goes on from JBBSLT010000039.1 coordinate 7,339, forward strand.
TGCGAGGAGCTAGCCCACTGCCTGGTGGTCCGCTCCGACAGCGTGCACCGGATCCAAGAGACCCAAGCGGCCGTCTCCCACGCCCTGTGGGCGGCCGTCCAAGCCGAGTACCGACCACACGAAGGGGCCACATGAAGTTCGTCGACGAGTATCGCGACCCGGCCGCCGCCCGGCTGGCCGTGGACCAGATCGAAGTGCTGTCCGACGGGCATCACCGCAAGTTCATGGAGGTGTGTGGGGGCCATACCCACACCATCTACAAGCACGGCATCGAGAACGTGCTCCCGGCCAACATCGAGCTGGTGCACGGCCCCGGCTGTCCGGTGTGTGTGATCCCAATGGGCCGGGTCGACGACGCCATCGCCCTGGCCGAGGAGCCCGGGGTCATCTTCACCAGCTTCGGCGACATGATGCGGGTGCCGGGCAGCAACGGGAACCTGCTCGAGGCCAAGTCCCGGGGGGCTGACGTCCGCATGGTCTACTCGCCGCTCGACGCCCTGCGCATCGCCCAGGCCAACCCCGACCGCCAGGTGGTGTTCTTCGCCATCGGCTTCGAGACCACCGCCCCCTCCACCGCGGTGACGCTGATCAAGGCTCGTGAGGCCGGCGTGGAGAACTTCAGCGTGTTCTCCAACCACGTCACCATCGTCCCGCCCCTGAAGGCCATCCTGGAGTCTCCCGACCTGCGTCTCGACGGCTTCATCGGCCCAGGACATGTCAGCACCGTGATCGGCAACCGGCCCTACCGGTTCGTGCCTGCTACCTACGGCAAGCCGCTGGTGACCTCGGGCTTCGAGCCCCTCGACATCCTCCAGGGCATCGTCATGCTGTTGCGCCAGATCCGAGACGGCCGCTGCGAGGTGGAGAACCAGTACACCCGGGCCGTGCGCGACGAGGGCAACGTCCGGGCTCTGCAGGTCTTGGCCGAGGTGTTCGAGCTGCGTCCCCACTTCGAGTGGCGAGGGCTCGGGTTCATCTCGCACTCCGGGCTCAAGCTGCGCGACACCTTCGCCCCGTGGGACGCCGAGCTGCGTTACTCGGTGCCCGGCATCCGGGTGGCCGACCCCAAGGCGTGCCAGTGTGGAGAGGTCCTCAAGGGCGTCATCAAGCCCTGGGAATGCAAGGTCTTCGGAACCGCCTGCACCCCCGAGACACCCATCGGCACCTGCATGGTCTCCTCTGAGGGTGCCTGCGCCGCCTACTACAACTACGGGCGCTTCACCCGGGAAGCGGCGGCGGCCGCCCGCATCCCCGTGCGCTCGGCGTGACCCCCTCCCGCCGCCCCTCCCGGCACCCCTCCCGGCACCCCTCGCCGTTCTTTGTCGGGTCAGCAGTGCCTACCACTGTCCATCCGACAAAGTTCGAGTGGTGATGGCCGCCGCCGGCACCGACGAGGGCCATGGGGGCGGGGAAGAGCACATCTCGGCCGAGGAGACGGTGCTGCGGCGCATCGAGGCCTTCCGACGCAAGGCGCCGCGGATGCGCGACGAGTTCATCAATTCGGCCCATGGGGCCGGGGGCAAGGCGTCGGCCGCGCTGGTCGACGGGGTGTTCCTCCAAGCCTTCGCCAACGACGCCCTTGCACCCCTGACCGACGGGGCCACCCTCACACTGCCCTCCGGCGAGCGGGTGGCATTCTCCACCGACTCGTCGGTGGTCAACCCGCTGCGCTTTCCCGGCGGATCCATCGGTCATCTCGCCATCCACGGTACGGTCAACGACGTGGCCATGATGGGCGCCACCCCCACCTGGGTGTCGGCCGCCTTCATCCTCGAAGACGGCTTCCCCGTGGCCGAGCTGCGGGCCATCGTCGCCGACATGGCCGAGGCCGCGGCCAACGCCGGGGTCACCATCGTCACCGGCGACACCAAGGTGGTCAGCAAGGGTGCGGCCGACGGCCTCTACATCGCCACCGCCGGGATGGGCGTGATCCCCGCCGACGTCCACCTCGACGCGCGCTCCGTCCAACCGGGAGACCGGGTCCTCGTCTCAGGCACGATCGGCGATCACGGTGTGGCCGTCATGCTGGCCCGAGGTGAGCTGGGCATCGAGGCCGACATCGAGTCCGACACCGCTCCCCTGGGCGGGCTGGTGAGGGATTTGCTGGCGGCAGCCCCCAACACCCGCTGGCTGCGCGACCCGACCCGGGGCGGCGTGGCCACGGTGTGCAACGAACTGGCCCGAGACGCCGAGCTGGCGGTGATCCTCAACGAGGCCGACCTGCCGGTGCGCCCCGCCGTCAACGGGGCCTGTGAGATCCTCGGCATCGATCCGCTATACGTGGCCAACGAGGGCAAGCTGGTCGCGGTGGTGCCTCCCGGGGAGGCCGACGCCGCCCTGGCCGCAGTGCGAGCCCATCCCCTCGGCACCTTCGCCGCCCTCATCGGCGAGATCCGCGACGATCCCCCCGGCATGGTGGTGATCAACACCGGCTTCGGCGGCAACCGCATCGTCGACATGCTGGCGGGAGACCCACTACCTCGCATCTGTTGATGCGAGGTCGGCCTCACTCGTTCGCTTCGCTCTCTCCGTTCTGCCGAGCTGCTTGTGCCCCGGCCGGCGGCAAAGCCACCGGCCGGGGCGCTGAACACCTTCCTGGTGGGCTTCGCCCGCCGGACCGCCAGCCATCGGGGCCGCCTCCGGCGGCTTTCGTGGCCAGCGACCAAAGACTGCCTGCGTCGCTCTGACCGTGTCGGGCACGGTAGAGCGGCGGCGGGTTCGGGTTTTCGGGACGGTGCAGGGGGTGGGGTTTCGGCCGTTTGTCTACCGGTTGGCGGCGGAGTTGAGGCTGTCAGGTTCGGTGTCCAATGACAGCCAGGGGGTGCTGGTGGAGGTCGAGGGGCCGGCCTTGGCGCTCGACGAGCTAATCCGGCGGTTAGTGGATGACGCACCCCCGCTGGCTCGGGTGTCAGGCGTCGAATCCACCGCGCTGGCGTTCGCCGGGCAGTCGGGCTTCCGCATCGTGGAGAGTCGAGATGACTCGGCGCCGGCGGTGCCGGTCAGCGTCGACGTGGCGACCTGCGATGACTGCCTGGCCGAGGTGAACGACCCCGACGACCGTCGCTTTGGCTATCCCTTCACCAACTGCACCAACTGCGGGCCCCGGTACACGATCATCCGCGCCATCCCCTACGACCGCCAGGCCACCACCATGTCGGGCTTTCCCATGTGCGCGGCATGCGAGGCCGAGTACCACGATCCCGCTGACCGGCGCTTTCATGCGCAACCCAACGCCTGTCCCCGCTGCGGTCCCCGCCTGCGCCTGCTGGCGCCCGACGGGACAGAGCGAGGTGAAGGGGGCGATGCGCTGGCCGCTACCGCGGTGGCTCTGGTCGACGGACAGGTCTTGGCCATCAAAGGCCTGGGCGGGTATCACCTGGCCGTCGACGCCACCTCCAGTGACGCCGTGGCTGAGCTGCGCCGGCGCAAGCAGCGCGACGACAAACCCTTCGCCGTCATGGTTCCCGACCTCGACGCCGCCCGGGCCCATTGCCGCCTCTCCCCCGCCGCCGAGGAGGCGCTGGCCTCCCCCCGTCGCCCCATCGTCCTCGCTCCCTGGTGCGCCGAGGCCGAGGTGGCCGAGGGGGTGGCTCCGGGTCTGGCCGAGCTGGGCCTGATGCTTCCGTACACGCCCCTACACCATCTGCTGCTGGCTCGGGTGGGGCGACCCTTGGTGATGACCAGCGGGAACGCTAGCGACGAGCCCATCGCCCACGCCGACGACGATGCCGTCGACCGTCTGGGGCCGATGGTCGACGCCATCCTGGCCCACGACCGTCCCATCCATATCCGCTGCGACGACTCGGTGCTGCGTTCCCGCCTCGGCGGCGACGTCCAGATGGTGCGCCGGTCGCGGGGCTATGCCCCCGAACCCCTCGCCCTACCTGGCCGGGCCCGACGCCAGGTCCTGGCCGTGGGCGCCGAGCTCAAGAACACGCTGGCCGTGGCCAAGAACGACATGGTGGTCGCCAGCCACCACATCGGCGATCTCGAGCACCTGGCTGCCTACCGCTCGTTCCTGCAAGCGGTCGACCACCTGTGCCACCTCGCCGGCGTCGAACCTGACGTGGTGGCCCACGATCTGCACCCTGAATACCTCTCGACCAAGTTCGCCCTCGACCTCGGCCTACCCACCCTCGGGGTCCAACACCACCACGCCCACATCGCCTCATGCCTGGTAGAGCATGGTCACACCGAACCGGTGCTGGGCCTGGCCTTCGACGGCCTCGGCCTCGGGTCGTGCGGCACGTTGTGGGGCGGCGAGCTCCTCGTCGCCGACCTCGGTGGCTTCCAGCGGGTGGGCCACCTCCGCCCCGTCCCCCTGCCCGGAGGCGACCGGGCCAACACCGAGCCGTGGCGCATGGCCATGGCCTGGACCCACGCCGCCCTCGGTCGGTCGGCGGCCGAGCGTGTCGGGCGCCATCTCGACGAACGCTGGCCCGCCGTCCTGACCCTGATCGAGCATTCGGGCACAGCCGCCACCACCAGCGTCGGGCGCCTGTTCGACGCGGTGGCCGCCCTGGTCGGTCTTCATCCACGCATGACCTACGAGGCCCAAGCCGCCATCGCCCTGGAGGCCAGCACCGCCGGCGTCCCTCTGGGCGACGGTTCCGGCTATGAAGCGACCGTCCACGACGACGGCGACGTCGTCGTGCTCGACCCCTCCCCCCTCGTCGCCCGGGTAGTGGCCGAACGCGACGCCGGAACGAACGTTGCCATCATCGCCGCCGGATTCCACGACGGCCTCGGACGTTCGGCCTCCCGACTGGCCATCGACCTCGCCCGCCGTCACGGTCTCGACACCGTCGCCTGCTCCGGTGGCGTGTTCCAAAACGTCCGGCTCAGTGCGGTGGTGGAGCAAACGTGTCGGGAGGCAGGCCTAAAGGTGTTGGTCCATCACCGGGTTCCTCCCAACGACGGCGGCATCAGCATCGGCCAGGCCGCCGTCGCCGCCCTGGCCCCGTAGCTGTCTCAGCCGGTCTCTAGTGTGAGGATCGTGGAACCTGCCGCGCTGCTCGACGGACTGACCGATCGCCAGGCCGAGGCGGTGACCAGTGCCGGCGCTCCGCTGTGCATCCTGGCTGGCGCCGGCTCGGGAAAGACGAGGGTCCTCACACGGCGCATCGCCTACCGGGTGACCACCGGCACCGCCGACTCGCGCCATGTCCTGGCTCTTACCTTCACCCGTAAGGCCGCCTTTGAGCTGGGCCGGCGCCTCTCGGCCCTCGGTGTGCGCGACCGCGTGATTGCCGGCACCTTCCACGCCATCGCCTACGCCCAGCTCCGGCGCTGGTGGGCCGACAACGATCGGCGGGCGCCGACCCTCCTCGAGCGCAAGGCCGGTCTCCTGGCCCGCCTCCTCGGCAACGAGAGCGCTGCCACCAGGGGCAAGGTCCAGCCGGCCGACCTGGCGGCGGAGATCGAGTGGGCCAAGGCCCGCATGGTGAGCCCCGACACCTACCAGCGCGAGGCGGCCAAGGCTGGCCGGGAGCCTCCCCTCGCCCCTACCGCCATGGCGTCGCTCTACCGGCGCTACGAGGAGGAGAAGCGCAAGCGCGGCCTCGTCGACTTCGATGACCTCCTCCAGGGTTGCGTCACCGCCCTGGAGACCGACACCAACTTTGCCTCCTCCCAGCGATGGCAGTACCGCCACCTCTTCGTCGACGAGTTCCAAGATGTCAACCCGGTCCAGGCCCGCCTGCTCGCCTGCTGGCGAGGAGACCACGATGACCTCTGCGTGGTGGGTGACCCCAACCAGGCCATCTACTCCTGGAACGGTGCCGATCCCGCTCAGCTCCAGGAGTTCCAGCAACGCGAACCTCGGGCCACCGTGGTGGTGCTCGACGACAACTTCCGCTCCACCCCCCAGATACTGGCCGTCGCCGGGGCGGTCCTGTCCAGCGGTGCAGACGACAGCGCCATTCTTCGTCCCCGGCGCCCCGACGGGCCGCTGCCGTGGATCCGCAGCTTCGACACCGACGTGGAGGAGGCCCGAGGTATCGCTCGAGCGGTCCGGGATCGCCATGCTCCCGGCACCGCCTGGTCGACCCAGGCCGTGCTCACTCGAACCAACGCCCAACTCGTCGTCTTCGAGAAGGCGTTCCGAGATGCCGCCATCCCCTACCGGGTGCGAGGAGGCGGAGCGTTTCTCCAGCGGCCCGAGGTCAAGGCCGCCCTGGCTGGCCTCGGGCGTTCAGCTGCGCCTCTCGCTCCGGGGTTGGCCGACATGGCGGCATCTCTGCGCCCGAGCCCGTCGCCGACAGACCCGCCAAAAGACGCTCTCTTCGCCGAGGGCGATGAAGGCGACGCACCTGGTGGCGACGACGACGGCCCCGCCGGGGCTGGTCCCGCAGCCGAGCGACGTGCGGTCCTCGAGGAGCTCGTCCGCCTCGGGCGCGACTACCTGGCGCATGAGGTCGACGGATCCGTCGCCGGGTTCCAAGCCTGGCTCGCCGCCAGCCTGCGCTCCGAGGCCCCGGGTGCGACCAGTGACGCCGTCGAGCTCGCCACCTTCCACGCCGCCAAGGGCCTGGAGTGGCCGGTGGTGTTCCTGGCCGGGCTCGAACGAGGCCTCGTGCCCATCTCCTTCGCCGCCACCGACGATGCTCGCGACGAGGAGCGCCGTCTGCTCTACGTGGCCGTCACCCGGGCCGAGCGCGAGCTCCACTGCTCGTGGGCCCGGGAGCGTCACTTCGGCGCCCGCTCTTCTCGCCGCCAACCGTCACCCTGGCTGGTGGAGATCCAGGCCGCCCGAGCCGCACTGACCAGCGGCCCGACCACTCCGGGATCGCGGGAGTGGCGGAGCCGCCTGGCCCAGGAGCGGGCCCGCCTGCGGGGAGCCAGGGATGGTCAGTCCGGATCCGGGCGGCGCTCCGGCGTGCGGGTCGGCGCCAACGCCGACCCTGAGCTGTTCAAAGCCCTCAAGGCGTGGCGGTCCCAAGCGGCCAAGGTGGGGGGCGTGCCCGCCTTTGTGATCTTCCACGACACCACCCTGGCCGCCATCGCCGAGGCCCGTCCGGCCAGCCGTGACGCGCTCTTGGCCCTGCCCGGACTGGGCCCGGTCAAGGCGGAACGCTACGGCGACCAGCTCTTGGCCGTGGTCGCCACCGCAAGTTCGTCCTCCACGTAAGCCTTGACATCGGCGCCGGAGAGCGCGACGAAGGAACCATGACCTCTTACCTCTGGCCTGGCGACTCCGGTTGGCCGACGCCCGAGTCGGAACTCGCGGCCCAAGGCGACGTCTCCGATCCCGGCGGCGAGATCGATCTCGATGCCGTGTGCCTGCATGCCGCCCAGCCACACCTCCTCGACGACCTCTCCGCCCTGGAGCGAACCGTGGTCCGGGCCCGCTTTGGCCTCGACGGCGCCCGCCTGCGCTCCATGAAGGAGCTCCACGCCGACCTTGGGCTGACCCGCCACCAGGTTCGCGACGCCCTTGAGGCGGGTTTGGCCAAGCTGCGCGCTCACCTCGTCGCCTGACGTAGGCACCGGTCCTCTCCCGGGCCTCATTTCTCACTTCTCGCCGATGTATACCTACAACCACATGCGCCGTACACAGATCTACATCACCGAGGAGCAGGTCAGCCGGAGGCGACGGCGATGCTGGCCGATGCCACCACGACCTCGGCTTGGGCCAGTGTCATCTCCTCATTCCCCTCACCGACGTCATCGCCCGTCGTGCCGGGGCTCACCTTCGTCAGTTCCGGCGCTCTCACCCCGGCATCGATCTCGCCGACTACCTCATCGCTTCCACCGCCGAGGAGGCGGGCGCCTCACTCGTCACGCTGAACCTCAAGCGTTTCCCTATGTTCCCTGCACTCCGAGCCCCATGGCCGTCCTGATGCAGATCCGTCTTCGTCGTCAGCCGGTCGTCAGCCGGTGAACTCCGCCACCAAGGGAGCGTGGTCGGATGGGAGCTTGCCCTTGCGGGCGTTGCGGTCGATCAGCACCCAGGAGAGACGTTCGGCCAGGGGTGCGCTGGCGTAGAGCAGGTCGATCCGCATGCCCAGATGCTTGTGGAAGTTTCCCGCCCGGTAGTCCCACCAGGTGAACAGCTGGCCCTCCTGGTGTCGTTGGCGAAGGATGTCGACCAGGCCCCACTCAACCACCTCGGCCAAGGCGGTGCGCTCGGCACCGCTGACATGGGTGCCCCCGTGGCAGGCCGAGGCGTCCCAGACGTCCCGGTCGTCGGGAGCCACGTTGAAGTCGCCGCACACGACCACGTCGCCCCCCGGGTCGGCGACATGCTCCAGGTGCTGGCGGAGGCGACCCAGCCAGTCCAGCTTGTGGTTGTACATCTCGTGGCCGACGGCCCGACCATTGGGAACATAGACCGTCGCCACCCGAACCCCGCCGCAAGTGGCGGTGAGCATCCGCGCCTCCCGATCCACTTCGACCCCTGGGGCGAAACCGTCGACGACATCGTCGATGCCTCGACGGCTGAGGATGGCCACGCCGTTCCAGCGGCCTTCGCCGTGGTGCACCGCTTCGTATCCCAACGCAGAAAAGGCCAATGTGGGAAAGGCGTCGTCGGTGAGCTTGGTCTCCTGCAGGCAGAGCACGTCTGGGCCAACCTGGATGAGCCACTCTTCGACGCGTGACAGACGAGCCTTGAGGGAGTTCACGTTCCAGGTAGCGATGCGCACTGGGCTGGCCCTTACGGGCTCTCCTCGCTACCGGCTGCCTCGCCGGGCGACGCAGCCTTGTCGGCCGCCGCCTTTCTAACCGGAGCCTTCTTCGGAGTCGCCTTCTTGGCGGCTCCCTTCTTCACCGTGGCCTTCTTAGCTGTGGCCTTCGTGACCGGAGCCTTCTTGGCCGAAGCTCTTTTCGCCGGAGCCTTCTTGGCCTCCGCCTTCTTGGCCCCCGCCTTCTTGGCTGGAGCCTTCTTGGCGGCTGCCTTCTTGGTGGCTGTCTTCTTGGCGGGAGCCTTTTTGGTGACCGCCTTCTTCCTGGTCGCCGCCTTCTTCGGAGCCGCCTCCGTAGCCACCGCCAGGCCGGGCTCCTCCTCGCCACGATGCTCGGAAGGCGCCTCTTGGGCATCGGATGCCCGGGCACCATCATCGCCCTCGACGCCAACGGGTACCGCCTTGCGTACTCGCCTCCGGCGGGGAGCGTCGGCCTCGTCAACCGGAGCGTCAGCTACGCCGACTTCTCCAGTCGCGGCCGGAGCCTGACGGATGCGGCGGGTTCGGCGCGGCTGCTCAGGCTCAGACGCCTCTGCAGTCGCCGTCTGGCTGCCGGCCTCTTGCCCGGTGGGCAAGGCAAGGTCGATGCCCCGCCGGGGCGCGTCGAGCGCATGCACGACGAAGTCGCGAACCTCTCCCCGAGGCAGCACGTCTCGTGCACTGCGGGGAGCTGGTTCACCCATGAGCTTCAGCGCCAGGTAGCAGCGGACGTCGCCCACCTGGACAAAGGCGCCGTGGCTGGTGAATTCCACCACCTCGCCCTTGACCACGCTTCCCGGCCCGTGCTCGGCGATGAACTCGATGAAGGGCAGCGGCTCGTTCACGGCCTCCATAGACGACGCGGACTGGCGAGACCTCGAGCTCCGCCCCGGC
>JBBSLT010000040.1:0-16610 GCA_038233555.1 Acidimicrobiales bacterium
AGTAGCCTTCACCCTCCGGCGGCCAACGTTGTGGCGGCGTAGCCTCACACCCGCACCAGGTCGCGCATGGCGTCGAGCTTGGCCTCGCCAATGCCCCGAACGTCGAGGAGATCCTCCACCGAGGAGAAGCTGCCCCGCTGCTCCCGGGCATCCAGGATGGCCTGGGCGGTGGCCGGTCCCACGCCGGGCAGAGTGTCGAGCTCCTCGGCGGTGGCGGTGTTGACGTCGACCAGGCCGTCACCGCCGCCACCGGTGGTGCCCTCACCCGTTGCCCCTACCATCTGGGGCGCGGCCTCACCCACTCGCGGCACATACACCTGCTGGCCGTCGATGATGGTGGCGGCCAGGTTCAGGCGGTCGAGCTCGGCGTCGGCACGGGGACCGCCAGCCGCCTCCACCAGGTCGGCCACCCGGGCGTCGGCGTCTAGGCGGTAGATCCCCGGAGCGAGGACGGCGCCCGCGGCGTGAACCAGGACCTGACTGGGTGTGGTGGTAGCCGACGTCGATGTCGCACCCGGATCGCCGGCGCCGCCGGCGAAGGGGAGGCTCAGCTCCGGCGGAGGTGGCGGCCCCCGCAGCACGATGACGGCCAGGACCACGACCATCGCTACGGCGGCGGCTCCAGCCGCCACCCGCCCGGGAGTGACGGGGAAGCCGGCCCCGAGCAGTTCGAGGCGCTCTGGCCACGTCGGCGGGACCGACGAGCCAGGGTCGGGATCGGCGGAAGGAGGTTCGGACACGGCAGCCCCCAGAAAAGATGCGATCGGATGCGCCGGGGAAGCGAGGCCCGAAGGGCAATGAAAGTCTACGTCACCGCGTCGGATATGTCACGGGGATTGCCGGGAGCTCCAGCCAGCCTCAATCTCGAGGGGTATGCGGCGGTACGCATCCCAGTGCCCGTGCCCACGGAGTCGCCAGCGCAGGTAGGCGCCGAGGTACACGACGAGGAAGCCGGCCACGCCGAGGCGGCGCCACTGGGCCACGTGGACCAGCTCGTGGCGGAGCAGCCGGCGGTCGCTCGCCACCGACCGGCGAAGTGAGATCACCGGCCCGATGGTGATGGCGGCGGCACCCGGCGGCACCGGCCCACCCACCCAGCGCCAGTGATCGCCGTGGCGCTCGATGCCCACGGCGCGAACGATCAAGCTCGCCGAGCAACCTCTGGTTGCGACGGCGACTTCAGAAGATCCGGGCGGTGAGGGCCCGCCGGTAGGCGAGCGTGCGAGGGTCGTCGGGGCCGAGCAGCACCAGCAGGTCGAGGAACTCCTGGCGGGCATCGTCGTCGTCGCCAACCCGCTCCAGCAGGGCGTCGAGGCGGGCATCGATCGGCTGCTCGCCGGCTATGGCGTCGGTGCCCACCCGAGTGAGGGCCTCCACCCGCCGGGTCTCCCCGCTGGGGGGAATCCGCTTGAGCAGATTCAGCGCCTCGTCGGTATTGCCCTCGCCGGCGTAGTGCTCGGCCAAGGCCACCACCGCACCGGGATGATCGGCTTCGAGCTCCAAGGCCGCCAGCAGAGAGACCTCGTCTCCCTTGGCCACCAGGCGCTCGACCTCGGTCTCCTCCACCGTGGGCAGGAGCTTGGAGACGAACTGAGTGACGGTCGACTCGGGTTGGGCGCCGATGAACTGGTCGACCACCTTGCCGTCACGAAGGGCGAAGACGGCGGGGATGGTCTGCACGCCAAAGGCCTGAGCCACGGCCGGGTTGGTGTCGATGTCGACCTTGGCCAGCTCGACGCTCCCGCCAGTGGCGCCCACCACCTTGTCGAGGATCGGCCCGAGGGTTCGACACGGCCCGCACCACGGCGCCCAGAGGTCGACGACCACCGGGACCGTCTTGGATCGCTCGACGACCTCGGCCTGAAACGTCGCATCGGTGACATCGGCCATGACGGCGAGCGTATCGCCAGGACGGGCCGGTACTGTCGCAGCCCATGGCCGAGGGAACCGACCACCCGCTGCACCGCCTCGTCGACGATGCGCCCCTCAACGACCCGGTGCTGGTGATCGGCCTCGAGGGCTGGGTCGACGCCGGCTATGCCGCCGCCGCAGCCGTGGCCCAGCTCGTGGAGGCCGGCGAGACCGCCCTGATCGCCACCTTCGACGCCGACATCCTCGTCGACCACCGCTCCCGCCGGCCGGTGATGCACCTCGCCGACGGCGTCAACACCGGTTTGACCTGGCCGGGCATCGAGCTACGGCGCGGCCACGATCTCGACGACCGCGACATCCTCGTGCTCACCGGCACCGAGCCCGACGTGCGCTGGCGAGCCTTCACCGCCGAGGTGGTCGACCTGGCCGTGCGCCTCGGCGTGCATCTGGTGGTAGGGCTCGGCGCCTACCCGGCGCCGGTTCCCCACAACCGACCGGTGCGCCTGGCCACCACCGCCACCGACGCCGAGCTGGCGGCGCGTGCCGGCGAGATCCGCGCCACCCTCGACGTCCCCGCCGGAATCGGCGCCGCCATCGAGGAGCGCTGCGCGGCGATCGGCCTACCGGCGGTGGGGCTGTGGGCCCAGGTCCCCCACTACGCGGCGGGGATGCCCTACCCCGAGGCCAGTGCCACCCTCCTCGAGGGGCTGGCCCGGGTGGCGGGGCTGCGCCTCGACGCCGCCGAGCTCCACGAGGCCGCTCGCGTCCACCGGGAACGCCTCGACGACCTGGTGGCGGCCAACACCGAGCACACGCGCATGGTGCAGGTCCTCGAGACCGCCTACGACGCCGAGCGTGAGGACCAGGGAGCCGGTGCCTTCGCTCCAGCCGTGGGCGAAGAGCTGGCGGCCGAGGTGGAGCGCTTCCTGCGCGACCTCGACGACAGCACCTAACGGTGCATCGCCATCGCAACCAGAGGTTGCTCGGCGAGCCTGATCGTGCTCCGGTTACCGGGCAAAGCCCGGCAACCTCCGCGCTGAATGCCTTCTGGCGGGCTTCGCCCGCTGGATCTACGTTGGGTCGGGGTCGTCTGCGGCCGGGTGGAGGTTGAGCGGCTCGGCCCCTTCGTCGATGACCTCGTCACCGTGGGGGATGCCCCGGGCGAGGTAGGTGGCCCGGCTCACCATGTTGGACGCCGGCGGCGAGGTGAGGAGATGCAACAGGCCGGCCAGCACCACGGAGGTGATGTCGTTGACGTCGCCGAGGTTGACGGCGGCGCCGACGAGGATGAGCAGCACGCCCAAGGTAGAGGCCTTGGCCAGGGCGTGCATGCGGGCCAGCGGGTCGCCGAAGCGCACGACGCCCAGGCCCGCCAACAGGACCAGAGCCGAGCCCGCCAGGGCGAGCGCCTGGCCGATCATCCGCCCCGGCTCTCGATGAAGCGGGCGATCATGCCGTTGCTGATCGGCCCGACGAGGGCGATGGCCACGAGGGCGGGGAGGAACCCCCCGTTGCCGGTGATCGCGGCGTGGCTGGCGATGGCGCCCATCCCCACCAGCACCAGGCCGTTCAGGGCGATGATGCGATCGGAGAGCGAGGGCCCCACCCAGAGCCGATAGGCGAAGGCGACGGCGGCGGCGGCGAGGATCAAGAAGGTGACTTGGGTCACGGGCCAGCTCCTAGCGATGGGGCCTCGGGGCGGGGAGGTGGACCGCCGAGGGCCGCGACCACCAGCCGCTCGAGGTGGGCGACGGCCCGGCGGGCTCCTTCGACGTCGTTGAGCAACAGGAAGTGGACGTAGATCACCGCAGGGTCTCGGGTCGTCTCCACCGTCATCATGCCCGGCGTGAGGGCGATGACGTTGGCGATGAGGGTGATCACCTCGTCGGAGGGATGCTGCACCGGGTAGGCCAGGATTCCGGTACGGACCCGGGAGCGACGGGAGACGACCTCTCGGGCGACGAGCACGTTCGAGGGAACGAGCTGTCCGAGGACGTACAGGACCAGCCGGCCGACCCCGACGGGACTGAGGCGCACCCCCGATGCCTGCCTTCGTTGCAGCGGGAAGGCAACGAGCAGCACGCCGGCGAGCATGGTGCCGGTGAGAAGGTTGGCGACCGATAGGTCCCCCCACGCCAGCAGCCACAAGCCGACGAGCAGCGCCAAGCGAACCGCGATCCTCACCGTTCGATCACCTCCGCCACATAGCCGGTCGGGTCGAGCAGCTCGGCGGCGGTGCGCTCGCTGAAGGCGTAGATCGGCCCGGCGGCGGCGGCGATGGCCAGGCTACTCACCACCAGGATGGCGGTGGGAGTGATCATGAGCAGGGGCCCGCTGCGGCGACCCTCAGCCCCCTCGGCGGCGACGGCCGGTTCGGTCTCCTCTTCGGCCGGGTTCCAGAACACCCCGGCCCAGATCCTGATCATCGAGAGCAGGGCCAGGAGGCTCACGATCAGGCTGACGCCGACGATGGCGTACTGCTGGGACGCCACGCCGGCATCGACGAGCGCCAACTTCGACACGAAGCCCGACAGCGGGGGTACGCCCGCCAAGCTCAGGGCAGGCAGGAGGAAGAGGGCGGCGAGAAGGGGCGTGGTGCGGACCATGCCGCCGATGTGGGTGAGGCGGCTGGACCCTCCGGCATGCTCGATGAGGCCGCCGGTAAGGAACAACGTCGTCTTGACCACGATGTGGTGGATCATGGCGAACACGGCGGCGGCCACGCCGGCCAGGGTGAAGAACCCGAGCCCCATGACCATGAAACCGATCTGGCTCACGATGGTGAACGACAGGATCCGCTTCACGTCGTCCTGGGCGAGGGCCCCGAGCACCCCCACGACCATGGTGGCCCCGGCGATCCACAACAGCAGCGTCCCCGGTCGGCTGTCGGGAGGGAAGAACAGCGTCTGGGTGCGGATGATGGCGTACACACCCACCTTGGTGAGCAAGCCGGCGAACACGGCGACGATGGGTGACGGTGCCGTGGGGTAGCTGTCGGGCAGCCAGAAGAACAAGGGGAACAGGGCCGCCTTGATGCCGAACACCACCAGCAGCAGGACGGCGAAGGCGCTGCGCACGCCAGGTGGGAGCTCAGCCATCCGACCGGCGAGGTCGGCCATGTTCACCGTGCCAGTCGCCGAGTAGATCAGCGCCACGGCCGTGACGAAGAGCGTCGAAGCCAAGAGTGAGATGACGACGTAGGTCATGCCCGAGCGAACTTGGTCGTTCCTGCCGCCCAACGTCATCAGCACGTAGCTGGCGGTGAGCATCATCTCGAAGGCGACGAACAGGTTGAACAGGTCGCCGGTGAGGAACGAGCCCGAAACACCAGCGGCCAGTATCAGGTACGCCGACTGGAACCCGACGTGGTTGCGTTCCGCTCCCGGCTCGCCGATGGCATAGACGAGCACGCCCAGCAGCATCAGAGATGCGACCACGAGCATCACCACCGCGAAGCGGTCGGCCACGAGGACGATGCCCATCTGAGCGGGCCACCCTCCGGCGCGCGCGACGATCATTCCGCCCTGCTCGACCGTCACGAGGAGGGCGACCGAGGCCATCGACACGATGGTGAGACACGTCACCCCGATGGTGCGCTGCACGCCGCGCGAGCGCCCGGCGAGGATCGACAGCGCCGCCCCGATCAGGGGCACCACGATGGGGACGGGGACGAGCCAGGTCATGGACCAGCGTCTCCGTGTTCGTGGCTCATGAAGGTCTCCTGGTCGGCGATCTCCTTACGCAAGATGTCGCCTCTGGCGATAGCCCGGTCGGCGAGGTCGTCCTCGACCTCATCGTCGTCAGTCAGCAGCCAGCTGCGATAGCCGAGCGCCAGCAACAGGATGGTCACGGCGAAGGTGATGACGATGGCGGTCAGCGCCAGCGCCTGGGGCAGCGGGTCGGCGAACGTGGATGGGTCGGCCCGGCCGATGATCGGAGGGGCGCCCCGCCGTCCCGAGGTGATCATGAGGATGTTGGCCCCGTGGGTGAGGAGGCTGAGCCCGATGATGATGCGGCTGAGCTTGCGCTGCAGGACCAGATAGGTCCCGACGGCGAACAACGTGGCCGCCGTCGCCGCCAGCACGATCGTCATGTCGGCGCCTCCGCCGGCTCGTCACCGAAGGCTTCGAAGGCCATCAACACCATGCCCACCACCGTCAGGTAGACGCCGGTGTCGAACACCAGGGCGGTGCTGAGCCTGGCCGTCCCGAGCAGAGGAACGGTTACCGACGCGCTGGCAACATCGAGCACATCGCCCCCGCCGAGCAACGGGAACGTGGCGGTGAGGGCGGCGAGCAGGAGCCCGGCGCCGAGCACCGTCCAGGGCCGGAACCGTGAACGGCCGCGGACATCCTTCATGCCACCGGCGATGTAGCGCAGCGTGATGGCGGAGCCGACGAGGAGGCCACCCACGAAGCCGCCTCCCGGGGCGTTGTGCCCGGCGAAGAGCAACCAGAGCGACGCCATGAGAACTGCATGGAAGATGACCCGCACCGAGACGTCGACGAAGACGATCCGATTGAGTCCCTCGGCTCGGGCGACAACCGGCTCCTTTCCCTCCTCGGCCCCCTCCTCGGCGACGCGCCGACCCACGCGGGCCAAGGCCACCGCTCCGATGGACGCCACCGCCAGCACGGTGATCTCACCGAAGGTGTCCAGGGCCCGGAAGTCGACCAGGATGACGTTCACGATGTTGCGCCCGTGCCCGTCGGGCTCGGCTCGGGCGATGATCTCGTCCGACACCGGCGGGGCGATACGACTTCCCCCGGCGATGATGGCGAACACAAAGACCGTGGCCCCGACCAGGCCGGCGACGCCGAGGCGCACGGCTCGCCGCCGCCCCGAGCTGGACTGACGCTCGAAGCGGTCCGGGAGCTGGCGGAGCACCAACACGAACACAACCGTCGTCAAGGTCTCCACCGCCACCTGGGTGAGGGCCAGGTCAGGGGCGCCGTCGACCACGAACAACCCGGCCATGGCGTAGCCCGCGGCCCCGAGGAACACCGCGGCCGAAAAGCGACGGCGGGCCGTGGCCGCGCCAAAGGCGGCGAGGATGAGGAGCCCGGCGATGGGCACGTCGCCGCTGGCGCCGAAGGCCGGCCAGCCGGGCCAGTCCCACGAGCTCAGGAGCACGGCGGCAGGCAGCACGGCGGCGGTGGCGAGGATCACCCCGGAATAGGCCGGCAGCGAGCCGTTCTGCACGATGCCGGTGACCCGCCGCGATGTCACCGCCAGTGCCCGGAGCAGGACAAGGTAGACCGCCTCGCCCGTGGGGACGGCGGAACCGGTGGCCAGCACGCTCTGTGTCCGGCGGTTGAACACCACAAGCAGCCAGCCGCCGCCGAGGGTGAGCACCGAGAGGGCCAGCGCCAAGTTGAACCCGTGCCACAGCTCGAGATGTACCGCCTCGGCGGTGGCGTGGAGCGACGCCACGGCAACGGATGCAAAAGGGTCAAGCACCTGGGGCGCCACCCCGAGGGCGACGCTCGCCCCGGCCATCACCACGCCAGGCGCGACGAAGCGCCATGACGGCGCCGAGGCCGGCTCTAGCTCAGCCTCATCGCCCTCGGTCCGAGCCCGCCGGCGGGGCTCCACGAACGCGCCCCAGTAGAAGCGGACCCCGTAGGCAAAGGTGATCATGGATCCACCAACCATCGCCGCCAACACCACAGCGCTACCCCCAAAGGGCATGCCGGCGAAGGCTCCGTAGGCCTCCTCCTTGGCGATGAAGCCGGCAGCGAGGGGCACGCCGGCCATCGATGCCGCACTGATTGCGGCCGTGGCTTCGACCCGCCGCCAGCCGGGTCCGAGCGGAGTGATCTCCCGGATGTCGCGCGTCCCGGTCTGGTGGTCGATGATGCCGACGACGAAGAACAGCGTCGCCTTGAACAGGGCGTGGGCCACCAGGAGCACCCAGCCGGCGGTCGTAGCCTCAGGTGTACCGGCGCCGAAGAGGACCACCATGAGCCCGAGCTGGCTCACCGTCCCGAAGGCCAACAGGAGCTTGAGGTCGTGCTGACGCAGCGCCCGCAGGCCTCCGGCGACGAGGGTGGCCAGCCCGATGGTCAGCACCAGAGGACGCCACACCATCGTCGCCGCGAAGATCGGGGCCAGGCGGGCGACGAGGTAGACGCCCGCCTTCACCATGGTGGCGGAGTGCAGGTAGGCACTGATCGGCGTGGGTGCCGCCATCGCCCCCGGGAGCCAGGCATGGAAGGGGTACTGGGCCGACTTGGTGAACGCCCCGAGCAGCACCAGCACCAGGGCGGCGGTCACCGTTGCGCCGCCAGGAACGGCTCCGTCGGCCAACTCGCTCAGACGATAGGTCCCCGATTCCGCAGCAAGGAGGACGAAGCCACCGAGCATGGCCAGACCACCAGCGCTGGTCACGAGCAGGGCGTGCAGCGCGGCGGCGCGAGCGTCGGCGTCGGTGTGGTCGTTGCCGATGAGGAGGTAGGAGGTGACCGACGTAATCTCCCAGCAGGTGTAGAGCAGGAGAAGGTGGTCGGACTGCACCAGTCCGACCATGGCCCCGGCGAACAGCACGAGCAGGCCGGCGAGGCGCCCCAGGTGGGGCGCATCAGAGCTGAAGTAGGAGGCGGCGTACAGGAGGACGAGCACCCCGATGCCACTGACGATCAGCGTCATGGTGGCGGCGAAGCCGTCGAGACGCAGATCGATGGCCAGCCCGAGCCCCCCCACCCAAGACAGGTGCTCGGACACGACGCGACCGTCCACGATGCCGGGGAGCTGGGCACAGACCCATACGGTCGAGACCGCCGGTGCCAACGCGGCGACGAGGAATGCCCAGCGCCCAAGGCGCTCACCGAAGGTCAGGAGGACCATCCCGAGCACGCCGAAGGTGACCAGGATCGCGATCAATCCCTCACCTGCTTCGTGCGTACCGCCATCGCCCCATAGTGGCCGATCGACGGGACCTAGATCTTCGTCACGACCTGAGCCGCTACGTCGTCCACAGCAGGCCCGGATCAGCCGGAGGCTGTCCGTGGGCGAGGATGACGCTGATCACGCGGGCTCGCCCGCCACCTCTCGCTCGGCCAGGCGCCGCCGCTGGCTGGCCACGACGTAGGCAGGGTCGGCGGCCGATTGGAAGCCGGCCCGGAACACCGACCAGCGCTCGCAGACGGAGCCGGCCAGCACCAGCGATGCTCCCGTCACCGACGCCCACCGGCGCCTGCGATCGGCGGCGAGCAGCCCGGCGCCCACCGCCGTACACGCCTTGGCGGCGGTGGCGAACCTGGCCCCGTCGCCCTCCTCGTAGGGTCGGCCCAACTCTGCCAGTCGCCGCATCATCACCTCGTGGGCGGCCAACTCGGCGACTGCGCCGGCCAAGGCCAGGCGCCGGGCCGGTGCTCGCTGGCCCGCGGGGCCGACCAGCACGCCGGCCGCCCCGGCGCTGGCTCCGGCGCTGGCACCGAACACGAAGGGAAGTTGGCCCCGGGCCTCGTGCCACACGGGAATGGACGAGTCGGCCAGCAGCACTGCGGTGTAGGTGGCGAAGGGCAAACCGAGCAGGCCGGCGGCGCCGTCGAACAAGAGGTGGAGGCGGGGTAGCCGTCCCCACACGGCCAGGCCGGCGCTGGTGGCGGCCGCCGTGGCATACGCGCTGAGCAACCAGCTTCCCATGCTCATGGCCGAGGTGGGCTTGAACACCCGCAACATGTTGAGGAAGCGGCGAGGCCGCCCGAGATCCATGATCAACAGGATGGGGCTGGCTCCCGCTCCCGCGGCCGCCACCCACCTGACCCGATCGGCCAGGCCCGTGTGGCCGGTCAGCCTGGCCGCCAGGACCAGGCCCGAGGAGGCTCCGGCCAGCCCACCGCTGAACAGGTACCAGGGCACTTCCCACGTCCACTCCGGCTCCTTGAGCACGGGTCGGCCGTAGTAGGTGCGCACGGGCTCATCCACGGCCGCTCCTTACGAAGGCACCGGCCAGGGCGACGGCCAGGCCCCCGGCGGCGGCGGCCGCCGTCCGCCACATCGACCACAGGTGGCGGGTCGGGGTGACGGGGTCGGGTGGCAGCCCATACACCTCGGGCTCGTCGAGCAGGAGGAAGAAGGCCCCGAAGCCGGCCACGCCGTCGTCCTCGTCGTGGCCGTAGAGACGGGCGCCGACCACGCCGGATGAGTCCAGCTCCTCGACCCGGCGCTCGGCCCGCGCCCGTAGCTCGTCGAGAGGACCGAACTGGATGGAGTCGGTAGGGCAGGCCTGAGCGCAGGCGGGCATCTTGTTGCCCCGCATGCGGTCGTAGCACAGGGTGCACTTCCAGGCACCGCCGTCGGTCTCGCGCCGCTCGATGACTCCGAAAGGGCAGGCGGTGACGCAGTAGCCGCAGCCGTTGCAGATGTCGTCCTGGACGACGATCGTCTGGAACTCGGTGGTGAAGATGGCACCGGTCGGGCACACCTCCAGGCACGCCGCCGACGTGCAGTGCTTGCACACGTCGGAGCTCATGAGGAAGCGGAAGTCGTGGGCCCCGGGGACGGACTCTCCACAGGCCGGCTCTTCACACGCCGGCTGTTGGATGGCCGGCTGTTGGATGGCCGGCTGCTCGATGGCCGGCTGCTCGATGAAGGCGACGTGACGCCAGGTGTTGGCGCCGAGGCTGACGGTGTTGTCGTAGGAGGTGGCGGTGAACTCGAAGCCGCTCCCCGGCACCTGGTTCCACTCCTTGCACGCCACCTCGCAGGCCTTGCAGCCGATGCAGACGGACGTGTCGGTGAAGAAGCCGTAGCGGGTACCCGCCTGCAGATCGAGGTCCTTCAAGGTTGGCTCCGCCGGCGGTGGGTCTCGACGAGGTCCCGCAGGGCCTGGCCCCGGGGGCGGCGCCCGGCCAGGACGTCGCAGGTCGCCGCCTTCACCTCTTGGATGTGCACGTTGGGGTCAAGAACGATGGGAAAGAGATCGTTGGCCGACTCACCCGGGGCGATGCCCCCGTACCCCCAGTGATAGGGCAGCCCGACCTGGTGGATCGTCCGTCCGTCGACGGCGAGCGGGGCCAGCCGCTCGGTCACCAGCACGCGAGCCTCGATGGCGCTGCGGCTGGTGACGATGGTGGCCCACCCCCCGGCCTCGAGCCCTCGAGCCAGAGCGAGATCGGGATGCACCTCGACGAACATCTCCGGAGCCAGCTCCGAGAGCCGCTCCTGCCAGCGGCTCATGCCGCCGGCGGTGTGATGCTCGGCGATGCGATAGGTGGTCATCACGAAGGGGTACGGCTCCCCGCCGCCGCCCGAGGGGTTGGAGGGGTTGAGCGGATGAGGATGCTCCTCGCGAGCCGGGTTGGACTGCTGGCGGTAGAGCGGATTGTCGACCGGCGACTCGTGGGCCTCGTAGTGCGTAGGGAGGGGCCCGTCGGCCAGGCCGTCGGGAACGTAGAGCCACCCCTTGCCGTCGGCCTGCATGATGAACGCGTCAGTGCCGGCCAGGGCATCAGCGCCGCGGGCGTCGGCCGAGGGCTGGTGGTCGGGTGGCCGGTCGGGGACGAAGTCGGGCCGATCCTCGCCGACCCACCGGCCGGCCTCGACGTCCCACCACACATAGCGCTTGCGCTCCGACCAGGGGGTTCCGTCGGGGGCGGCTGAGGCCCGGTTGTAGAGGATGCGCCGGTTGTCGGGCCAGGCCCAGGCCCACTCGGGCGCCACCCACGTCTGCTCCGCGCCGGGCTTGCGCCGAGCCGTCTGGTTGATCCCTTCGGCGTAGCAGCCGGAGTAGATCCAACAGCCGCACGCGGTCGAGCCGTCGTCGCGCAGGGCGAGGTAGCCGGGGAGTGGGCTGCCCTCGCTGTCCCAGCCGTTGATCTCGCGCAACACGGCGTCGGCCTCAGGCTCGGCGTGGTCGCCCTCGGTGGGGTAGTCCCAGGTGAGGTCGAGGATGGCGCGGTCCTTGGAATCGGACGACGACGCCAGCTTCTCTCTGATGATCCGGCCCAGGTGGTAACAGAACCACAGGTCGGAGCGGCAGTCGCCCGTGGGCTCCACCGCCTTGGTGTGCCACTGCAGCAGTCGCTGGGTGTTGGTGAAGGTGCCGTCCTTCTCGGTGTGGGCGGCGGCGGGCAGAAAGAACACCTCGGTGGGGATCTCCTCGGTGCGGGCCTCGCCGGTCTCGATCTCAGGGCCATCCCTCCAGAAGGTGGCGCTCTCGATCTCGCTCAGGTCGCGCACGACCAGCCAGTCGAGGTGGCCCAGGGCCAGGCGGTGCAGCCGGCTGTTGGCCGACCCCACGGCCGGATTCTGACCGAAGAGCATGTAGCCCTTCACCAGCCCCTCGAGCATGTCGAGGGCGGTGCGGTAGGCACCGTGATCGCCAGTCAGGCGAGGGAGGTGGCCATAGCAGAAGTCGTTCTCCGCGGTCGCCGCGTCGCCGTACCAGGCCTTCAACAGGCTCACCAGGTAGGCCCCGGTGGCATGCCAATAGCCCTTGCGGGCCGTGCCCGCGTGCACGTAGTCAGCCAGTGTCTTGTGCTTGTGGGCGTGGGGCATGGGCAGGTAGCCGGGCAGCAGCTCGTACAGCGTGGGGATGTCGGTGGAGCCCTGGATGCTGGCGTGGCCCCGCAGGGCGAGGATCCCGCCGCCGGGGCGGCCGACGTTGCCGAGCAGCAGCTGGAGGATCGATGCGGCTCGGATGTACTGGACCCCGACGGTGTGTTGGGTCCAGCCCACGGAGTACACGAACGCCGACGTGCGCTCCCGACCGGAGTTGGCACACAACGCCTCGGCCACCTCGAGGAAGTGCGCCGGGGGCACGCCGCACACTCGCTCGACCATCTCCGGGGTGTACCGGGCGTAGTGGCGCTTCAGGAGCTGGAACACGCAGCGGGGGTCGGTGAGGGATTCGTCCCGAGGCAGGTCCCCCATGTTGACGGACCCGCGTACGTCGACTCCCTCGTACTGCCAGGTGTCGGGATCGTAGGTGCCCTTGGCCGGGTCGAACCCGGAGAAGAGCCCCTCGAGCTCGTCGGGCAGGCGTAGGTCGTCGCCGATGATCTGGGCCGCGTTGGTGTAGGCGACGACGTACTCCCGGAAGTGGCGCTCGTGGGTGAGCACGTAATTGATCAGCCCGCCGAGGAAGGCGATGTCGCTGCCTGCCCGCAGGGAGAGGTGGCGGTCGGCCAGGGCGCTGGTGCGGGTGAAGCGCGGGTCGACGTGGAACATCTTGGCCCCTCGGGCCTTGGCCTCGACCACCCACTGGAAACCCACCGGGTGACATTCCGCCATGTTGGATCCCATGATCACGATGCAGTCGCTGTTGGCGAGGTCCTGCTGGAAGGTGGTGGCGCCACCACGGCCGAAGGAGGTTCCCAGACCGGGAACGGTCGCAGAGTGTCAAATGCGCGCCTGGTTCTCGATCTGGAGCGCCCCGAGGGCCGAGAAGAGCTTCTTGATCAGGTAGTTCTCCTCGTTGTCGCAGGCGGCACCGCCGAGGGCGCCAAAGGCGAGCGTGCGGTTCAGCGGCACTCCGTCCTGGTCGGCGTCCTGCCAATGGTCGGCCCGGGCCGCGATGACCCGATCGGCGATCATCTCCATGGCCTGTTCGAGGGGGAGGTCCTCCCACTCGGTGCCGTGCGGGCGCCGGTACCGGACCTTGGTCGCCCGGTGGGGCCCGGACACCAATTCCCTGGTGGACGAGCCCCGAGCACAGAGCCGGCCCCGGGAGATGGGGCTATCGGGATCACCCTCGACGTGGAGGACCTGGTTGCCCTTCACGTAGATCCGCTGAGCGCAGCCCACCGCGCAGAAGGGGCAGATCGAGGGGACGACCCGGTCGGCCTCCTCGGTCCGAGGGGCCAGGGTGTCGGTGTGGGCCGATCGGGCGGCGACACCCTTCCCCAGGGTGTCGGTGCCGGTGAGCTGGCAGATCACGGGCCAGGCCTCGATGCGGCTGCGAAAGGTCATGATGTCGCTCCTCTCCAACTGGGTGTCGCCTACCCCAGAAAGAGGGTGAAGATCCCGGTGGTCCCCAGGGTGGCGGCCCACACCAGGTCGAGGTTGACCCAGGCCGTGCGCAAGATGCCGAGCCCAACCTTCTCGTAGACCACGACGGCGACCACCCCCATGACCGCGAGCATGGCCACTCCACCATGTTGGGCGTGCCCCACTCGCTGGTGAGCATGGTGTCGTGGCCCAGGTGCCACCAGAAGTCATAGGCCAGGTGCTGGAGACCGGGGTCGGCCTTGGTGTCGATGACATGATCTCCGGCGAGGGCGGCGGGAGGTGCCGGTACGCTGCCGTCGATGTCGGCCTCCGCCCCTGTCCCCGCCCCCCCGCCGGGGGCCCCGCCGGCCTTCCGCTACGGGTCGGCGTTGGCCAACGAGATCGAAGGTCGCTGGCAGGAC
Source organism: Acidimicrobiales bacterium (assembly GCA_038233555.1). Classification (GTDB taxonomy): domain Bacteria; phylum Actinomycetota; class Acidimicrobiia; order Acidimicrobiales; family CADCSY01; genus JADDRA01. The sequence continues at coordinate 14,229 of JBBSLT010000040.1, forward strand.
CGGTGGGAGACCGAAGGCACCTACCACGCCCCCAACCCCTCGGGCGCGCTGTCGGGCGGCTTTGAGCGGGTGGCCGGGCGACCCAAGCTCTACGTGCTCGACATGTTCCCCTATCCGAGCGGCGTCGGCCTGCACGTCGGCCACCCGCTGGGCTACATCGGCACCGACGTCTACGCCCGGTTCAAGCGCATGACCGGCCACAACGTGCTCCACGCCATGGGCTACGACGCCTTCGGCCTGCCCGCCGAGCAGTACGCCGTCCAGACCGGCCAGCATCCGAGGGTCACCACCGAGGCCAACATCGCCACCATGCGCCGCCAGTTCCGGGCGCTGGGCCTGGGCCACGACGACCGCCGCAGCTTGGCCACCACCGACGTCGACTACTACCGCTGGACGCAGTGGATCTTCCTGCAGATCTACCAGGCCTGGTTCGACCCCGACATCGGCCGGGCTCGCCCCGTGACCGAGCTGGTGGCCGAACTCGAGGCCGGTAGCCGCCTCGTCGTCGACGACGAGCACCCCGACGGGCGGCCGTGGTCAGCCCTCTCGGCGGCCGAGCAACGCGCCTACGTCGACGACCACCGCCTCGTCTACCGCGACGAGGCGCCGGTCAACTGGTGTCCGGAGCTGGGCACCGTGCTGGCCAACGAAGAGGTAACCCCCGACGGACGCAGCGAGCGGGGCAACTTCCCGGTGTACCAGCGGCCGCTGCAGCAGTGGAAGATGCGCATCACCGCCTTCGCCGAGCGCCTGGCCGACGACCTCGAGTCGATCGACTGGCCCGAGCGCATCAAGGCCATGCAGCGCAACTGGATCGGCCGCAGCGTCGGTGCACGTGTGGAGTTCGCCTTGACCCATGACCTCACCACGACCATCCCCGTCTTCACCACCCGGCCCGACACCCTCTTCGGGGCCACCTACATGGTGCTGGCCCCCGAGCACCCCTTGGTCGCCGAGGTGGCGGCCGGTTCCTGGGGCGACGCCGACCCCGCCTCGTGGCGGGGAGCGGGCCTCGCCGAGGTCATCGACGACGTGCCCGTCTCCGGCTGGGTTTCACCCATGGAGGCTGTCGCCGGCTACCGCCGCTATGCCTCCACCCGTTCGGAGATGGAGCGCCAGCGCGAGTCGCGGGTCAAGACCGGTGTGTTCACCGGGTGCTACGCCGTGAACCCCACCAACGGCGAACGCCTCCCGATCTTCGTGGCCGACTACGTGCTGATGGGCTACGGCACCGGGGCCATCATGGCCGTGCCCGCCCACGACGACCGTGACTTCGAGTTCGCCCGGGCCTTCGACCTGCCCATCGTCGGGGTGGTGCGCCCGCCCGAGGCCTGGTTCGCCGAGCACGGGCTGGCGCCTGACACGCTTGCGTCGGCCTGGCCCGAAGCCTTTACCGGCACCGGCGCGGCCATGGGATCGACCAACGACGGAATCTCTCTCGACGGCCTGACCACTCCCGAAGCCATCGCCGCCGTCAACGGCTGGCTGGCGTCGGTGGGGGCGGGAACGCCCACGGTCACCTACCGCCTGCGCGACTGGTTGTTCAGCCGCCAGCGCTACTGGGGCGAGCCCTTCCCCATCGTCTACGACGACGAGGGCCTGCCCGTGGCCCTGCCCGAGTCGATGCTGCCCGTGCTCCTGCCCGACGTCGACGACTACACCCCCACGGTGCTGGGTGACGACGACCAGAGCGTGCCCGTCCCGCCCCTTGGCCGGGCCCGCGACTGGGCCGAGGTCACCCTCGATCTCGGTGCCGGCCCCCGCACCTACCGACGGGAGCTGAACACGATGCCGCAGTGGGCGGGATCGTGCTGGTACTACCTGCGCTACCTCGACCCCCACAACGATGCCGCCGTGGTCGACCCCGCCATCGAGCGCTACTGGATGCAGGGCGCCACCGCCGGCGAAGCGCCCGCCGGCGACCAGCCCGCCGCCGGCGGGGTCGACCTCTACGTCGGCGGGGTCGAGCATGCCGTGTTGCACCTGCTCTACGCCCGCTTCTGGCACAAGGTCCTGTTCGACCTGGGCCACGTCTCCACCCCTGAACCGTTTCAGCGGCTCTACAACCAGGGCTACATCCTGGCCGATGCCTTTCTCGACGGGAGGGGGGTCTACGTCGAAGCCGGCGAGGTGGAGGGCGACGCCGAGACGGGCTTCGCCTTCCACGGCGAGCCGGTACGAAGGGAGCAGGGCAAGATGGGCAAGAGCCTGCGCAACGCCGTGTCGCCCGACGCCATCGGCGCCGAGTACGGCACCGACACCCTGCGCCTCTACGAGATGGCCATGGGGCCCCTCGACGCCGACCGCCCCTGGAGCGGGCGCGACATCATCGGCGTGCACCGCTTCCTGCAGAAGCTGTGGCGCAACCTGGTGGACGAGGAG
>JBBSLT010000041.1:0-15940 GCA_038233555.1 Acidimicrobiales bacterium
CGCCGCCGAGGACCTCGAGTTCGAGCGGGCGGCCCGCCTGCGCGACCGCCTGGTGAGCGTGCGCAAGGCCGTCGAGAAGCAGCAGATGGTGGCCGAGCGCTCCGAGGACCTCGACGTCATCGGCATCGCCGACGACGACTTGGAGGCGTCGGTGCAGGTGTTCTTCGTGCGCAAGGGCCGGGTGGTGGGGCGCAAGGGCTTCATCGTCGACAAGGTCGAGGACGTCACCCGTCCCGAGCTTGTCGGTCGGGTCATCGAGGGCCTCTACGACGAGCCCACGGTCGGCGTGCCTCGTCAGGTCCTGGTGCCCGACGAGCCCGACGAGCCCGAGCTCTACCAGGCCTGGCTGTCGGAGCTGCGGGGGAGTCCTGTGACCGTGCGGGTTCCTCTGCGAGGCGACAAGCGGGGGCTTCAGGAGACGGTGACCCGCAACGCCGGCGAGGAGTTCACCCGTCACCGCCTGCGTCGGGCCACCGACCACAACAGCAGGGCCCGAGCCTTGCGTGAGCTCCAGGAGGCGCTCGATCTGCCCGAGGCGCCGCTACGCATCGAGTGCTACGACATGAGCCATATCCAAGGGACCGACTACGTCGGCTCCATGGTCGTCATGGAGGACGGGCTGGCCAAGAAGCGGGACTACCGCCGCTTCAAGGTGCGAGACGTGCCTGGCAACGACGACTTCGCCGCCATGCGGGAGGTCCTGACCCGGCGACTGAACGCCTACTTGATAGAGCGTAAGCAGCCCGTGACCGAGCGGGAGGGGCGGTTCTCCTACCCGCCCCAGCTCTTGGTGGTCGACGGCGGCAAGGGCCAGCTCAGCGTGGCCCGAGAGGTGGTGGAGGAGCTGGGCCTGGACGAGGAGATCCCGGTGGCGGCCCTGGCCAAGCGCTTCGAGGAGGTGTACGTGCCCGGGCGCCCCGAGCCCATCCGCATCCCCCGCCAGTCTGAGGCGCTGTACCTGCTCCAACGGCTGCGGGACGAGGCCCATCGCTTCGCCATCTCCTACCACCGCCAGCTGCGAGATCGGCGCATGACCACCAGCGTGCTCGACGGCATCCCCGGCCTCGGCCCCGTCCGCCAGAAGCGCCTGCGCACCGAGCTGGGCGGCGTGACCGCGGTGAAGCGGGCGTCGCTCGACCAGCTCCAGGCGCTGGCCTGGCTGCCCGATGCGGTGGCCAAGGCGGTGTGGGACAAGGTCCACAGCCCCGATGGTTGATGCTTCCTGTCGGAGGCCCTGGCTACGCTGGTGACATGCGCTTCCCCCGCTGCAACGATCGAGCGAAGGTGGGAGTGCGATGGTGGATGATGTCGGACGCCGGATGCTGTTCGAGACGCTGGAGACGCATCTGGGCAGAGGCGCTGCGGTCAAGATGATGGACTTACTGCCCGAGGTTGAGTGGGACGAGGTCGCTCGGCGGGGGGATGTGGACGCCATGGGGTTGGCACTCCGGGGCGAGATGTCCGAGCTGCGGGGTGACCTGCGTTCGGAGATGTCCGAGCTGCGGGGTGACCTGCGTTCGGAGATGTCCGAGCTGCGAGGTGAGGTCGGCGAGCGTATGGGTGCTTTCGAGGGCCGGTTGATCGGTTTCGAAGGTCGCATGGTGGGTTTCGAAGGTCGCATGGTGGGGTTTGATGATCGGCTGGGCGGATTCGGCGATCGTCTCAGCGGCGAGATCTCTGAGGTAAGGGGGGAGATCAAGGCCATGGGAGCTCGGCTCGCCGTGACCAACGTGGCCACCTCGATGACCATCGCCGGCTTGGTGCTGGCCGCGGTCAAGCTCCTCTGACCGCATCAGGTCCCACCGGGGCCACAGGCGCCGGCCCGCCCGCCGCCGCCCTCTGGGAGACGCATGCCTCCTGGTGGCAGGAGGGCTTCAGCGAGGGGGCCGACGCCGAGTACGTCGAGCAGATCCTGCCCCTGGCCGCCGAGCACCTGGCCGGGGCGCAGGCCGTGGTCGACGTCGGGACGGGGGAGGGCCAGGTGGCTCGACTGGCCTCGGCCGGTGGAGCCACCCGGGTGGTGGGCATCGACCCCACCGCCGCCCAGCTGAGCGTCGCCGCCAGCCGCGGTGGCGGGCCCCACTACGTCCGGGCCGACGCGGCGGCGTTGCCCCTGGCTAGCGGTGCCTTCGACGCCGCCGTGGCCTGCCTGGTGTTCGAGCACATCGTCGATGTCGACGCCGCCCTGGCCGAGGTGGGCCGGGCCCTGCGCAGCGGAGGCCGCTTTCTCTTCTTCTTGAACCACCCGCTGCTTCAGGCGCCCGGCAGCGGATGGATCGACGACCACGTCCTCGACCCGCCGGAGCAGTACTGGCGGATCGGCTCGTATCTGGTCGAGGACCACAGCATCGAGGAGGTGGAAAAGAACGTCTTCATCCCCTTCATCCACCGGCCGCTGTCCCGCTACGTCAACGCCATGGCCGCCGCCGGCCTCTTCGTCCGTCGGCTGGAAGAGCCGGTCCCACCTCCGGGCTTTCTGGCCCGGGCCGAGGAGTACGTGCAGGCGGCCACCATCCCCCGACTGCTCTTCCTGCTGGCCGAGAAGGAACCGCCGGGCACCGGCCAACTAGGCTGGCCGGTGCCGTGAGCGAGTTCATCGTCATCACCGGGCTGTCGGGAGCCGGTCGCAGCCAAGCGGCCAACGTGTTGGAGGATCTCGGCTGGTTCGTCATCGACAACCTCCCTCCGGCGCTGATCGACAAGGTGGCGGAGCTGGCCCAGGCGCCGGGCACCAGCATCGAGCGGGTGGCCCTCGTCGTCGGCCCTCGGGCCGGTCTCAAGGAGCTGAGCGCTGGCCTCGCCACCCTGCGGGCCACCGACGCCCGGGTCCGGGTGCTGTTCCTCGAAGCGTCCGACAAGGTGCTGGTCAGGCGCTACACCGACACTCGCCGGCGCCACCCCCTGGCCGACGGCGAGGGCATCGTCGAGACCATCGAGCGGGAGCGGGTCAGCCTCGAGCCGGTCAAGGCCGAGGCTGACGTGGTGGTCGACACCACCGAGCTCAACGTCCACCAGCTCCGTGAGCGCATCGTCGCCCTCTTCGGGTCGGAGAGCTCGTCGCCGGGCATGCAGACCACGGTCATGTCCTTCGGCTACAAGCACGGACTGCCCCTCGACGCCGACCTGGTGATCGACTGTCGCTTCCTGCCCAACCCCCACTGGGTGGACGACCTGCGCCCCCACACCGGCGAGCACCCCGACGTCCGCCGCTACGTGCTGCGCTTCCCCGAGACCACCGACTTCTTCGCCCGCCTCGACCACCTGCTCGACCTGGTGCTGCCCGCCTACGTCAAGGAGGGCAAGTCGTACCTCACCCTGGCGCTGGGCTGCACCGGCGGGCGCCACCGCTCGGTGGTGATGGCCGACGAGGTGGTCAAGGTCCTGCGCCGCAAGGGCTACCAGGCCAGCCTGGTCCATCGGGACATCGAGCGGTGACGGCACCGGCCACGCCCGCCAACGAGGAGAGCGCACCGCGGGTGGTCGCCCTCGGTGGAGGCCACGGGCTGGCCGCCACCCTCTCCGCCGTGCGGCGCTACGCCCGCTCGGTGACCGCCATCGTTTCGGTGGCCGACGACGGGGGCTCGAGCGGGCGGTTGCGCCAGGCCTTCGCCATCCCCGCTCCCGGCGACCTCCGCCGCTGCCTGGTCGCCCTCGGCGACCCCGACTCGGCTTGGGCCGGCTTCTTCGAGCACCGCTTCGACGCCGGCGAGCTGGAGGGCCACCCCCTCGGCAATCTGGTGATCGCCGGGCTGGCCGGCGCCCTCGGCGACTTCATCGCCGCCGTGGAGGAGGCCGGTCGCCTGGTGGGCTGCACCGGCCAGGTGCTACCGGCCACCACGATTCCAGTGGTGCTCAAGGGAGCGGCCGGCGGGTGCGACGTCGAGGGCCAGGTGAACGTCTCGTCAGCCACCCACCTCACCACGGTGTCGTTGGTGCCACCCGACGCTCCCGCCCCCGATGCGGCGGTGGCGGCCATCGCCGCCGCTGATCAGGTGGTCCTCGGGCCGGGTTCGCTCTTCACCAGCGTGTTGGCCGCCGCCATCGTCCCCGGCATCCTCCACGCCCTGGCCGAGACGGCGGCGACCAAGGTCTACGTCTGCAACCTCGGGCCTCAGCTCCCCGAGACCGAGGGCTTCGACGTGGCCGCCCACGTCGCCGTCCTGGCCGCCCACGGCGTGCATCCCGACGTGGTCTTGTGTCAGCGAGGTGGGCTTCTCCGGGGGAACTGCCTCGTCCCCGTCGTCGAGGACGAGGTGGCCGCGGTGGGGGCTTCGGCCCATGACCCCGCCCGCCTGGGACTTGCCCTGGCCCGGCTGTCAGAGGCCCGGGCGACGGGCGGGCGGGCGTGAGCAGGTCGCGGCCGACTACGGTGCCAGCAGTTGGAGACGGGCGGCTCCTCGCCCGGCGCACGTAACGCGGACCGCGATGCGGCCGCCTGATCGGATGGGGGAACGGACATGACCGTACGGGTCGGGATCAACGGGTTCGGTCGCATCGGCCGCAACTTCTACCGGGCAGCCCTGGAATCGGGCGCCGACGTCGAGGTGGTTGGGGTGAACGACCTCATGTCGCCCGCCACCAACGCCCACCTGCTCAAGTACGACTCCACGCACCGTCGTCTCAAGGCCGACGTCTCGTCCACCGACGACTCCATCACCGTGAGTGGCCACAGCTTCAAGGTCTTCGCCGAGCGTGACCCCAAGGCCCTGCCCTGGGGCGACCTCGGCGTCGACGTCGTGGTCGAGTCCACCGGTATCTTCACCGACGGCCACAAGGCCGCCGCCCACGTCGACGCCGGTGCCCCTCGGGTGATCATCTCGGCCCCGGCCACCAACGTCGACGGCACCTTCTGCGTAGGCGTCAACGACGACACCTTCGACGGCGCCACCCACAAGATCGTCTCCAACGCCTCGTGTACCACCAACTGCTTCGTGCCCATGGTCAAGGTGCTCGACGACGCCTTCGGGGTCGAACAGGGCCTCATGACCACCGTCCACGCCTACACCAACGACCAGAACCTGCTCGACTTGGCCCACAAGGACCTGCGCCGGGGCCGGGCCGCAGCCGCCAACATCGTGCCCAGCTCCACCGGTGCGGCCCGGGCCACCAGCCTGGTGCTGGAGTCCATGAAGGGCCGCCTCGACGGCACCGCCCTGCGGGTCCCGGTGCAGGCCGGCTCCATCACCGACTTCACCGCCGTGCTGCGCGACGAGGCCAGCGTGGAGCAGGTCAACGAGGCCTTCAAGGCGGCGGCGTCCGATGGCCCGATGAGCAAGGTGCTCGTCTACACCGAGGATCTCATCGTGTCCTCCGACATCGTGGGCTCGCCGGCGTCGTGCACCTTCGATTCCGACCTGACCATGACCATGGGCAACCTGGCCAAGGTGCAGGGCTGGTACGACAACGAGTGGGGCTACTCCAACCGTCTGGTCGACCTCGCCCTCATCGTCGGCGCCGCCAACAAGTAACGGCGGCCGTGACCCTTCCCCAGCTGGAGGACCTGCCGCCGCTGGCGGGTCGGCGGGTGCTCCTGAGGGCCGACTTCAACGTCCCCCTCGACGACGACGGCGCCATCACCGACGACCTGCGCATCCGCGCCGCCCTGCCCACCATCGAGTGGCTCCAGGGCGCCGGCGCCCAAGTCACCGCCTGCAGCCATCTCGGCCGGCCCAAGGGCAAGCCCGACCCCAGGTACTCGATGGACCCGGTGCGAGCCCGCCTGGCCGAGCTTGCCCCCGGGGTCGAGCTGTTGGAGAACCTGCGCTTCGACCCGGGGGAGCGGGCCGATGATCCGGACTTCGTCGCCCGCCTGGTCGAGGGCCACGACGCCTACGTCAACGACGCCTTCGGGGCTGCGCACCGGGCCCATGCCTCGGTGGTGGGCCCACCCCGCACCTTGCCCAGTGCCGCCGGGCGCCTGTTGGCCCGGGAGGTCGAGGTGCTCTCGGGGCTGCGGAAGTCGCCGAAGCGGCCCTTCACCGCCATCCTCGGCGGGGCCAAGGTCAGCGACAAGCTGGAGGTGATCAAGGCCCTGCTCGACGCGGTTGACACCCTGGTGATCGGCGGGGGCATGTGCTTCACCTTCCTGGCCGCCCAGGGCCATGGCATCGGCGACTCGCTGTGCGAGCCCGACCAGGTCGACGTCTGCCGTGGCCTGCTCGACGCCGCCGGTGAGCGGATCCGCCTGCCCCACGACCTGGTAGCGCTGGGACCGAACGACGAGGTGCGCCAGGTCGGCATGGAGGTCGACGACGGGTGGAAGGGCCTCGACATCGGCCCAGGCACCGCCGCCGAGTTCTCCGACGTGGTGGCCGAGGCGGCCACGGTGTTGTGGAACGGACCCATGGGGCTGTTCGAAGACGAACGCTTCGCCGCCGGCACTCGCGCCGTGGCCGAGGCGGTGGCGGCCGCACCCGGCTTCACCGTGGTGGGCGGGGGCGACAGCGCCGCCGCCATCGCCGCCTTCGGGCTGGCCGACCAGATCGACCACCTCTCCACCGGGGGAGGGGCGTCATTGGAGTTGCTGGAGCAAGGCGATCTGCCCGGCCTGGCTGCCCTACGAGAAGCGGCGGCCCGACAGAAAGGGTCGACCTGATGGCATCCGCTGACGACCGCAAGCCGCTGATCAGCGGCAACTGGAAGATGCACCACAACCACTTCGAGGCCATCCAGACGGTCCAGAAGCTGTCGTACCAACTGCGCTCGGACGACTACGCCGCCGTCGACGTCTCCGTGCACCCGCCGTTCACCGACCTGCGCTCGGTGCAGACGGTGTTGGAGGCCGACGAGGTGCCGGTGGCCCTCGGTGCCCAGCACTGCCACTGGGAGGACAAGGGGGCGTTCACCGGAGAGGTCAGCCCGGCGATGTTGGCCAAGCTCAACGTGGCCTACGTCATCGCCGGACACTCCGAGCGGCGCGACCTCTTCGGCGAGACCGACGAGATGGTCAACCGCAAGGTCCGGGCCATCCTGGCCGCAGGGATGACTCCGATCATGTGCGTCGGAGAGCACCTGGAGGAGCGGGAGGCAGGCACGACCGAGGAGCGGGTGTCGTCCCAAGTGCGGGCGGGCCTGGCCGATGTCTCCGCCGAGCAGGTGGCGGCGATGGTGATCGCCTACGAGCCCATCTGGGCCATCGGCACGGGGCTCACCGCCACGCCCGACGACGCCCAGGCCGTGTGCGGGGCCATCCGAGCGGTGGTGGGTGAGGTGATCGGTTCGATCGCCGCCCATGGCGTGCGCATCCAGTACGGCGGCTCGGTCAAGCCCACCAACACTGCCGAGCTCATGACCCAGCCTGACATCGACGGGGCCCTGGTGGGCGGGGCCTCTCTCGACCCCGACGACTTCTCCCGGATCGTCCAGTACCGGGAAGGGTGACCGGCTAGGACGGGGGCGCGGTAGAGTGTTCGCCGTGGGCAACGGGGCGAAGGAATCGACATGCTGACGACGGCGATCGTGGTGGTCCACGTCATCGTGGCCCTGATGCTGGTGTTGCTGGTGCTCCTGCACAGCGGGCGAGGCGGTGGCGTGTCCGACATGTTCGGCGGCGGCATGGGTGCCTCAGCCGCCGGCTCCTCGGTGATGGAGCGCAACCTCGACCGCATCACCGTGAGCATCGCGGTGCTGTTCTCCTTCACCACGATCATTCTCGCCCTGCGCCTCCAGTAAATCGTTCGCGTGGCTAGTTGCAGCTCTCGGCCCTGGTTGTCGTCGACAACCGCGGGCCCCTGACCCTCGGGACCCTGGCCGAGCTCGAGCGGGTAGCCCCCCGTCGAGTGCTCGACGCCCTCGTCCGGGCCGAGGAGCCGTCGTGACCGTGTTACGCCAGGCCACCTCCGACACGTTCCGCTCACTTCACATCGGCAACTTCCGGCTCTTCTTCGCCGGCCAGTCCGTTTCCCAGATCGGCAACTGGCTGACCCTCATCGCCCAGACCCTGCTCGTGCTCCGCCTCACCGGCAGCGGCGTGGCCGTGGGAGCGCTGGCCGCCGCCCAGTTCGGTCCCCTTCTAGTCTTCGGCGCCTTCGCCGGCCTGGTCGCCGACCGCTCCGACAAGCGCAAACTGCTGCTGGTCGTGCAGTCGCTGGCCATGCTGCAGTCCTTCTGCCTCGCCGGTCTGGCCTTCATGGACGAGCCGCCGCTCGCCGCCATCTACATCGTGGCCGTCTTCGGCGGCTTCGCCGTGGCCTTCGACAACCCGGCCCGGCGCTCCTTCGTGGTCGAGATGGTCCCCCCGGACCATATCAACAACGCCGTGAGCCTCAACAGCGCCCTGATGACGGGGTCCCGGGTCATCGGCCCGGCGCTGGCCGGTCTCCTGGTGACCACCGTGGGCTTCGGGTGGGCCTTCCTGCTCGACGGGCTCTCCTACGTCGCCGTCCTGGCTTGCCTCTGGAAGATGGACACGAGCCTGCTGCGACCGGCGCCCGAGACGGTGCGGGGAAGAGGCCAGGTACGGGCCGGCCTGCGCTACGCCCGCAGCATCCCCGAGCTGTGGATCCCGCTGGTCATGATGGCCGTGATCGGCACCCTGGCCTTCAACTTCCAGACGGTGCTCCCGCTCTTCGCCACCCGGGACCTCGGCGGTGGGGAGCTGACGTTCACCTTCCTGATGTCCCTGATCAGCCTGGGCTCGCTGGTGGGTGCGCTGGCCACGGCTCGCCGAGAGACGATCAGCGTCCGCACCGTCAGCACGGCGGCCGTCGCCTTCGGGCTGGCGCTGGCGCTGCTGACGGTCGCTCCGACCACGGGCGTCGCCCTCCTGGTGGGAGTGGTGGTCGGCATCGCCAGCATCTCGTTCATGACGGCCTCCACGGCCATCGTCCAGGTGCGGGCCGACCCCGCCATGCGAGGCCGGGTGCTGGCCCTCCAGGCCATCGTCTTCCTGGGCAGCACCCCCATCGGAGGGCCCATCGTGGGCGCCATCGCCGAAGCTGCCGGCGCCCGCTACAGCCTCGCCCTGGGAGCGCTGGCCACCATCGCCGCCGGGATGTTCGGTCTCTCGTCAGTCCGGAGGGGCCGAGTCGACGTGGCCAGCCGCCCCCTCGAGGCGGTGCCGGCGCCGGTTGGCGGCCTCGGGCCCAGCCTCCTCGATCCCACCATCACCCCACGCGCCTCCTGAACGGAGGGAGTACCATCGTCCCTTCACGTCGGAGTGGCGGAATAGGCAGACGCGCCAGCTTGAGGGGCTGGTGTCCGCAAGGACGTGGGGGTTCAAGTCCCCCCTCCGACACGCCAGGACCGGCGCGAAAGCGTTGGTCAGGAGCGGTACGGCGAGGCCGGGTGGACGCCTTCGGCGGTCCATTGTTCGCGATTTGTCAGCAGTGCAGAACTACACCGTAAGACACCTTCCTGATCCCTGATCTGAGCATCGAGGGCAAGAAGGGTGGTCCCACCATGGACAAGAACCGACGAGCGATCTACAGCGCCGATACTTGGCACGTGGACGACGGCACCGGCACCGACGGAGGTGAGCGCTACCACAAGTACCCGGTCCTGGAGTTGCCGATTCGCGCCGCCCCCGCCCGCCCCACATCCGAACCCGGACTCCCTACTCAAACGCGTAGAGCCGCAAAAGGCCCGTGTCCGAGGTGGCGGGTCAACTCCAGAAAGCGCCACTCAGCCGCATCCGGCCCGAGGGCCGGTTAGATCGTGAGCATTGTCAGACTGCCATTGCGGCGCGGACCTCGTCGAGCGCGCCGGGGCCACCCTCGCCGCTGCCAGCGATGCACCCCGACTCCAGCACGTAGTAGCTGTCCGTCGACCGCAGCGCGAACCCGACGTGCTGCTCTACCAGCAACACGGTGAGGTCACCACGCTGGGTGAGGTCCACGATGACCTGCTCGATTTCGGCGACCACGTTGGGCTGGATGCCCTCTGTCGGCTCGTCCAGGATCAACAGCTGCGGCTGGGTCAGGAGCGTCCGGGCGATGGCGAGCTGTTGGCGCTGACCGCCCGACAGCAGGCCTGCGGGTCGACTCAACAGGTCGGTCAGCGCGGGGAAAATGTCGAGCACCTCGTCGATCTCGGACTTCGTGGTCGAGACCAGCTGGAGGTGCTCCATCGTGGTCATCTGTGGGAAGCAGAGCTGGCCCTGCGGAACGTATCCCAGGCCACGCTTGACCCGCCGGTTGGGGGCGAGCTTGGTGACGTCCTCGCCGTCGAGGAGGACCTTGCCCGACTTCACCGGGATCAGTCCCACCGCGACCCGCAACAACGTGGTCTTGCCGGCGCCGTTGTGGCCCATGACGGCCGCCGCCCCGCCGACGGGGATCGACACGTCGACGTCGAACAGGACCATCGTGCGCCCGTACCCTGCGGTGACACCGACGATCTCGAGCCTCGGCTCAGCCATTGTCGACCACCTCCGCCACGGTCCCCAGGTAGACCTCTTGGACTCGTGGGTCCGCCTGGATCTCGGACACCGTCCCCTCTGTGAGCACCTTGCCTTCGTGCATGACCGTCACGAAGTCGGCATAGGTGCGCATGAAGTCCATGTCGTGCTCGATGACGACGATGGTCCGGTCACCGACGATCCGCTTCAGCAGTTCGCCGGTCTCGTCGTGCTCCTCGGTGCTCATGCCCGCAACCGTCTCATCGAGGAACATCACCTTTGCGTCCTGTACCAGCAACATGCCGATCTCCAGCCACTGCTTCTGCCCGTGGGCGAGGATTCCGGCGGGACGGTGTGCCAGCGCCGACAGGCCGATGGTCTCCAACGCCCGTTCGACGCTCTCGGGCACCTTTCGCCGGGCGAGCAGCAACCCCAAAGCCTTGCGGTGCAGGCCGGCTGCGATGTCGAGGTTTTGCAGGACGCTGAGATGTTCGAACACGCTCGCGGTCTGGAAGGTCCTGCCGATCCCCAGGCGCACGATCTTGTGCGACTTCATGGTGAGCAGGTTGTGGTTGCGGAACTCCGCCGTGCCGGCCCCGTGCGACAGCCCGGTGAGGGCGTCGACCAGGGTGGTCTTGCCGGCACCGTTCGGGCCGATGAGGAAGTGCAGCCTCCCCTGCATGAAGGTGACGTCGACGCCCTGGATCGCCTTGAAGCCGTCGAAGTCGACGGTCAGGTCGCGGATCTCGAGGTAGTCCTCGCCGAGAAAGGAGTCGGTCATGCCACCGCCCCCGGGTCGGCTGAGGGCACGTCCATGGTGGTCGACCGGCGCGACACCAGTGCTTTCAGCTTTGGCAACAGCGAGGCGACGCCGAGTGGGAGGAACAGCAGGACCACGATGAACAATCCCCCCTGGAAGTAGGTCCACTGGGTCGGGAACTGCTCCGATAGCGTGGACTGCCCGTAGCCGACGGCGATTGCGCCCAACGCCGGGCCGAGCAACGAGGCACGGCCACCCAGGGCGACACCGGCGATCATCATGATCGATGCCGTCGCGTCGACGTTGGAGGGCGAGATGATGCCAGCGATCGGGGCGAACAGGGCCCCGCCGACACTCGCCATGATGGCCGCAACCACGAACGCCACCAGCTTGATGTTGGCGGGGTCGTATCCGAGGAAGCGGATGCGTTCCTCGGCGTCGCGGGTGGCGACGAGCAGTTCGCCGTAGCGGCTCCGGTAGAGCTGCCAGACGATCACCAGGGAGAGGATCAGCAGGCCGGCCACGATCAGGTAGAGGTTCTTCTTGACCGTCGGGTCGTACAGGTTGTGACCGAAGAACGTGGTGAAGGTGTTCAGGCCGTTGAATCCACCGGTCTGCTTGATCGTTGCGATCAGCAGCGCCGAGAAGGCAACCGCCAGGGCTTGGGTGAGGATGGCGAAGTACGCGCCCTTCACCCGGCGCTTCAGGATTGCGTAGCCGAGGACGAACGACACGACTGCAGGCAGTGCGATGATGGCGAACAGCGTGAAGGGCCCACTGCGGAACGGCTCCCACCACCCGGGCATCGTGGCGTCGCCGTACAACACCATGAAGTCGGGCACGTTGCCAGGGCCGGCGGCCTCGAGCTTCATGTGCATGGCCATGGCGTAGCCGCCGAGCCCGAAGAACACACCCTGGCCCAGGACGAGCATGCCGCCACGACCCCAGGCGAGGCCGATGCCGACCGCAGCGAGGGCCCAGCTGCAGTACTTTCCGAGGTTGCCGAGACGGAACGCGGTGAGTGAGTTGGGCGCCCACACCAGCAACACCAACGCCACGATGCCGATCCCGATCAACGGACCGTAGGTGCGGAACAGATCGGGGGGGGAGAACCTCTTCGGCGGGACGACGGGCGGCTCGGGGGCCTTCGGTGCGGCGTGGGGCACCTCGGACGCTTCGGCGGCGGTGGTCGTCATGCCAACCCCCTGGTGCGGACGGTGAAGAGACCTTGTGGGCGGATCTGGAGGAAGACCACCACGAGGGCGAAGGTGATGACCTGCGCCATGCTGCCGCTGATCCAGTCGGTCAGGAACGCGGTGAGGACGCCGACGACCCATGCGGCGATCACGGTGCCGTTGAGCTGGCCGACACCACCTGCGACGACGACGAGGAATGCCGGGATGATGTAGGTCGTGCCGAGCGTCGGGTTGGTGCCCGAGATCAGCGCGATGGCGACACCACCGACCCCTGCCAGGCCCGATCCGAGGAAGAACGTGATGCGGTCCACCTTGCGGGTCGAGACGCCCATCGTCTCGGCCAGCTCACGGTTCTGCACCGTCGCCCGAATCTGCCGACCGAACGAGCTGTACTTCAGCACGGCGCCGAGCGCACCCAGTGCAGCGAGTGCCAACACGACCGTGAAGAGTTGGCGGTGCGGCCAGTCGTAACCGAACACGTTGATGCTGCCGCGTATCCAGCTCGGCGGGCTCACCGGATCGCCCTGGGCGCCGAAGATGTCCCTGGCGAGCTGTTGCAGGACCAAGGCCACCCCGACAGTCGCCAGGAGGGTGTCGAGTGGGCGGCGGTACATCCACTGGATGATGGAGACCTCGAGCAGCAGCCCGAGGAGGCCGGCGACCACGAAGGCCACCGGGATGGCGACCACGATCGAAAGGCCAGTACTGCTGATCACCTGCTGGGTGACGTACGTCGCGTAGGCGCCGGCCATGAGAAACTCGCCGTGCGCCATGTTGATCACGCCCATCTGCCCGAACGTGAGCGTCAGGCCGAGCGCCGCGAGCAACAGGATGGCCCCGATCGCGGTACCGGTGAGGAAGGGAGTGGTGAGTGCGTCCATGACCACGCTTTCAGGAATCGTTTCCGGGTGGGGGTGCCCTCCCGGGGCGGGGGTGCCGCGCTGTTCACGCACGACACCCCCGGCTACGGCTGAAGATTCGGGCTAGCCGGTGGCTAGCTGGGCGTCACTACTGGTTCGGGTCCCACCAGTCGTAACCCTCGAGGAAGGGATCGGGCTCGATCGGCTCCTCGGAGGTCCAGACGATGTCGAACTGGTTGTCAGCGTTGATCTGACCGATCAGGCTGGTCTTGGCGATGTGGTGGTTCTCGCCATTGACGGTGACCGTGCCCTCCGGTGCCTCGAAGGTCACACCAGCGGACGCTTCGTTCACTGCGTCGACGCAGAAGGACTCGGCCTTCTCGACCATTCCCTTGTAGAGGTACAGCGAGGTGTATGCCGCTTCCATCGGGTCCGACGTCGGGCGGTCCGAGCCGTACTCCTCTTGGAAGGCCTGGATGAAGGTGGCGTTCTCCGGGCTGTCGACGCTTTGGAAGTAGTTCCAGGATGCGTACTGTCCGGTGAGGTCCACGCCCATGGCGGGCACCTCCTCCTCGGCGATCGACACCGAGATGATCGGCGAGTTGTCCGGGCCGAGGCCTGCCTCGTCGTACGCCTTGATGAAGCCCACGTTCGACGCGCCGTTGATCGTGTTGAACACGAAGTCGGGTTCCGCTGCGGCGATCTTGGCGACCTGGGTCGTCCAGTTGTCGCTGCCGAGCGGAACGTACTCCTCACCGACGATCTCGATGCCGAGCTCCTCGGCGTATTGCTTGATGATCTTGTTCGCAGTACGTGGGAACACGTAATCGGAACCGGCGAGGAAGAGCGTCTCGACGCCTTCCGAGGCGAGGAAGTCCATGGCCGGGATGATCTGCTGGTTGGTCGTCGCGCCGGTGTAGTAGATGTTCTCCGACGCCTCGAGGCCCTCGTACTGCACCGGGTAGAAGAGGAGTCCGTTGGCGCCTTCGACGACCGGCAGCATCGCCTTGCGGGAAGCAGAGGTCCAACCACCGAACACGGCAGCGACCTCGTCCTGTGTGAGCAGCTTGTTGATCTTCTCGGCGAACACGGTCGGCTCGCTCTGGCCGTCTTCTTCGACGAACTCGATCTGCTTGTCGAGGATGCCACCGTCGGAGTTGATCTCCTTGGCGGCAAGCATGAGCGAGTCACGGACAGTCTGCTCGCTGATGGCCATCACACCCGACGTGGAGTTCAGGAAGCCGAGCTTGACGGTGTCACCGTCGACGCAGGTGCCCGAGGAGGCCGCCTCGTCAAGACTCCCGGAGCCGCTGCCGCTGGATGAGTCGTCGTCCGAGCCGCACGCTGCCGCGAAGAGCGACAGCGCAGCCAGGACGACCAGGAGTGGTCGGAACCGGGTCTTCATGGACATTCACGCCTCCCTTTCGATGCCGTACGGATGTGTACGAGCAGCGGGAACATACGCAAGGCTCGTGTCCTGTCGTGGTCCGGTCTGTTTCGTGCGCGTGACACGAACGTCGGTTTAGGGAGTCTTCGCCACCTCCTGGGAGAGCGGTCGGCTTCGAGTCCCCCCTCCGACACGCTGTTTATGCAGGTCAGAAGGGGTACGGCAACGCTTCCCAAGGCCATTTGTCACCCACCTTTCCCGCCCGAGGGGCTGGGTGGTCCTGGCGGTGGTCCCTGTGGTTCCCTTGCTCGACGTCAATCGGCGACCAGGACATCCTCGGGCAGGAAGGGATGACGACGCGTCGAATCGTGGCAGTCGTCCTGCTGCTGGCTGATCCGGCCTCACCAGGATCAAGGAGGATGTCAGAGAGGGGGGCGTCCACGCCGTTGATGAGCAGGTGCGCCCAACTCGCAGTCCGGTCGGCGAGGATCGAGAAGTTGCCTTGGTGGCCGAAGAGGAGCGCCAATAGGTACTCGCACGGCAGACCTGCAGGCCGGTCCTCGGTGACGAGCCGCCTCCCGGCTCCGTCAGGAGGCATGAAGAAGTAGAGGATCGGAACGTCGAAGGTGCGGGCCAGGGCGACGAGCTCGTTGGCGGTGAACTGGCGCATCCGCTGTCCCCGGACGGACCCTTCGGCCTAAGCCACGGTCGCCTGGCTCCACCGGGCGCCTGTGAACCGCGCCAAACGCTCAGCCACCTCGGTCTGCGTCAGCCCTCGCAGCTCCCGAGCCCGGCTGAGGTTGTGCGCGACCACCTGGCTCGCCATCAACTTCCCGTCCTAATCAAGCTGTCCGTCGAACCAGGTCAACCCCACCGTGTGAACGCCTAGGCGTCGAACGCTTGCTGGTCGACATCAGTTGGTGCGGGGGCCAACAAATCCCCCCAGGGGGCTCAAGTTCGCCCTCAGTACTGCCGATGCCTTTATCGATGAGGGGCACGAGTCCTCGCGTTCCACCCACAGCAGCGCCTCAACTGGGAGGCGACAAGCCAACGTGAGCTGCTCCCGGAAGGGACGACGAGCATCCCACCGCTGGGCACCGGGCCAGCAGCAGAGCCGATTTTCACCCGACAACCCCATAACCAAGAGGAGCAGCCATCATGCGAACCGAGCCCCAGAGGAGCAGCCAAGAGGTGAAGGTGGCCCATCACTCGTCGGGGAAGGACGTACAATGCGACCCCGACGACCGACGCGAGGTACACAACGTGGCCTTCGACGACGACATCGTCGAAGCTCACCTCTGTGGCATGACCGACCTGCGGACGGGGCGAGCTTGCATGGAACCTGTCCGCCATGGTGGCGGCTGCCTTTTCGTCCACAAGGACGTCGCTCCGGGTTATAAG
>JBBSLT010000042.1:0-15869 GCA_038233555.1 Acidimicrobiales bacterium
CTCGACCGCATCTGCGCCGACGCTCCTCCCTCGCTCAACCCCGGCGGGGTGCTGTTGATGGTCTTCTCGTCCCTGTGCGGCGTCGACGAGACCTTGGAGCGCCTCGATGGCGCCGGCATGGAGGCGTCCGTCGTCGAACGAAGCCGCCAGCCCTTCGGGCCGGTGTTGAGCGCCCGGGCCACCATGATGGAGTGCCGGGGGCTCATCAGCCCCGGGCAGCGCTGGGAGGAACTGGTGGTGGTCCGTGGGCGCAAGCCGACCTGACCCGACCCGGATCATCCTGGTGGAGGGAGGACCGATCCTGGTCGAGGGTCCGGTCGAGGTGGTCCAGCCCGACGGCGAGATGGTGTGCTCCGACCGCCCCCTGGTCGCCCTGTGCACCTGTCGGAGAAGTGATCGACTTCCCTTCTGCGACACCAGCCACCGGCGGCGCCGACGTCCGGACTGATCAGCCCGTCGGGAGGGGCGCCCGCAGCGACGTCCGGCCGTCGTCCCAGGCCGCCATCAGAAGGGCGGCCAGTCGGTCCTCGAGGAAGGCGTCGGCCTGGATGCCGAAGACGATGTCGGCCGCCAGGTGGGGTTCTCGGGCCAAAAGGTCGGCGATCACGCCGTGGCGCACCACCTGCTCGTGCACGGCGTCGGCCTCGATGTGCTCGGTGTAGAAGCGGCTGGCCCCTGGTCGCTCTCCGGCCAGGCGCTCGACGGCGTGGGCCAGGCGGGCCGAGCCGGGTGAGGAGGTGATCTCCACGCTGGCGAACTGGCCGACCAGCGCCCCCCGGAAGGCCCGATGCAGCCCGAAGTACGACATGGCGTTCACCGTGGCCAGGGTGGCGGCGGGCACGACGTCGAGGTACCGGCCGTAGGCGGGGTCGAGGTCGAGGTCGACCATCATCTCGGCGAACAGGGTGGCGTGGAGGCGCTCGACCCGCCCGGCGCCGTACTCGTCGTGCTCCACCGCGACCAGCGACGCCTTGGCCTGGCCGTCGAGGCGGGGGATGACCCACGCCTGGGGGTCGGCCTCTTTCAGGTGATAGATCGAGCGCTGGGCGAGGTACTCTCGGAGCTGCCAGAGCTGGCCTCGTTCGAAGAGGTGGTACGACGGCCCGGTGCCCTCGACCGGTTCGACCAGCAGGGTTGCAAGGGCGGCGTCGACGTCGTCACCTCCGGCCACGCCGGCCCGCAGGGCGGCCAGGAACGGACGCTCCAGAGCGGCACGAAACCGCAGCAGGTCGGGGTCCCACTCCAGGGTGTCGTCGACCCCGTCGAAGGAGCGGTAGTGCAGCTCGTAGCAGACGTAGAGGGCGAGCTGCACGTCCTCCCCGAAGGGGTCGCTCGTGGCCGCCAGTGAGTGCTCCGACAGGTCCGACGACGCCCGGCAGCCGGTCAGGACGTCGAGGACTGCCTCAGACAGCGGCCCTCGTGAGTGGGGAAGCGTGGCGGCGATGGTCACGGGGGCGGCCAGGGCGGACATCGTTCACAGGTCTACCCGCCTGGCCGCTCGATCACCTCGCACCCCCGCTGTAACCACTCGAAGAAGGCGCCGCAGCTTCCCTCCAAGCGGTACTCGACCCTCTCGACGGTTGAGAACTGGAAGACGGTGGCGTTGAGCTGTTCGAGCAGCAGAGTGCTGCCCGTGCTGGTTCCGGCGCTGCCATTGACGACCCCAGGGCCGAAGTCCACCACCGTCTTTCCGTTGCCGTCGATGGTCACGTCTCGGAGCTCCCCGGCGGCACCCGCAGCGAATAGCGAGATCAGCCCTGCCGATTGCTCCTCCTCGGTGGGACCGGCCAGGAGCTGTTCGAGGGACGCTCGCAGCACCCCGGTGGTGGCCGGAACGGTCCGGGACACGGGCACGAGTTCCTCGCCCCGGAGGAAGAACGCCGTGACCTCGGTCTGGCCGGGGGCAGAGAAGGAGATGTCCACCACGGTGGCCTGCTGGACTGAGCCGTCAGCTGCGGAGGTGGTCAAGAGCACCAAGGCACCCTCGTCGGTGGTGGCGGGATCGAAGGAGACTTGACCCGAGAAGGACCCGAAGTCGGGGCCCGCGCCGCCCGTCACGAATCCTCGACCGAGGGCCTCGCCCGCCCCCATCCCGTCGCCCCGGACCTCGACTTCGACGGTGCCTTCGAAGGCCCGGCTCTCACCGGTCACTGTGGCTGGGGACGTGATCTCCCGCCCGGAGACGGGGCCGTCGAGGTGGATGTTGGACGACGCGGTCGACAGGACGTTCCACGGCCCCTCCGGTCCCGAGGGGCTGCCGCCTCCCAACGAGTCAAGAATGATCGCCGTGTCCATCGCTCCCGGCGGCAGCGGTTGGCCTGCCTCTCCACGGGGACGGACCGTCACCTCGACCGTTCCGGCGTCGCTGGGGACCGGCTGGCCGATCTCCGGATCGACCATGCCGAGGTACTCGACGGCAAAGGCGCGAGCCACCTCGGCGGGGTCGTCGTAGCGGGCGTCACCAGACTCGCGGTAGGCCTCGATGCCAGCGGCCGTGTGGAAGGGCCATATGCCTGAAGCGTCCTGGGCCACGTCCTCAGACGGCGATGGAGCCACGGTGGTTGCTACGGCAACGGTGGTTGACGGCAGCGCGAGCGAGGCGGTGTCCGTCGGTCCCGTCTCCACCACCCGGGAGCCGTTGCCTGCGAGCGACGTCACCGCCACCACCACCAGCACGGCGGCGGCTACCGCCCCCGTCGCTCCGCCCGCCCAGCCGAGACGCCGACGGCGTCGGGCCTCGTGCACCCGCTGCTGGATACGCTCCTGGCTCCCGTCGCCGGGCTCGATGCCTCCGGCGTGGCGGTGCAGCGCTCGGCGTACGGACTCCTCGTCGCGGTTCATCGTGTCTCTCCCAACGTCTCGTGCAGTGTGGCCAGGGCTCGGTGGAGGTGGGTCTTGACCGAGCCGGCGGAGATGGCCATGGCTGTCGCCATCTCCGCCTCCGAAAGATCGAGGTAGTACCGCAGCACCACCGCCTCACGCTGGCGAGCGGGCAGCACGCCCAGGGCGGCGATCACCCGGTGGTGCTCGTCGGCGGCCAGGGCGCCGGCTTCGGCCGAGGGGGCGGGTGGCGGCACCGCCTCGAGGTGGCGGTCCTGGACTTGGCGGTGGCGCATCCGCGACCGGGCCCCGTTGAGCACGGCGCTGCGCAGGTAGGCCGGTGCCCGCTCCGGGTCGGCGAGGCGTGCCCATCCGAGGTGTACCTTCACGAAGGCGTCCTGCACCACCTCCTCGCTGGATCCGATGTCGTCCAGCAGCAGTGCGGCCAGTCGCACCAAAGAGCGGTAGTGGTCACGGTGAAGCTGCGTTACCGCCTCGTCCACGGGTGCAGTGACCGCCGTCGGCGCACTCGGGTGGAACGCCATCGAGGCCATCATCGTTCCTACAGACGTCTTGGGGCTGCTTCGCGTTGACACGACGGGGCCGGTACCGTCCCACCAAGTGATCTGTTCTCCTTCGGCGGTCATCCGCCGATGATCCGCCTCGACGCCGCCACCGTGTTGCTGGGGTGGGCCGTGGGCGGGCTGTTCTTCGGGTGGGTCACCACCCGGCGCCGGGAGGTGGGCATCGGCTACGGCTGGCTCATCCGGGCCACCTACCTGGTGCTGGCCGCCCTCTCCATCGCCGTGGGGTCGCTGTTGGGCCCGGTCCCGGTGCGCGACATCGCCGCCGCCGGCGTGGTCCTCGCGTCCGGCGTCGCCCTGGCCGTCTCGGTGGCTCGGCGCCGGGCGGGCGTGGCCGGGATGCGGGCCGAGGACGCCCGCAAGGCGGCCCGGGTGGCAGCGATGACCGCCCCCACCCTCACCTCCACCCCCTCCGATCTGGGCCCAGGAGACCGCCAAGTTCCTGGGTCAACTGGGGCCAGAGGCGGGGAGGGAGGGCCCGTCCCAAAGGAGTTCCCCCCGATCCTCGACCTGGTGGCACCGGTCATCGGGCTGGTCGGCCTGGTGGCCGCTGGCCTCGACGCCGGCGGCGAGCCGGTGCTCGCCGTGGCCCGCACCATCGTCGGCGCCGCCTTCCTCGGGGTGGTCACTGACGCCATGCTGCTCGGCCACTGGTACCTGGTGCAGCCTGGCCTAGCCCGGGGCCCGCTGCTCGAACAGGTCCGCCTGCTGGCCGCCCTGTGGCCGGTGGAGGTCGGTCTGCTCCTGGTGCCCACCGGGATGGTCTCGGTGCTGGTCGGCACCGTGGACGACGGCTACAACGGCCTGCTCGGCTGGTTCTGGCTGGCCTGTGCCCTAGGCACCATCGCCCTGTGCGCCGTCACCCGGGCGGCGCTGCGGGAGCGGTACTACTCGGCGGTGATGGCCGCCACCGGCCTGCTCTACCTGGCCATCGTCACCACCTTCGGCACCGACCTGGTGGCCAGGGCCGTCCTCGCCCCCTGATCCGTCGGTCCCCTGCGCCGGCAGGGCGGTCCGCTAGCCTCGGTAGGGAGATGTGCGGGTTTGCCGGGGAGCTCCGGAGCGACGGGGCCGCCGATGTGGGCGCAGTGGCCCGCATGGCGGCCACCATGCACCGCCGGGGGCCCGATGGCGCCGGGGTGTGGGCCCAAGGCGGGGTGGCCCTCGGCCACCGCCGGCTCAAGGTGATTGACCTCTCCGAGGCGGCCGCCCAGCCCATGGTCGACGCTGAGCTCGGCCTGGCCATCGCCTTCAACGGCTGCATCTACAATTATCGAGAGCTGCGCCAGGAGCTGTCCGCCGAGGGCTACCGCTTCTTCTCCACCGGCGACACCGAGGTGGTGATCAAGGCCTATCACCGCTGGGGGACTGCCTTCGTCGAGCACCTCCAGGGGATGTTCGCCTGCGCCGTGGTCGAACGCGACCGTGGCCGCCTGGTCCTCGCTCGCGACCGCCTCGGCATCAAGCCCCTCTACCTGGCCGACGGCGGGAGCACCAAGCGCCTGCGCTTCGCCTCCACCCTGCCCGCCCTGTTGGCCGGCGGCGATGTCGACACCACCGTCGACCCGGTGGCCCTGCACCACTACCTGAGCTTCCACTCGGTGGTGGCCCCGCCTCGCACCATCTTGGCTGGCGTCACCAAGCTGGCCCCGGCGACGGTGATGGTGGTCGAGCCCGACGGCACGCGCCGGACTCACCGCTACTGGGAACCGAGCCACGAGCGCCACCTCGACCACGCGGCCATGACCGAGGCGGACTGGAACGACGCAGTGCTGGCCGCGCTGCGCCTGGCCGTGAAGCGCCGGCTGGTGGCCGACGTCCCCGTCGGTGTCCTTCTCTCGGGCGGGCTCGACTCCAGCCTCATCGTCGGCCTGCTGGCCGAGGCCGGCCAGCCCGGCCTGGCCACCTTCAGCGTGGGCTTCGAGGATGCCGGCGGGATCAAGGGCGACGAGTTCGTCTACAGCGACGTCGTGGCCAAGGCCTTTGCCACCGACCACCACCAGCTTCGCATCAGCAGCGCTCGCCTCCACGATGCCCTGCCCCGGGCGGTGGCGGCCATGAGCGAGCCGATGGTCAGCCATGACGCCGTGGGCTTCTACCTGCTGTCCGAGGAGGTCAGTCGCCACGTCAAGGTGGTGCAGTCGGGCCAGGGAGCCGACGAGGTCTTCGCCGGCTACCACTGGTACCCACCCCTGGCCGGCGTCGACGACGGCGACGAGGCCGCCACCCTCGACGCCTATGCCGGCGCCTTCTTCGACCGCAGCCACGCCGGGGTCTGCGACCTTCTGGCTCCCCACTGGCGCCTCGACGCAGACGCCAGCCGCGCCCTGGTGGCTGAGCACCTGGGCCGGCCCGGTGCCGGCACCGCCGTCGACCGGGCCCTGCGCCTCGACACCCAGGTCATGCTGGTCGACGATCCCGTCAAGCGGGTCGACAACATGGCCATGGCCTGGGGGTTGGAGGCTCGTGTCCCCTTCCTCGACCACGAGCTGGTGGAGCTGGCGGCTCGTTGTCCGCCCGGGCTCAAGTTGGCATCGGGCGGCAAGGGCGTGTTGAAGGAGGCGGCTCGGCGGGTCGTCCCCGCCGAGGTGATCGACCGGCCCAAGGGTTACTTCCCGGTTCCTGCCCTGTCCCACCTTCAGGGATCGGAGCTCGAGCTGGTGGCCGCCGCCCTCCATGACCCTGCGGCCAAGGAGCGGGGGCTCTTCGCCCCCGGCGCCGTCGAGGCCCTCTTGCGCGCCCCCAACGACTCCCTCACCCCACTCGGCGGCAACACCTGCTGGCAGCTCGGCCTGCTCGAGCTGTGGCTCCAGAGCCAGGGCGTGTGATGAAGCGCAACGTCGCCGTCGAGTGCGGGTGGGGTCGCGTCGTCTTCGGCCAGACCTTCGCCGACGACCATGCCCTGGCCGCCGAGCTGCGAGCGGAGGAGCTGGGCCAGCGCGACGTGTGCCTCTACCATCCCGAGGCTCATGTCCTCGTCAGCCGGGCGCCTCATGAGCTCTTCGTCGACCCGTCCTACACCTACCGCCGCCGTCTCGACGACGAAGGCGGCGCCAGCCTGATTCCCCGCCCGGCCGCTGGTGTGGTCATCCGCCCTGTGGCCGGACAGGACGATGCCGAGGCGGTCAACCGGCTCTACGCCCGGGCGGGCATGGTGATGGCCCCCTCGGAGGTGATCGAGGCCAATCAGGACAGCGATGCGTTCTGCTACCTGGTGGCCGAGGACGTCGCCCGCCGGACAGTGGTGGGCACCGTGACCGGCATCGACCACGTGCGGGCCTTCGACGATCCTGACGGGGGCTCCAGCTTGTGGTGCCTGGCCGTCGACCCGCTCAGCTCCCGGCCGGGCCTCGGCGTGGGCCTGGTCTCAGCCCTGGCCCAGGAGCTGGGGCAGCGGGGATGTCGTCAGCTCGACCTGTCGGTGATGCACGACAACGGACCGGCTATCGCTCTGTACGAGAAGCTCGGATTCACGCGGGCGCCGGTGTTCTGCGTCAAGCGCAAGAACCCCATCAATGAGCCCCTGTTCTCCGGGCCCCTCAGCGCCGATCACCGGG
The DNA here is from genome assembly GCA_038233555.1 of Acidimicrobiales bacterium. Lineage (GTDB taxonomy): Bacteria > Actinomycetota > Acidimicrobiia > Acidimicrobiales > CADCSY01 > JADDRA01. Next base: position 6,962 of record JBBSLT010000042.1, read on the forward strand.
CGCTGAACCCCTACGCCCGCATCATCGCCGACGAGGCCCGCCGCCGGGGGATCGGGGTGGCGGTGGTCGACGCCGAGGGCGGCTTCTTGCGCCTGACCCACGGTGGGCGCCAGATCGTGACCCGGGAGTCGCTCTCGCAGCTCACCTCGGGCGTGGCCGTGAGCTGGTGTGACGACAAGCGCGTCACCCGCCGGCTGGCCTCCGCCGCGGGGTTGCGCGTGCCCAAGGGTCGCTCGGCCACCGGCGACGAGGCCGACGCCAAGTTCCTGGCCGAGGTGGGGGAGCTGGTGGTCAAGCCGGCCCGGGGAGAGCAGGGTGCAGGGGTCACGGTGGGCGTCACCGACATCGACGCTCTGCGCCGGGCGGTGGAGTGGGCCCACGCCTCGTGCCCCGACGTGCTGTTGGAGCAGCGCTGCCCGGGCGACGACCTGCGGGTGGTCGTCATCGGCCACGAGGTCGTGGCCGCGGCCGTGCGCCGCCCGGCCACGGTGGTGGGCGATGGGCGCCACCGGGTGAGCGACCTGATCGCCGCCCAGAGCCGGCGCCGGGCGGCGGCCACTGGCGGTGAATCGACCATCCCCGTGGACGACGCCACCCTCGACACCCTGGCCGGTGAGGGGCGCAGCCTCGACGACATCCTCGATGACGGCGTGTCCCTCGCCGTGCAGCGCACCGCCAACCTTCATACCGGGGGAACCATCCACGACGTGACCGCCCGGCTCCACCCGGTCCTGGCCGAGGCGGCGATACGGGCCAGCCGGGTGCTCGACCTGCCCGTGACCGGCCTCGACTTCCTGGTGCCGGCCGTCGACGGTCCCGACTACGTCTTCATCGAGGCCAACGAGAGGCCGGGCCTGGCTAACCACGAACCCCAGCCCACGGTGCAGCGCTTCGTCGACCTGCTCTTTCCCTCCACCGCCGGCCTGCCCCGCGGCTGGAAGCCGGCCGCCAACGATGGAAGGTCAGCGGGGGCGCACCCCTAAGCTCTCCCGGTGCCCTTCGTCCTAGCCCCGGCCGAGCCCCAGCGGTCCAAGTTGCTGCCCATCGACATGGACTACGTGCTCGACGTCTTGCTGCGGCTGCTCGTCATCCCCAGCCCGTCGGGCCGCACCGACCACGTCATGCAGCTGGTGGGGGAGGAGATCGCCGCCCTCGGGATGAGCTTCGACCTGACCCGCCGAGGGGTCCTGCGGGCGGAGCTGGCGGGCGAGGACGCCAGCGCCTCCGACCGGGCCGTCATCGCCCATGCCGACACCATCGGGGCCATGGTCAAGCAGCTCAAGGACAACGGGCGCTTGGCCATCGTCCCCGTGGGCACCCACAACGCCCGCTTCGCCGAGGGGGCGAGGGTCACCATCTTCGTCGACGACCTGGAGAAGACCCGCAGGGGCACCATCTTGCCCCTCAAGGCCAGCGGCCATCGCTGGGGCGACGAGGTCGACACCCAGGCCGCCGGCTGGGACCACGTGGAGGTCCGGGTCGACGAGGAGGTCGACGGCGCCGCCAGCCTGGTGGCCCTGGGCTTCAACGTGGGCGACTACGTGGCCTTCGACGCTTGCCCCGAGGTCACCTCGTCGGGTTACGTGAACGCCCGTCACCTCGACGACAAGGCCGGTGTGGCCGCCGCCTTGGGCGCCTTCAAGGCCATCATCGACCATGGCGTCACCCTGCCGGTCAACGCCCACCTGCTGGTCACCATCGCCGAGGAGGTGGGCCTGGGTGCCAGCCACGGCCTCGACGCCGACGTGGCCGAGATGGTGTCCATCGACATCTCGGTGGTGGCCCCCGGCCAGGCCTCCACCGAGCACACCGTCAACATCGCCGCCCAGGACTCGCACGGTCCTTTCGACTACCACCTGGTCCGCCGCCTGGCCGGATTGTGCGGCCATCACGGGATCGAGCACCGCCGGGACGTCTACGACTACTACCGCTCCGACGCCGCCTCGGCCCTGGAGGCGGGGGCGGAGACGCGCGCCGCTCTCATCGGCTTCGGCATCGACGCCAGCCACGGCTACGAGCGCACCCACGTCGACGGCATCCGGCGGGTGGCGGAGCTCCTCGCCGTGTACCTGCAGACCGACCTGACCTTCCGGCGTTGGGACACCACACCTGCCGGCGACCTCGCCGACTTCCCCAGCACCCTCGTCCAGCCCGCCGACGATCAGGGCCCCCGGTGACCACGTCCTGATGGCGGTGACCGATCGGCTGTTGGAGGTCGTCGAGGGCGTAGGCGAGGTCGGTGTGGGCGTGCTGGTGGCGCTGGAGAACCTCTTTCCTCCCATCCCCTCGGAGGTCATCCTTCCCTTCGCCGGCTTCCAGGCCGACCGAGGGGAGCTGAACCTGGTGCTGGCCTGGGTGGCCGCCACCATCGGCGCCCTGGTCGGCGCCTTGGTCCTCTACGGCCTGGGGGCGTGGGTAGGCTCCGAACGGCTCCACGAGCTGGCCGGCAAGCGCTGGTTCGTGGTGCTCAGCCAGAAGGACTACGAGCGGGGCGAGCGGATCTTCGACCGCCATGGGGCCAAGTTCGTGTTGTTCGGCCGATGCATCCCGCTGGTGCGCAGCGTGGTCTCGGTGCCGGCCGGCGTGGCGCGCATGCCGCTGGTGCAGTTCTGCGCCTACACGGCGGCGGGCAGCGCGGTATGGAACGCCCTCTTCATCGGGGCCGGCTACCAGCTCGGCCGAAACTACGACCGGGTGGAGGGTTGGGTGCAACCGGTCGCCTACACCGTGCTGGCGGCCTTGGTGGTGTGGGCGGCCTGGCTCACCACCCGCAAGCTCCGCCGTCTGCGAGCCACCCGTTCGGCGGCCTGACGAGGACGCCATCAGTTCGCCGTCGAACCTCTGGTTCGGCGGCGAAGGTCACCTGTCTGGGTGCCAGGCCAGCAACAGGGTGGTGGCGTCGTCTTGCAGAGAGCCGCCCTGGAAGTCGACGACGGCATGGGAGAGGCGGCGCAGCGTCTCGCTCGGCGCCAGCTCGGCGGCGAAGGCCCGCTCCATGAAGTCGACGAGCCGTTCGAGGCCGAAGTCCGAGCCGCCGATCCGGCGCGCCTCGACGATGCCGTCGGTGTACATCAGCACCGCATCGCCGGGTTCGAGCTGATCCTCGACGATGCTGGGCTTGTGCTCGGCGATCAGGTGGCCGAGGCCAAAGGGTGGTCGCGGCGGACACGACATGGGCCCCACGACGCGGCCCTGGCGGATCAGGAGAGGCAGAGGGTGGCCGGCGTTGAGCCACCGCAGCACCCCGGTGGCGACGTTGAGGTGGGCGAGCTGGCCGGTGACGTAGTCGTCGGTGGTGTGCCCGGTGATGGCGTCCTCGACGCCCGCGTCGATGGCATCGAGGTCGTCGCCGTTGCGGCGTCGGTTCCGATAGGCCCCCAGGGTCAGGGTGGACAGGAGGCTGGAGGTGAGGCCGTGGCCCACGGCGTCGAAGATCCCGACGTGCAGGCCACCGTTGTTGTAGGCGTAGTCGAAGGTATCGCCGCCAACTCGGTAGGCCGGTTCGACCATACCGGCGACGGAAACCTCTCGGGTGGCGAAGCTGATGGGCGGTAGTGCCTGCCATTGCAGCTCGGCGGCAAGGCTCATGGTTCCGCTGCGACGGGTGGCGGTGTAGGCGTCGGTGTACTGGCCCCGGGCCAGGATCTCCGACGCGGCGAGCGAGGCGAGGTGACGAAAGGCCTCGCGCCCTCGGGATGACAGATCCGAGACCTCGACCTCCAGCACGCCGATGCGGTCGACACCGTTGACGAGCGGAAACCAGAGGTGCGATGCACCGGCATCTCCGGGTACCTCGACCACGGTGCAAGTGGCATAGGCCCGACCGACGACGGTGCGATCGACGGCCGCCGGTTCGGTGTCGACATCGGCGCCGAGGGGGACCAGGACCCGCTGCGAGTGGTCGACGAGCCAGATCTGACTGGTGGATGCCCCGAGCGCCCCGGCGGCGGTCGCGACCAGCGCGGCCAGCTCGTCGGGCTCGATCAGGTGGGCGCCGTCGAGCAGGTCAGCAATGATGGAGGCGAACCGGCTGTCGGGCATCGATGGGTCCGAGTTCACCACGGGACCTTATGCGCCGGCGCCACCATCGAAGCAGCGGTGGTGATCGAGGGTGGATGAATGAACGATCAGCCCTCGTCGCCGTCGGCCGTGAGGCGAAAGCCCGATTCGAAGGCATCGCGAATGTCTTGGCGGTCGTCCCAGCGGTCCTCGATCGTCTGGAAGTTGAGGGCGAAGCCGCGGCCGGGCGTGACGAAGCCCAGGTTGGAGGCGTGGAGGCCCTGGTAGGTGTACTCCCAGACGGCGGCGTCGAAGCCCCGGTACGACGTGGCCGAGATGTCCAGCTCCTCATAGTCGTCGTAGCGGTCGGCGAAGCGTTCCGAGGCCTCCTCCCACGCCTCAACCGGGTCGTCTCCCGGATTGTTGACCGAATCGACGCGTAGGTAATCGCCGGTGGTGGGGTCGACGAAGTCGGTCGACCCAGCCGGGCCCGACTCGGGTTCCCACGAGGGCGGGTACCAAATGGTGTAGCCCGCTCGGTCGTTGCGGTGGGCCACCCAGTCGCCGGGCACACCCCCGGGCCGCTCGATGTTGGAATTGCCTTGCTCGGGAGACTCGGGATCTGTGTTGCGGGTGGGGTCGTCGGTCGATGGAGGCTCGGTCGACGGAGAAGCGGGGTCGGTGGATGGGGGAGAGGTCGAACCCGTGGCCGGTGGGTCGGTGGCGAGGCCAGGATCCTCAACGCCATCCCCGTCACCGAGGTTGAGGCCAGCTACGAGGGCGATGGCGGCTACCAGGGCGATGCCCGCCAGTCCCACCAGCCACCCCCGACCGCCAGCCATCTCCATATCCCGACCTCGGGGCGCCGGTCGGGGCGCCGGCCGGTGCGCAGGCGTTCCCCGCTCGGGACGGCCCCTGCCGCCACCAGCACCAGCACCGGCGGCGGCGGCCGCAGGCATGACGGAGGTGTGGCCCGGCGGGGGCGTGCTGGTCGTCGTGGCCGAGGCTTCAAGGGGGCGAGCGACGCGCTCCAGGGCCAGGCGCGACTGGGCGGCGGTGGCCCGCTCCTCGGGAGCCTTGACCAGTAGGGCCGAGACGGCCGAGGCCAGCTCCTCGGCGCGTTCCATCGGCCGGGGCGGGTCGTGGAGCACGGCGTTGAGGGTGGGTAGGGCGTCGCCCCGCTCGAAGGGGGCGACACCCTCGACGGCGTAGTAGAGCAGTGCCCCGAGGCCCCACAGGTCGGCCGGGGGGCCGGTAGCCCTGCCGGCGGCCTGCTCGGGCGCCATGTAGGAAGGGGTGCCCAGCACCAGGCCGGCGGCGGTGATACGGGTGTCGTCCTTGGCTGAGGCGATGCCGAAGTCGGCCAGCTTGACGCCGCCGTCGTCGAGCATCATCACGTTGGCCGGCTTGACGTCGCGGTGTACGACGCCGGCAGCATGGGCGGCATCGAGGGCGCCGAGCAAGCCCAGCCCGAGGCTCGCGGCCTGTGCCGGCTCCAGCGGTCCGTCCCGGGACACGACGGATTGCAGGGTGGGAGCCGCCACCAACTCCATCACGACGTGGATGCGGTCGCCGTCCTCGAGGACGTCGAAGACCCGGACCGAGGACGGGTGGTCGATCCGGGCCGCCGCCCGCGCCTCTCGCAGCACTCGGGTGCGAAGGCCGTCTCGATCGTTGTCACCGAGATGGGGGGCCAGGTCGACCGCCTTGATGGCCACCGAGCGCTGCAAGACCGTGTCCTCGGCTCGCCACACCCGTCCCATCCCGCCCTGGCCGAGAGGCTCGCCCAGTCGGTACCGCCCGCCAATCAGATCGACCGCCATGGAGACGAACCTACCCACCCGGCTCGACCCGCGGCCGAGCGCGGGTGGCCGCCGGCGACCAAGGCGCCGGGGGCGCCCCTACTGGTTGGCGGCGTGGGCGGGCGAAGCCTGCCAGGAAGGTGTCGTGCGGGGAGGCTGCCCGGCTTGGCGGTCGGCCGGAACCCGATCAGGTTCGCCCGAACGAAGCGGAGCGAGTGCGGGCGATTCTCGTCGCCGGCGGGCCTCTAGGCGCTGGTCGTCGTTCTCCGCCCCCCAATAGCCCTGCTCACGATGGCGCCGGGCATACTCGCGGCAAGGGAGCAACGCTGGGCAGCTCACGCAGATGGCCCGGGCGATGGCCTCGCGCACTTCGCGGGCATCGGCCTGCTCGCCGTGAGGGGCGAAGAAGTGCTCGGTGCGGCCCTTGCATGAGGCGTCGCACATCCACTCCTGCTGCGTCCAGCGAGGCAGCAGGCGCACGACGGGCTCCGTGGTGCTTGTGCTTTCTTTCACTTGCACCAGTATCCAGAGCCGTGGGCAAACTTACTCATATGAATTACAGATAGCGAGAATCTGTCTAGAAGATGAAATCAACGCGGTCAGGAGCAGGCGACGGCAGCTCGCTGGCTCTCCTCGGCCAGTGCCTGGGGATCGGCCAGCACTTCACCGAAGGCGAGGAGCTGCTCCGGCGCCAGGCCCAGGACGAACTCGGTCCCGATGCAGCGGGCGAGTTCCTGGTCGGCCCCGCCCCCCAGGGCGCCGAGGGTGAAGTACGTCCGACTGACCGGATAGACCAAGGCCTGCTCTGCCCCACCGCCCGGGCTGGACCCGCCGTCGGCACCAGGATCGCACGACTCCAGCACGACGTCGTCGCCGCGTCGTGAGACAGACGCATCGTTGGCGGGAACGGCCCGTGTCCACTCGTCGAGCACCTCTGCCATCTCGTCGGTCTCCCCGGGAGCATCTCCCCGGAACGCACTGCGCACGCAGGTACGGCCGTCGCGTTCGAAGGCCACGTAGGCGTCACCGCCCCATCCGTCTACGGCACGCAGGCTCTGACGAGGATCCAGGTGCTCGGCCAAAAGCAAGAACCAGGTCAGCGATCCGAAGTCGCCTTCCTCCAAGAGCTCCTCACCTTCGCTCAGCTCTGGACTCTCAACCTCCAGCGGCCCATCCCCGGCCAGGTAGACGTAAGGGTCGAGGAGCTGCTCCTCGGTCTGGGGCGGTGTGCGTAACGCCTCGTTGAGACCCTCCTCGGTCCGCTCGTCGAAGACCACGGTGACGAATGGCTCCCCGAGGACGTAGGGCGCCGAGAAGAGTGCCACCAGCGCACCGGGGACGTTCTCGCCCAGCTCCACGCCTTCGGCTTCGTCGATCCGCTCGCCCATCAGCACCTCTCGGTCAGCTCGGCTGAGCTGGGCCGCCCACTGCGCCTCCACCCGCAGAGCATCACCCTCGATGACAGCCAGAAAGGCACTGTTCTCACCGTCGCTGGGAAGCTGACCGAGACGCTCCAGGTCGAAGTTCTGGTCCTGGGCGACATGGGTCAGCTCGTGGATCAGGGTGGAGCGCACGCTGACGCTGAGGTCCGTGCCCCGCACCGTCACCCGCTCGGTGGCCGGGTCGTAGTAGGCGAGGGTGGCTTCGCCGGCCAGCTCGTTGGCGGAGTCGCGCAGGTCGAGCTCGCCGCTGGCCAGGCCGGTGGCTCGAAGGAACGCCGCCCCCTGGTCGAGATCGGCCTGGTCTTCGACGCTCAGATCACCGTCCTCGGAGGTGACGGTCCGGCGGAACTCCTCGTCATCAAGAAAGTCGACGTGGACTGGGTGTTCGAAGGACAGCCCCCGCTCCCGGGCGACGAAGTCGGCCAGTGCGGCCACCCGGGGATCCCAGACGTCGGGATAGCGGGGCTCGACCACGATGGCGGACAGGATCCCCGCGCCCAGCACCGCCACCACCGAGACGGCGAGCATGCCCACCATCCATCGGCGAGGCCGCGCATCTGTCCTCAGACCCATGCGCTGCGCCTCCTGCCACCGTGCTCGGATGAGATGCAGCACCCTACCGGGTGGGTACCCCCCACTACCGTTCGGTCGATGACGCCGGGACGAGTGCCCTATGACACCGCCGCCCGGGTGATGCGCTCGCCCAGCAGGGCCAAGTAGTCGGTGAGCTCGGTGGGGGCTTCGACGGTGAAGTCGATGTCCAGCATGGCGATGCGGTAGGCCATCCACTCGATGGAGTCGCCGTTGAGGCGCAGCCGGCAGGAGGCATCGTCGATGGGTTCGACCGTGCCCCCGGAGCGGTGGGTTCGCCTGGCCACCTCGTCGGCCGGGGCGTCCAGCACCACCGCCACGTCGTAGCCCGATTTTCCGGCCGACAGAGACTGGCGGACGTACTCGGCGGCGTCGGCGGCGGGCAGGGTCCGGGGCAGGGCGCGACCCCCGGCCCGGGCTGGCCGGGAGATCCGGTCGACCCGGAAGGTCCGCCAGTCGTCCCGGCGCAGGTCCCAGGCCACCAGATACCACGACCGTCCGGTGGGCACGAGGCGGTAAGGCTCGACCAGGCGGCGAGTTTCGGCGCCGGTCTTGTCGGCGTAGTCGAAGCGGGCCTGCTCCCCGTCTCGGCAGGCCTGGGACAACAGCGCCAGCGACTCGGGGTCGACACTGGCTTGGGCGCTGCCCCAGCGCAGCGGCTCGACATGGGTCTGGAGGGCGCTGACCCGGCGCCGGAGGCGGTCGGGCAGGACCTGTTCGAGCTTGCCCAATGCTCGCAGTGACGTCTCCTCGATGCCGGTGATGCTGGTGCTGGCGGTGCTGCGCAGCCCGATGACCACGGCGACGGCTTCCTCGTCGTCGAGCAGAAGCGGCGGGAGCTCCGCCCCGGCGCCGAGGCGGTAGCCGCCGGCCACCCCGGGGCTGGCGTGTACCGGGTAGCCCAGTCGCCGCAGGCGGCCGACGTCGCTGCGGATGGTGCGAGTCGTGACGTGGAGCCGCTCGGCCAGGTCGGCGCCGGTCCAGTCTCGATGGGCCTGGAGCAGGGAGAGCAGACGGAGCAGGCGGCCGGAGGTGTCGCTCACATTTCTCAGTCTTCCATCTATTGAGGAAGGA
>JBBSLT010000043.1:0-15790 GCA_038233555.1 Acidimicrobiales bacterium
ACCAGGTCGCCAGCGGTGATGACGCTGATGAAGCGGCCGTTGTCACATACTGTGAGTTGGTCGGTCCCGTTGGCTTCCATGGGCCCCGATGGCGTCCCGGAGTGACGAGGATGGGTCGGCCTCGCCGACGTCGGTGCGCATGATCCCCCAACGGCGTTCGTGGCCCAACAGCCACAGTCGCTGGACTTCACGTCGGTGGACTTGACGTGGTCGGTGCTCACCAGGCCGAGGTACATGTTCACCGTCGACAACGGCAGCGGATTGCTGGGCGGCTGCGCCTGCGGCTCTCACCGTACTCTCATGGTTGGCTGGGTAGCGTCACGGCGTGCGTGTCCTCGTCGTGGAAGACGAGCTGAAGATGGCGAACCTGGTGAAGCGCGGCCTTGAGAGGGAGGGCTACGCCGTTGACGTCATGGTTGACGGGCATGAGGCGCTGTGGGCAGCGCGCGAGCACAACTACGACGCGATTGTCCTCGACGCCATGATCCCCGGCCCCGACGGCTTTGAGGTGTGCCGAACCCTTCGCAGCGAGGGGCGGTGGGCCCCAGTGATCCTGCTCACCGCACGAGACGCCATCGCTGACCGTGTCGCCGGTCTCGACGCCGGCGCCGACGACTACCTCGCAAAGCCATTCGCATTCGCCGAGCTGTTCGCTCGGCTCCGGGCGCTGACCCGCCGCGACCCGATCGAGCGTCCGGTCATGCTCCAGGCGGGCGACCTACGCCTCGACCCCGCCACTCATAGAGTCCATCGCGGTGACACGGCGATCGAGCTGTCAGCGAAGGAGTTCTCCTTGCTGGAGTATTTCCTCCGCCACCCCGGCGAGGTCCTTAGCCGGACGAGGGTCCTCGACCACGTATGGGACTTCTCCTATGACGGTACGTCGAATGTTGTGGATGTCTATGTCCGCTACCTCCGAGAGAAGGTCGACCGGCCGTTCGGTCGCGCCGATCTCGAGACGGTCCGCGGCGCCGGCTACCGGCTGCGGCCCTCGACCCCTGACCCATCCGAGGCGGTTGGCCGCCGAGCTGCTCGGGGTGGGCAGGCAGTACCTGGCGCGCCTGGCGCGTGAAGGGCAGCGGGTCCGGGCCCGGCGCACCGAGCAGGAGGCGGCGGGGAAGGAGCAGACCCCTTTCGCGGACAACTACATCGGGGCGGTCCGCAGCGCGGAGCGCAGCCACCACTGGCAGGTGTGCCGGCGGGAGCTCGAGCGCTTCGCCGCGTCGCAGGCCGCGCCCACGGCGGTGGTCGGCTACGACCTGACCTTCAGCTGCCCGAAGTCCCTCAGCATGCTGTGGGCCACGGCAAAGCCCCACCGAGCAGGCCGAGATCCTCGACTCCGTTTCGGCTGCGGTCGGCGTTGGCGTCGCCTACCTCGAGGTGGGGCCGGCCTCCTCGGCGCCTCGGCAAGGGCGGCGAACACCTCGCCGCTGCGGTGCAGCTTCAGGTAGCCGAGGTCGTCTTTGATCTGCTCGATCAGCGCCGCGCTGCTCATCCGGGCCCTCCGAGGCACCCACAGCCCAAAGAACCGTGTTCGGTGCTGCCCTCTGCGGCGATATCCACAGCCGGGTCGGCACCGGGGTGCGGGCCGATCCGCTCGAAGACCGCCGGATCCGGGTCCTCCCATGACCGGGGCACTACGTGAACTTGTGAAGCGCGCGAAACTCGCCAACCCATCGTCCTGACCCGGACCTGACCGGGGCCGTCAAGGCTTCCCCCTTCGGGCGGCCTGCGGCCGGCCTTGACTGCCCTCCTCGTACTTGGTCGAGGGTCTGCTTCGTCGCGCCCTGTGAAGCACTTCGGCGTCATGCAAGTCCCGATAGGGGCCCGAGAACCCCCTTGACAACGTCGCTCCCCGGTCAAGCAGGACGAGTTGCATCTCCTGCAGAATTCGTCTCGGGGTGCGGGACCACCGGGCTTGCGGGCGAAGACGCGTCCTTGGGCTCCAAATAGATGAAGCACGACTGGGGCACAGCCTCGCGAACCCGGTCCTCCAGACTGGCCATGAGCTGCGTCACCTTCACGAGCCCGAGGTCGGCACCGAGTTCGACAGTGGCGCCCACCAGCAGCTCGTCGGGGCCGAGGTGCTGCGTCCGAAGATGGCAGATCTCCAGACCTCGGGGTCAGACTCCAGTGCGGCCAGGATCGCCTCATGCTGTTCGGTGGACGCGGCCTCGCCGATGAGGAGGCTCTTCATCTCGATGGACAGGGTGATGGCGATGAACCCCAGCAGCAGCCCGATAGCGATGCTCCCAAGGGCGTCGAAGCGTGGATTGCCCGTGACCCTGGCCAACACCACGCCGATGAGGGCGAAGGCGAGGCCCAGGAGCGCGCCCGTGTCCTCCAGCAGCACCACGGGGAGCTCGGGGGACTTGGAGCGCCTGACAAACGCCCACCACGAGGAGGGTCCCTTGACCTTGGCGCTCTCACGCACCGCCGTGCGCAACGACGCGCCCTCGGCCACGATGGCCACGACGAGGATGGCGACGGCCCAACCCACCGACTCGAGCTCATGCGGTTGTCGCAGCTTCTCCTCCCCCTCGAACAGGGCGAACAGCGAGCCGAGGGTGAACAGGAGCAGGGCGACGATGAAGGCCCAGAAGTAGCGCTCGCGGCCGTAGCCGAAGGGGTGCTCGGCATCGGGGCGGCGACGGGATCGTGTCCCGCCCCACAGGAGCAGACCCTGGTTGGAGGTGTCGGCGACGGAGTGCACGGCTTCGGCCAGCATCGACGCGGCGCCAGTGACGAAGAAGCCGACGAACTTCGCCACGGCGATGGCGAGGTTGGCGAGGAAAGCGGCGATCGTGGCCCGTCGGCTCCCGTGCTCCACATCCCCTGACCTACCCAGGAGTCGGAATGGCACGGCTGAATCGGGCGGGGCGAGGCCGCCGGCACCTTTCACCGGTTGACGTGCTGGCGTGCCGGAAACCCGGACCGACGGCCACAGACTTGGGTAAGACCGGTCCGTGCTCGTTGGACGGCATCCCCGAGTCCGTGGCGACCGGCGTCAGCCTCCTCGGCGGCGGCTCCGTTGCGACTCCGGTGGTGGTGGCGGTCTTCCTCTCAAACGTCCCGGAGTCGCTCTCGGCAGCCAGGGGCCTGACCATCGCCGGCCATTCCCGCCGCTACGTCCTCGGGCTGTGGACGGCGGTGGCGATCATGTCGGCCATGGCGGCCGCCTTCGGCTACGCCGTGCTCGGAGGCGCTTCCCCGTCCCTGATAGCGGCCATCCAGGCCTTCGCCGCCGGGGCCATCCTGACCATGCTCGCCGACACCATGATGCCGGAGGCGTTCGAGCACGGCGGCAGCGTGGTCGGGCTGGTCACCGTCCTCGGCTTCTCGCTGGCGTTCCTGCTGTCCACCCTGGAGTAAGGCCGCAGCCGAGGGGGCACGTGGGAGACCTCGCGGGCCAGCTCGCGAGATAGTCGGCGCGCGAGCACCCGGGGAACTGATGTTGCCGAAGATGTCACTCCAGGCTCCCGGCAGAAAGGCAGCTCGACCCGGCCGGACGTTGGATGTTGTGCGTCAGTCGGACCGGGCAACACGGGCCAGGAGTCTGCGACGGCCAAGCGTGGCCAGCAGCACCATGGCGACCAAGAGGGCGAGGGCCAGGGGACGGGTCATCAGGAGACGGACGCCGAGGACGATCGCCGCCAAGCCGGCCCCGACAGCGCCGGTCCACGAGACGAGGCGGTGGTCGGGCGCTCGGCGGGCGGCGATGACGTTGACGGCGGCGAAGGTCATGAGGAAGGTGAGGCTGGCCGCCTCCACGAGGGTGGCGAGCGAGCCGATGACGGCGACGGCACCGGCGGTGACGCCCAGGGCGATCACGGCCCGGTCGGGGATACCGGCTTGATTCACCGACGCTGCCGCAGCGGGGAGCTCACCGTCGTCGGCCACCCGCCGGACCAGGCGGGCGGTGGCGAAGAGGGTGGCGTTGATGGCCGATGCTGCGGCGAAGACGGCACCGACGGACACCCCCACCAGCCCGGCCGTACCGAGCGCTTCCCTGCCGGCGGCGGCGAGTGCCACTTCTTTCTGCTCGACGATGGTGCCGGCGCCCACCAGCGACGCGGCACCGAGCGCCACCACGACGTACACGCCGATCACCACGACGACGGCCGACAGCACACCTCGGCGCAGCGTCCGCTCCGGATGGTCGATGTCGTCGTAGTCGTAGGTGAGCAGCTGGAAGCCCTCATAGGCCATGAACACCGACGCGGCACCGACGATCACGCCGCCGAGATCGCCCGTCGGGACACCCGCTCCCAGATTGGCCGAGTCGAAGCGCCACAGGCCGATGGCAGCCAGCATGAAGAGCACGGCCAGCTTGGCCCACACCGCCACGATCTCCAGGCGGGCGGAGTCCCCGACCCCTCGCAGGTTGACGACGACCAAGGCGGCCACGATCCCCACGGCAGCCACCCGCACCGCCAGGGGGCCGAGCCCGAGCACTTCACCGAGGTAGTGGCCGAAGGTGAAGGCGTAGACGGACATGGTCAGGACATATCCCACGATCAACACCCACGAGAGGCTTGCGGCCAAGCTCTCGTGGTTGAACGTCCGAAGGAAGGTGAACGCCCCACCTCCCTCGCCCAGCTCATCGGCGAGGGCCACGTAGCTGACGGCGGTGGCCAGGGCGATGAGCCCAGCCACCGCGAACGAGAGCCACGCCAGGCCACCAGCCAGGCTGACCACGACGCCGAGCACCGAGAAGATGCCCCCGCCGACCATGCCCCCCACCGCCATCGACCAGGTGGCGTTGAGCCCGAGCTTGGCGTCCTCGCTCGAGCTCATCGCCGAGCTGTCTCCTCGTCATCGAGGCCGGCCCACAGGGGCTCCATACGAGGGGCCAGCCGGGCGACCTCCTCCATCGTGGCCGCGGCCAGCGCCTCCAGCCGCTCCCTGCCCAACGGTGTGAGCTCAAGGCGCGCCACCCTGGCGTCGTCGTCGTCGGGGACCCGCTGCACCAGCCCCGCCCTCACCGCCCGGTCCACCAGCTCGACGGCGCTGTTGTGGCGCACCAGAAGGGATTGGGCGACATCGGAGATGGCCGGGGCCCACCGCTCGGGGTGACCCCGTATGGCCAGCAGCAGCTGGTGCTGCATTGGGGTCAGACCAACCGAGTTGGCCAGCTGCTCGCTCCAACGCAGGAAGCGGCGAAGCCCCGTCCGCAGCTCGAGCAGGCGTTGGTAGTCGCAGTCTCGGGGCTTGGGCTGACCCACGCGGTCAGCATATCGGGACGAGTATCGGGTTACGATACAGCGCATGGGCAGGCTACCGGCAGACGGCGTGCTGGGTCCCGACGAGCGGGCGCCCGAGGGCATAGAGCGCCAGCTTGGCGACTTCACCATCGGTGCGGGGGTGCTGCGCCTGGTGGCGCTGGCGGTGGTGGTCGGCGTGCTCAGCGCGGCGGTCGCCCTCGCCTTGCTCCAGCTGATCGCCCTCGTGACCAACCTGGCCTACTTCCAGGACTGGAGCACCGAGCTGCGCACCCCGGCGGGCAACGACCTCGGCTTCCTGGCGGTGCTCATCCCGGTGCTGGGCGGGTTGGTGGTGGGGCTGATGGCCAGGTACGGCTCGGAGCGGATCCGAGGGCACGGGATACCCGAGGCCATGGAGACGATTCTGGTGGGCGGGAGCAAGATGGCCCCCCGGGTCACTGTCCTCAAGCCCATCTCCAGCGCCGTCGCCATCGGCACCGGTGGCCCGTTCGGTGCCGAGGGCCCGATCATCCTCACCGGCGGGGCGCTCGGCTCGGTGTTCGCCCAGTTCTTCCGGCTCAGCGCCATCGAGCGCCGCACTCTGCTCGTGGCCGGTGCGGCCGGCGGCATGAGCGCCGTGTTCGGCACGCCCGTTGCCGCCGTCCTGCTCGGCATCGAGTTGCTGGTCTTCGAGTGGAAGCCCCGGTCGATGATCCCCATCGCCACCGCCAGCGTGGCGGCGGCAGCGGTGCGGGCTGCCTTCGCTGAGGCAGGATGGCTGGAGGGCATCCCCCTGTTCCCGACCTCAGCGGTGGTCGACTTCGGGGCTACGACCATCCTCGGCGCCCTCGCCATCGGCCTGGCGGCCGGGATGGCGGCGTGGGTGATCACCAAGGCGGTCTACGGCGCCGAGGACGCCTTCAAGAAGCTGCCGTTGCACTGGATGTGGTGGCCTGCCCTCGGTGGGCTGGTGGTGGGGGTCGGCGGGCTGGTGGAGCCCCGGGCGCTCGGGGTGGGCTACGACGTCATCGAGGCCGAGCTGGCCGGGCGGGTGGCGCTGGCCGGGCTACTCAGCATCTTGGTGGTGAAGCTGGTGATCTGGGCGGTTGCCCTCGGTTCGGGGACCAGCGGCGGGGTCGTCGCACCCGTGCTCATCATGGGCGCAGCCGTGGGCGGGCTGATGGCGCCGCTGCTCCCGGGCGGCTCGGTGGGGGTGTGGAGCCTGCTGGGCATGGCCGCCGCCCTCGCCGGTGTCACCCGTGCACCGTTGACGGCCGTGATCTTCGGCTTCGAGCTCACCTATGACGCAGGCGTGGTGCTCCCGCTGTTGCTGGCCTGCACCGTCGCCTACCTGTTCAGCGTGTTGGTCCTCAAGCGCTCCATCCTCACCGAGAAGGTGGCCCGGCGTGGCTTCCACGTGCTGTGCGAGTACGCCGTGGGCCCTCTGGAGGCGCTGTTCGTGCGCGACGTCATGGCCACCGAGGTGCTGACCGCCAGGCCCGACACCTCGGTGGCCGAGATCTACGGCGCCCTGGAGGCCACCAACATGCGCCGGCAGCGGCTGCTGCCGGTGGTCGACGATGGTGTCCTGGTGGGGGTGGTGCCGTGGAACGACATCCTGGAGCGGGCCGCCGGCGGCGAGACGATGGGACAGCTCGAGGACCTCATGCATCGCAACGTGGTGGTGTCGTTCCCGGACGAGACGCTGCGGGAGACCGCCGACCGGATGGCGACCACCGGCCTCGGCGTGCTGCCCGTCGTGGAGCGGGGCGCCGAACGTCGGCTGCGGGGCATCCTGACCAGCTTCGACCTGCTTGCCGCCCGGGAACGCAACCTCCAGGAGGAACGACACCGCGAGCGGGTGCTGCGGCTCCGGGGCGTGCCCCGCCTCTGGCCCAGGGCCAAGCCTCCTGGGGGTGGCAGCGGTGCTCGAGGTCAGGCTGGCCCATGAGCGGCAGCGGTCTAGAGCAGCTCCTTCAAATCAGTGCCAACACAAGTTCCAAACTCGTCCTGGTTGAAGTATTCGGGAAGGACGAGTTCTCGTGCTTCTACAGCGTGATGGATGCAGAGGGTCGGCGACAGACGCAGTCCCTAGCGCCCTCATCCTTGCCGAAGTCGCCCTCGTGGCCGCTGCGGGACGACCTTGAGCAAGTCGTTCTGCTGCCGGCGTCTCGGCTGCTCGGGGTAGGCGTAGGGCGTGGAGGAGTTCCTGACCGTTCTGGGGCTCGCGACGCTTCCGGCGGCCGCGAACTTCGCCGGCGGCGCCCTTGCCGAGAATTTCCGGGTGTCGGGGCGCGCGCTCAGCCTCGCCCTGCACCTGGCCGCCGGCATCGTTCTCGCCGTCGTTGGACTCGAGCTCATGCCCAAGGCCCTCGAAGCGAGCGCGCCATGGGCGCCACTTCTGGCCTTCGTCGCCGGAGGTGCTGCCTTCATCGGATTGGACCGCTTGATCGGCTACGTCCAGGGTCGCCTCGGTGGCAGTGAGAAGCAGTCGGGCGCCCTCGCGATCTTCGGCGGTGTCGCGGTCGACCTGTTCAGCGACGGCGTCATGATCGGGACCGGGACGGTGCTCAACCCGGCGCTCGGCTTCCTGCTCGCGCTCGCCAGGTGCCGGCTGACGTGCCCGAAGGCTTCGCCGCCGTCGCGACCCTTCGCAACGCCGGGGTCAGCAGGAGGCGGCGGCTCATCATGGCCGGCGGCTTCGCCCTCCCCATCCTCGCCGGCGCTGCCCTCGGCTTCTTGGCGCTTCGCACAGTTCCCGAGGTCGTGACCCTGTCCGTGCTCGCGCTCACCGGCGGAGCGCTCGTGGCTGTCGTTGTCGAGGAGATGGTCACTGAGGCGCATGAGGGAGACACGTCCCGCCTCGGTCCGCTCTTCCTCACCGCCGGGTTCGCCCTCTTCGGCGCGATCTCCGTCTACTTCGGGAAGTAGACGGTGAAGGCCGCGCGCCCTGGACCCGCAGCAAGGGAAGTATCTGCGACTCGACTTCCTGACCTTGATCGGGAGCGCCGGCATGCGTGATGCAACTTGTCGGCGGTCTGCTGGCGGAGTCTCATGTTCGAGGGACGCATGTTCGCGGCGAAGGCTCCCGTCAAGCCCAGCGGCGGCGTGTGGCGAGCGGCGACTGTGGCAAGCGGCCCTTGTGTGTGTAACCCCGGTTGCGATATCCTGGGGCCGGTGAAAGATCGCATCCGCTGGGTCTTCCTGGCCTACCGACTTCCACGAGAGCCCTCCACGCCGCGCATCACCCTTTGGAGGAAGCTGCGACGACTCGGTGCCGTCCAGGTGGTGGACAACCTCGTCGCCCTGCCCATGGACGCTCGGACCCGGGAGCAGCTCGAGTGGCTCGCGGATGAGGTGGTCGAGGCGGGCGGGGAGGCGTCGATCTGGCTGGCCGAGACGGGGTCGGCGGCACAGGAGCGGGCGTTGGCGGCGCGCATGGCGGGGGCGGTCGCCGAGGAGTACCGGGCCTTGATCGCCGCAGCCGAGGAGGCGGCGGACGATCCAGACGGCCAGCGGCGTCGCACCCTTGCTCGCCTGCGCCGCGACCTTCGTCGCATCCGGGCCCGGGACTACTTCCCGCCGGCGGAGGCGGATCGGGCACACGAGGCGGTCGAAGCGCTGGCGACGAGCATGGAGCCGATCGGGTGAGGTGGGCCACGCGGGCAGGGTGTCACGTCGACCGGGCGGCATGCGCATGGTTGATCCGCCGGTGGATCGATCACGACGCCGAGTTCGTGTTCGTGGACGAGCCGGCGGAGGTGCCGCCGGACGCGACGCCGTTCGACATGCGGGGCGTCGAGCTGGGCCACCACGGTGGGGAGTGCAGCTTCGAGACGATGCTGCGCTTCTTCGACCAGGACGACCCGGTGTTGTGGGACGTGGCCCGCATTGTGCACGAGGCCGACCTGGGCGACGAGCGGTACGACGCGCCGGAGGCACCGGGGCTCGACGTGCTGATGCGGGGGCTGTCGATGGTTCGGGGCGACGAGGAGATGCTCGCGATCGCCGGGCATCTCTTCGACGGCCCGTACGAGCACCGGCGGCGGGCGCTGCTGTTGGGACGTTACCCGTCGTGACCGGTGACACTCGGCGCATCCTCGGGGCGCAGGCGCTGCGGGCGCTGGCCTACGGGTTCGGCTCGGTGCTCCTCGGCGCCTCCTTGGAGGCGCGGGGGTGGTCCCCGACCCGGGTCGGCTTGTTGCTGGCCTTCGTCCTCGCCGGCACGGTCCTCGCTTCGGTTGTGGTGGGGACGTGGGGCGACCGACTGGGTCGTCGCCGGGTCTACACCACCCTGTTCCTCGCGCTGGCGGCCACCGGCGGCGTCTTCGGGCTCACCGACCAGTTCTGGTTGCTGCGATCGTGGCGCTGACCGGGGCGTTGTCGACCGAGGTCGTGGAGTCCGGGCCGTTCACGTCGTTGGAGCAGCCGATGCTGGCCCAGGACCTCCACGGCCGGGCTCGCACCCGGGTCTTCGGCACCTACAACGCCGTGGCCGCGCTCGCCGGCTCGCTCGGCGCGCTCGCGGCCGGCGGCCCGGCCATGGTCCAAGACGAGCTCGGCATCGCCTCCACCAGCCAACGCCTGTTCCTCGTGTTCGTGCCCGTCGGGCTCCTCGGCGCGCTCATCGCCCGCTCCCTGTCGTCCCGGGTCGAGCCGACCTCGCCAACCATCGAGGCGCGGGTGCCGCTCCAGCGGTCACGAGGGCAGGTGCTGGGCCTGTCCGCGCTGTTCGCCACGGACTCCTTCGGCGGCGGGTTCGTGATCCAGAGCTTCATCGCCTTCTACTTCGCCCGCCGCTTCGGCACCTCGTTGGAGGCGCTCGGGGTGGTGTTCTTCTTCGTGGGGCTGCTCCAGACCGCGTCGTTCCTGGTCGCCCCCCGCCTGGCCGAGCGGTTCGGGCTCCTGAACACGATGGTGTTCACGCACCTACCCTCGAACGTGCTGCTCGCCGCCATCACCTTCGCCCCGAGCTTCGCCACCGCGGTGGCGCTGCTGCTCGCCCGCCAGGCGCTGAGCCAGATGGACGTCCCCACCCGCCAGGCCTACGTCATGGCCCTCGTCCCGCCCGAGGAGCGGACTGCGGCCGCCGCCTACACGAACACCGCCCGCTACGTCGTCCGGCCGTTGGGTCCGGTGCTCGCCGGCGCCGCGCAGCAGGTCGCCCTCGGCCTGCCGTTCCTGGTCGCCGGGGCCATCAAGGGCACCTACGACGTGGTGCTGTGGCGATGGTTCCGCAACGTCCCGCTCGCCGAGGACGACCACGACCAGCCCCACGAGGGGCCGGTCGCCGTGAAGGAGGCCTCATGATCGTCTGCCTGCGCACCGTCCGGGTCCCGCCCGAGCAGCGCGACGGGTTCCTGTCCTGGATCGACGACAACGGCGACCTCCGCCGCCAGCACGGCATCCTCGCTGAGCTCGTGCTCGAGCGATCGCCCCGCCAGAACCCGACCAAGACCCTTCAACCCGAGGACGCCCGTGAGCCGGACGAGCTGGTCGTGATCACCGTCTGGCCCGACCACGACACCTTTGACGCCTGGATCGACACGCCCGACCGGGACCGGCTCACCGCCTCGCCCACCCACGAGGCGGTCGAATTCCGGCCCCTCGTCCGCTACGACCTCGTCGGCGGCTACCTCGCCGACGCCATCACCAGCACCCCAGGAGGACAGCCATGAAGTGGGTCACCCGCGCCCGCCCCAAGACCGACCGCATAGCCTGCCCCTGGCTCATCCGGCGGTTCATCGACCCCGACGCCGAGATCCTCTACGTCCCCAAGGACGACGTGCTCGCCGTCGCCGACGCCGAAGGTGCCCACAGCTTCGACGCGCCCGGAGCCCGCTACGACCACCGCGACGGCAAGTGCACCTTCGAGGTCCTGATCGACGACCACGGCCTCGGCGCCGACCGAGCGCTCGCCCGCCTCGCCAAGATCGTCCACGCCGCCGACATCGAGTCCGAGCTGGACACCGACCCCGCCGGGCCCGGCCTGCTCGCCATCGGTCTCGGTGGCCTCGACGTCGAAGCCGACGACCACCGCCTGCTCGAGCGGGCCAGCTTCGTCTACGACGCCCTCTACGCCTGGTGCGCCCAGCAGGTCGAAGCCACACCGGCATGACCGCGCCCGGAAACCTCGGCTACGACGACCTGCGCGTCGACACCGTCCGCCAGGTCGCCAAGCTCATGGCCGCGGCCGCCATCACCGCGCCCAAGTCCGGGGGCCAGCTGTTCCTCGCCGGCAAGCAAAACTTCATGGAGACCGTCATCGTCGACAACCCCGACGAGCGCCACCGGCTCGCCGAGTGGCTCCGGGCCCGGGGCAAGGAGCGCCGCGAGCAGATCTGGTTCCGCGACGCCGAGGTCGCCGAGGCCGTCGACGCCATCCTCTTCGTCGGGCTCCTCCCCGAGTGGTACCCACCCAACTACGACTGCGGCGCCTGCGGCTACGCCACCTGCGCCGAGTTCCTGCACTTTACAAAGCCGCTCCGCGACGACTCCGCCGAGCTGGAGTTCGCCGGTCCCGTGTGCAACCTGCGCGACATCGACCTCGGCATCGCCGTCGGCTCCGCCGCCAAGGCCGCCGCCATCCACTCCATCGACTGCCGCTGCCAGACCCGCGTCGCCGTCGCCGCCCGCAAGCTCGGCGTCATCCGCTCCGACCACGCCGTCGCCCTCTCGCTGTCCATGACGCACAAGTCCATCGGCTTCGACCGCCGCATGCTTGACGTCGACTTCGACGCCCTCGACCACTCGACCACCGGGACCCTCCCCGTGGCCGCAGCCGACGGCGAGCGGTTCGGAGGCGCCCGGAACCGCCAGCAGGCCCGCTACCCCATCCGCAGCTGACCAGGAGGAAGCGACCATGCGATCTCCGAACAACGCCCGGCGACCACACCGATGGCTGACGTCGCTGCCAGCGAGCGTCGCCGTCCTGGTCATGCTCGCCGCCGCGTGCGGCTCCGGGGGTGACGAGCCCGAGGCCAGACCCGACATGGTGGTCGAACTGCCCGGAGCCGAGCGCCCGACCGATTTCGACGACCTCACCTACGCCGCCCGTCTCGGTCGCGTCCTCGTGCCCGCCCTCGACGCCGGCCTCTACCTCATCGACCCCAACACCGGCGAGGTGACCAGGTTCGACAACGTCGGCGCCGTCTACTCGGCCACCGAGGGCGACGGCCACCTCCTGGTCGCCGACCGTGACACGTCGACGATCGCCGCCGTCGACCCAGACTCTGGGCGCACCATCGCAACTGCCGAGACCCGTGCCACACCGGACTACGTGCGCTACGTCGCCGCCACCGACGAAGTCTGGGTCACCGAGCCAGGCGAACACGGCATCGAGATCTTCGAGCTGACGACCGGTGATGCGCCCACCCTCCGCTCTGCCGGGTTCGTCACCGTCCCGGCGGGACCCGAAGGGCTGACCACCGACGGCGAACGCCGCGCCTACACCCACACCTCCGACGCGAACATCGCCGTCATCGACGTCGACCGCCGGGAAGTCGTCGACCGCTGGCGCACCGGATGCGACAGCATCCACGGCATCCCCGCCGTCGACGACGAACGCGGCCTGCTCCTCGCCGGCTGCGGCGACGACGGCGAGGGCGTCCTCGTCGACATCGACGACGACGGCAAACGGCTCGACACCCATGCCGTTGGGGGTGGCGAGGCACTCATGGCCCAGGGAACCGACGGCCACTTCTACCTGCGCGGCGATCCCGGCTCGACGATCGCAACCCTCGTGGCCACCGACGACGACGCGCTCGAGGTCATCGCCGAGGCGAGCGCGCCCGACGACGGGCACTGCCTCCTCGCCGACACCCTCGGCCACTACTGGACCTGCGACGAGGACGCCGCCGCCATCCTGCGCTACACGACCCCCTGACCGCCACCAAGGAGAACCGCACATGCGACCGCAGAACCCCATCGACTGGACCGCCTTCGTCTTCCTGCTCGTCGGCGCCTTCTCTTGGGCCTACTTCGTCACCGACACGAACATCCTCGACAAGACCCTCGAACCCATCGCCGACATCCTCGACGACATCGTGTTCGTCCTCATCGGCCTCTCCGGGCTCTGGTGGCTCTACCGCGTCGTCACCCCCGACCGGCGCCGATGAACGTGTAGCAACCGCGGTTTCAGAACCGTAGCGAGAGGGAAGTCCAACGATATGCGTTCACGTCGCCAGCTACCTGGTTGCCGTCGCCCGTCTCGGCTCAGCGGAAGACCACTGACAGCAGCCGCATGTAAGTGATGACGGTGCTCCAAGATGCTTCCTCTAAAGATCCTTAGTGGAAGCAGATCGGGGCCGGGTTTCCACTAACGTGGCCGGCGGCCGGGTCGTAGCCCGGTGGATGTGGTTCCACTAACAGGGAGCAGCCATGGCCTCGCGGTCGAGGAAGGTGGTACCGGGCGATCGAGTGGGCTTGGACGCCGCTGGCGTGTTGGCTTCCTATGCCCGCTGGTTGAAACGTCAACCGCTGGCGGCCAGGTCCCGGGACGCCTACCTGGCCCAGGTCCGGGGCTTCGTCAGCTGGCTGGCCGGCTCTGAGCACGGGGCGGCGGCGCTGGCTGACCCCCATGTGCGGGACTGGGCGGTGCGGCCCGCCACCACCCGCCGCTGACGCTCGTTCAGATGTCCCAACGTGTCCTCGAAGAACGCGGCCAACGCCTCGGGGGACACCCCGTAACCCTACATCGCGCGTACTAATCAGCGGGGGACCCTAGGGACCGAGCTCCGTCCCACACCGGTCCCTCGAGGCCTTGGTAGTCTCGCGCATCCGCCCCCAAGTCGTAGTACGACATCTGAACGGAGCGGTTCGGCCCGATCGCCAACGCGGGAGCCACCACTCGCGCTCGACCCGCGTCACTCATCTTCTCATGAACCCAGGAACTCATCATCAAGGCCACACTGGTACCCACAGAGTGTGACGGGATTCTCCTGACGAATGTCGTACAGTATACCGTCTACACGATAGTGAACGTCTAGTCCACTGATCTCCCCTCGGGTCCCTGGATCGACTGAAAGGCCGACGAAGACAACGCTTCCATGTTTGCCGGGAAGGTCCTCCTGGATTGGTCGTACCTGATAGTCCGCGAGTTCGAACGAAGATGCTGGAGGGGAGCCCAGTTGGGACAGTGGCCTACCGGATCCCTCGTCCATGATGCGGAAACCGTGGACGTTCACGGTGCCACGTTCACCCCAAATTGAAACCCGTTCTACGCTTGCCGGTAAGGAGGATGTATTGAGCAGGCGGGGTCCTCCGACCCAGAGCACTTCACCGGGTTGCATCTCCCTGGCTACCTCAAAACCGCCTCTCTGAGTCAGTGGCCCGTCCGCCGCTAGTTCCTCAGACTCCGGTAGGTGAATGAACGCACCGGTGATGGCTAGAGCAAGCGCCATTGCGACGACGCTCCACTGACGTCTGTGGCCAAGCATTGCTGTCCTCGTCAAGGTCACGTCGGGAGGGAACTAGGCGGACATCGGAAGCGATCGTTCCTCTGCGTCTTCGTAGCTGGTGTCCCAAATCCCTTGCCAGGCATCTGACCTCGCCGGCGGCCGATGTGAATGCTCTGGATGAACTCCTCAAGAGGTTGCGGGTGCCGGAGCTTCTGAAGGATGGCCAAAGCAAACACCCGTGCAAGGACGATCCGAAGAGCCCATGTCAAGCTCAAGATCACGACATCGCCTCTTTCCGATGCTCGAAGATGGTTGCGTCTGTAACATTCCTGCGCGCAAGTACTTTCGTGCCTACCTGCTATGAAGACCCTCCGCCTCGAGACTTGAGATGTCAAGAGTGGCCTGGGAACTGGGCACGCGAACGTAACGGGTCATGGATCGGTAACTGTTTGTGCTCTATAGTGGTTCCGGAGTGTCTCCGTCTGCCGGCACCGCGCTGAAATCCACCATGACGAAGCGACGACGCCCTAGCCTTCCGAGAGCGTGTACCTCAAGAACCTCACCCTCAAGGGCTTCAAGTCCTTCGCCGACACCACCACCTTGCACTTCGAGCCGGGGATCACCGTGGTGGTGGGCCCCAACGGCAGCGGCAAGTCCAACTGAGGGGTCCCCGTTGAGTGGTCCAGGCGCTCTCCATCCTGATGTACTGGTCCAGCGACGCTAGCGACCGGTGGCGGGTCTGGTGGGCGACTCACCGGTCCTGCCCTCGGGAAGAACCCGTCCCTCGCGAATACGTCACTCCCCCGGTCAACCGGCCGTTGTTCGAACCCCTTCTGAGGTGGCGAGGAAACAACTGAGCGGGTGCGCTCTAGCGACGACGGTTCGAGCTCGCGACGCGAGCTCTCGGCATCGGCCGGCGGCCGATCTCCGCGTCGAGCATCTTCGCGACGATCAGGCAACCTGCGCGAGCGCTTCATGTCCGACGATCGCAGACCCCGGCTGGAGGGGTACCCAATGCATCCGCTCACATCTGCTCGGCGAGCAAGCCCTGCCAGGCATGCTCGGCAGCCAGCAGCCGGGTGAGCTGGGCCCTTCGCCCAACGCTGAGCTCGGGGATCACCTCGCTGGCGTCGACGTCATCCTTCGGGCGAAGGTGCCTGCTCTTGAAGAGGAGCTGCAGCTCGGGCG
>JBBSLT010000044.1:0-15643 GCA_038233555.1 Acidimicrobiales bacterium
CGTAGGCGACGATCTCCGCGCCGCCTTCGTCGAACTCAGCGTCGGCCGCCGTGTAACGCCCGATCTCGTTGAGCTCGACATCGACGGGCCTTTCCAGGCCTGCTTCTGGATGGGGTCGGTTCGGCGGCGCGGCAGCGCCAGGGACAGCCAGCACCCCGGCCGTCGCGGCGGCGAGCACCAACCCAAGAGCTGTTCGCATCATCAGGTTCCTCCTTGGAACGTACGCGGTCAGTCGGCGGTCTGGCGCTCCGTCCCGCCGGGCTCAAGGGGGGTTTGACCACACGAGACGAGGCGCCGACCGCCGGGATCCCTAGGCAAACAGCACGAGGTCAAGCCAGGTTGAACGCCGGGCAACCTCGAGATGAACACCTCGACGGATCAGGGTCGAGAGAAGGAAGCCAGGACCCGGCGGTCGACGTCGTAGGACAACAGCGTCACCGCTTGGGCTATGTCGCACCACCGCAGCATGTCCACCTCGGCGTTCGGGACGAAGTCGTCGTCGCCGCAGAGCGTCATGGTCCAGTAGCGGACTTTCTTGGGTCGACCCTTGCGGTCGACGTAGGACGCCGCCGACAGCTCGGACCCAAGCCGGCACCGGAAGCCGGTCTCCTCCTCGACCTCACGCAGCGCACACGCCTCGTCCGACTCTCCCGGGTCGCACTTGCCCTTGGGGAACGACCAGTCGTCGTACTTGGGCCGATGCACCACCACCACCTCCACACCCGACACCCCGTTGCGCCACACCATCCCGCCCGCCGCCCGGATCACCGGCGAGGTCAGCGCCCAGCTCAATCCATCCACGCCCGGAGCTTCGGTCGATTGGCTCGGTCCCAGACGGAACGCCATGCCTGGCGGGAGGCGTCGGCGATGGCGCGCTGGCGGGCGACGAGCTGGCCGGCCACCAAGGCCTCGGCCGCAGACAGCTCGGGCACCACCGACCGCAGCCAGTCCTGCGCCACCACCGCGTCCTGGTGCTCGCCCAGCACCTCCTGGAGATCGGCGACCGCCGATGCCAACCGTCGGGCCGGCTTGCCCACGGCGACGGCAGCCACCTCGGCGGCATAGCGACAGCGCTTGGACCGGATGCGCACCTGGTGCAGCTCCTCGTCGGGACCGTCGGGCTCGACCGCGGCCACGGCCTCGCGCAGATGCTTCCAGGGTCGGCGCACCAATGCCGGCAACACCTCGTGGGCCGGGGCATCGGCCTCGGCCAGCAGCCAGGAGTCAGCGGGCACCACGGCGGTCGGGCTTCCGGTGGGCACGGCCGGGATCTCATCGAGGTGGGACGTGCCCAACGCTTCCACCAGGCGGTCGAGCAGAAGGGCGTAGCGGCGGTCGTCCAGCACCTCCGACAAGCGGGCGCGAGCCCCCGAGCGCTGGGCACAGAGACGGGCGACGATTCCGCCCATGGCCTCGGCGTCGAGCGGATCCAGGTCAGCCGCCGCCTCTTCCAGGCGCTCCAGGAGCACGTCGGCATCGCGTACGTCACCCAGGGCGTCGGCCACCCACTTCAGCTCGGCCCGCAGCTCCTGGGCCCAATCCTCGTCGAGCAGCGGGGCGTAGGTACGCAGGTCGGAACGCAGCCGGCGGGTGGCCACCCGGGCCTGATGCACGTCCTCGGCGTCGTCGCCCAGTCTGACCCCGACGTCGTGGGCGAGCAGCCGGCGCACCGACGCGACGAGCCCGGCTCGAATGGCGCCGGCCGCCGACTCCTTGTCCCCGGCAGGCACCTCGTCCAGCTCGGGCGGATCAAGAGCACGCGGACCGAGCGCCCGCATGACCTTGGGGGTGGGATCGGCGAGCCCGGCCCCGGCTGCCTGTAGACGCGACACCACCGCCTCGAGCAGACCGGGCGGGGCGGTCGATCCCAGCTCCACCTCGACCTCCCGAAAGCGCATGGCCAGTCGCCGGCCGTGGCGCACGGACACCTCGTCGTCGACCACCTCGGCGACCACCTCGCCCTCGTCATTGGCCAGCTCCACGCTGCGACGTACCGTGTGCAGCCTGGCCACCGGCCCCAACGTCGAGGTGCGCACCCAGGCGACGAGCAGCTTCGCCAGCTCGGCCGGGACCGTCGAGTCGTCGCCGACGACGGTCAGCTCCCGGCGAGAAAGCATTGCCCCCTTCCCGTCCCCAGTAGGCAGCTTGAGGGTCCAGCCCTCGCTCGAGCGATGCCGGAGGGTGACTCCCGAGCGGGCCAGGCGCAGGTCGGGCGTGTCGAAGTAGGTGGCTTCCAGGCGAGCATCAGCCCCGGCGACGGCGGCCAGCCCGTCGAGCACACCGTCAAGTGCAGGAAGGCGAAAGCCCGGCCAGACGCCCAGCTTGACCTCCCGCTCCAGATGATCACTCGTCCTTGCCACCCTCATGCCCCCAGGCCGTGCCCGGCAGCATCAGACTCCCGGCGGTGAGCCCGTTCGGCCGCTGTGTTGCGGAGGGCGACGTGGGTATTGACGCCCTCCTTACGCTCGACCTTGGTCCAAGCCCCGTCGGGCTGCAGCTCCCAGGCCAACTCGTCATCGGACAGGTTGACCTCGAGGATCTGGGCGAGACGTTCTTGCAGAGCGGGGTCTTCCACCGGCACCACAGCCTCGACTCGTCGGTCGAGGTTGCGGGGCATGAGGTCGGCCGAGCCGAAGTACCAGGCAGCCTGGCCGGGAGCAAGCCCGTTGGCGAAGTAGAAGATGCGCGAGTGCTCGAGGAAGCGCCCCACGATGGAGCGCACCCGGATGTGCTCCGACAAGCCGGCCACACCGGGGCGCAGGCAGCAGATGCCCCTGACCACCAGATCGATCTCCACCCCGGCCTGGGAGGCGGCGTAGAGGGCGTCGATCATGTCCACGTCGACCAGGCTGTTCATCTTCATGGTGATCCGACCCGTGCCCTCCTCGGCCTCGGCCTCGCCGGCGATGAGCTCGGCCAGCCGAGGCCGAAGGGGACCCGGAGCGACCAGGAGCTTGCGGAACTGCTCTTGGCGGCCGTAGCCGGTGAGGTAGTTGAACAGCTGCGAGAGGTCGGCGCCGATGTCGGGGTCGCAGGTGAGCATCCCAATGTCCTCGTAGATGCGAGCTGTCTTCTCGTTGTAGTTGCCGGTGCCCACATGGCAGTACCGGCGTACCTCGTCGTCTTCCTGGCGTACCACAAGCGCCGTCTTGGTATGAGTCTTCAGACCGACCAGGCCGTAGACGACGTGCACCCCTGCCTTCTCCAGGGCCCGGGCCCAGGCCACGTTGGCCTGTTCGTCGAAGCGGGCCTTGACCTCCACCAGGGCCGCCACCTGCTTGCCCGCCTCCGCCGCCCGGATCAGCGCCTTGACGATGGGGCTGTCAGCCGAGGTGCGGTACAGGGTCTGCTTGATGGCGAGGACGTCGGGATCGGCAGCGGCTTGGGCGATGAAGGCGGCGGTCGACGTGGTGAAGCTGTCGTAGGGATGGTGCACGAGGATGTCGCCCTTGCGGATGGCGGCGAACAGGTCGACCTGTTCGTCCTCGGGCTTGGCCAGGCGGGCCTGGGTCACCGACCGGAACGCCTCGTCCTTGAGATCAGGACGGGGCAGCGCCCACACCGCCCACAGGCCGCTGAGATCGAGAGGACCCGGGCCCGTGTACACGTCGTCCGGGCTGAGATCGAGCTCGTGGGTAAGCAAAACGAGGGTCTCCTCGTCGATGCCGTCGACCACGTCGAGGCGCACCGCCCGGCCGAAGCGGCGCCGACGAAGCTCGACCTCGACGGCCTCCAGCAGATCGTCGGCCTCATCCTCTTCCAGCGTGAGGTCGGCGTTGCGGGTGACTCGGAAGGGATGGTGGGACTCGACGACCATCCCCGGGAACAACGAGCCCAGGTGCTCGGCGATGACCTGCTCGAGGGGCACGAAGCGCTCGCCGTCAGGCATGACCACGAACCGAGGCAAAAGGCTGGGGACCTTGACCCGGGCAAAGCGGCGCTCGCCAGTGTCGGGGTCGCGCACCATGACTGCCAGGTTGAGCGACAGGTTGGAGATGTACGGGAAGGGGTGGCCGGGATCGACGGCGAGGGGGGTGAGGACGGGGAAGATGTGGCGTTCGAAGCGCTCGACCAGCTCCTTGCGGTCGTCGTCGTCGAGCTGGTCCCAGTCCGACAAGTGGATGCCCACCTTGCCCAGAGCGGGCGCCACCTCGTCGAGGAAGACCCTCGATTGGCGTTCCAGGAGCTCCATGACGCGCATGCGGATGGATTCGAGCTGCTGGGCGGGGGTGAGGCCGTCGGGGGTCACCGACCGGAGGCCGGCGGCCTCCTGGTCCTTGAGGCCGGCCACCCTCACCTGGAAGAACTCGTCGAGGCCCTGGCTGAAGATGGCCAGGAACTTGGCCCGCTCCAGCAGCGGGACGTCGGGAGCCCCGGCCCGAGCCAGCACCCGCTCACCGAAGGCCAGCCACGACAGCTCCCGGTTGATGAAGCGGCGCTCGGCCCCAGAGTCGGGCGTAACCGAAGAGCCGGCCCGACGGGTCTCGATCGTCTCATCCAGCGTTTCCACAGCGGAGATGCCTCCGTGCTCCTCGCCACTCACTTCAACTGAGGCTATCGCTACAACCCGCCTCGGTGCCCCGACGATGCGTCGCAGGACAAGGCGCCCGGCGCCGAGCAGGAGCTCCTGCACCGTCGGCAGCCAGGGCATCAGACATCGGACAACCGGGCCGCACCGAGCGCTCCGGCCAGATCCCCCAGCGCGGCAGGAACGACTCGCAGGGCTGAGTTGCGCACGAACAAGCGGCTGCGCACGGCCTGCTCGATGCGGCCCACGAAGCGTACGCCCAGCTTCTCGGCCAGGCCCCCGCCGACGACCACCCGATCGAGGTCGAGGAGCGTGGCCGCCGAGGCGATGACCATGCCAAGGGCGGTCACCGCCTCGTCGAGAAGCTCGATCACCACGGCGTCACCGGCGTCGAGGGCCTTGGCGAAGACGCTCGACTTCATGCGCTTGTCACCGGCCAGCTCCACCATCAACGTCGGGGTGCCGGCGGCGTGACGGCGTCGGGCCTCGGCCTCCATGGTCGACCGTCCGGCAATCGCCTCAAGGTGGCCGACCATCCCGCAGGAACAGGTGCGATTCGTCCCGACCAGGGCCATGTGGCCGATCTCGCCGGCTCCTCCACCCGGCCCCCGGCGTAGGCGCCCGTCGAGGATCAGGCCTCCGCCGATGCCGGTGCCGACCCACACCCCAAGGAGGTCAGACGACCCCCGGCCCGCCCCCATGAGGTGCTCGGCCAGCACGGCGACGTTGGCGTCGTTGTCCACGGTCACCTGAGTTTCGAGGGCCTCGGCCAGGAGCGGCCCGAGGGGCACCGGTCCGTCGAAGCCAGTGAGGTTGGGCGCTTGGACAAGGGTGCCCGTATCCACCTCCACCACGCCGGCCGCCCCCACGCCGAGAGGAGCTGAGGCCGGCGCCTCGAGGCGGCGCACGCAGGTGACGATGGCCTCTACCACTGCCTCCACACCGCCGGTCGGAGTGGCCACCTTGGCCTCGGCCACCACCTCGTCGCCCTTGACGGCCACGCCCTGGATCTTCGTCCCGCCCATGTCGATGCCGATGGCGACCACGTCAGCTCCCGGGGCGATCAGCTGCGGTAGGCGGGATCGGGCGGTGCCGCCTCGTCGGGCAACCCGAGGTCCCACTGCAACGACAGAAGCTCGCGTTCGGCGTCGCGCGCCACACGCTCCCGGTTCCGACGGAACTGGGGATCATGCGGCGGCAAAAGCACCAGGCGGGCCATCACCCGCTGGCGGAAACCGTCGACCAAGCGAGGGTCGCCGAAGTCGGAGTGGACGTCCCAGTGGGGGGCCACCGGACCGAGATACACGACCCGGACGTGGCCGACGGGAGACTGGGAAGGGGCATTTTCGGCGAAGCTCACTCCCCGAACGCTACAGGCCCGCCAGCGATGATCTGCCGGGCAGGCGGGCTACTCCCCCTCGATGCCGCGCGAGCCCAGGGTGGCGACGACCGTCTGCTCCTCTCCGTTGCGGACGAAGCGGATCTCGACTTCGTCGCCCGGCTGGCGACTGACGATGGCGGCACTCACCTCGGCGCTGCCCTGCACGGCTTGCCCGCCGATGGCGAGGATGACGTCACCGACCTCCAACCCGGCGGCAGCGGCAGCCGTCCCCGCCGAGACCTCCGCCACAAAGGCGCCATCTTGGCGCTCGATGCCCAGTCGGTCGAGCATGGCCGGGTTGATGTTGGCCAGGTCGGTGCTGGAGATTCCCAGGAACGCACCGCCCCGGACCTCCCCTCCACCATCGCGCAGGACGTCGATGAGGGGCTTGACCGAGTCGATGCTCAGCGCGAAGCCAATGTTCTCGGCTCCACCGGCGACTGCGGTGTTCACGCCAATCACCTCGCCCATGGCGTTGACCAGGGGGCCACCCGAGTTGCCAGGGTTGATGGCGGCGTCGGTCTGGATGAGGCTCTCCAGGTTGGCCCCGTTGGGCTCGGTGATCGAGCGGTTGAGGGCGGAGACGATGCCGGTGGTCACGGTGGGGGTGGCACCCAGGTTCAAGGCATTGCCCACCGCCACCACATCGTCGCCCACCTGCATGGCCGAGCTGTCGCCGAGGGTCACGGTGTCGAGGCCGCTCACGCCCCGGATCTTGACGAGGGCCACGTCGGACGACGAGGTGATGCTGCCCACGAGGTCGGCCGGCAGCTCCCGGCCGTCGGCCACGGTGACGGTGATGGACCGGGCCCCGTTGATGACATGGGCGTTGGTGAGGACCAGGCCGTCGGGCTCGATGACCATCCCGCTGCCGGCGCCTTCGATGAGCTGGGGGCCCACCTGGGTGTTGCGGACACCCTCCACGTTCAGCGAGACCACGCCGGGCTGCACGGCATTGATCACGCCCTGGATGTCGAGCTCCTCGCCTTCGAGCGCGAGACGGGGGCGATTGAAGGCTCCAGCAGGGCCGTCGGCCCGGTCGACCGCACCCAGAGCCAGAGCGCCAATCAACACCAAGGCGGCCACGACGGCACCGGAGATGGCACCGGTCAGCGCTGGTGGCCAACTCGGGCCGTCTCCACCGCGTGGGGGTCCGCCCGGGGGCGGCGGGAGCGCCGGCGGGGGGAAGGTGAAGCCGGCGGCGTATGGGGGCGCGGTCTCTGCGGTGGGCGGTGACGACGGGGCGCTCAACCAGGTAGGCCGGGCGGGTGCTTCGGCGGTATTGGAGTGATCAGGATCCATGGTCGTCGCTCCCGGGGTTGGTCGTGGCGGTCGATCGTGTCAAGTCTGGACGCCATTGTCCGAAAAGACTCCTGCGCCGCTCCCCTTCTCAAAGTCTTCGGGAACCAAACTCCTATCTGCTCCGTAGAAAGGGGTGGCGGGCGAACGGAGGCGTGCATGGACACGACATGGATGGCAAAAGGCAACTGCCGGGACGAAGCTCCGGCGCGGTTCTTCCCGAGCGACGGGGTGGGCGTCGACATCGCCCGGCGCATCTGCGCCAGCTGTCCGGTGAAGTCACCGTGCCTTGAGTACGCCCTCGCGCAACGGATCGATCACGGCGTCTGGGGTGGAGCGTCCGAGCGGGAGCGGCGCCGCATCCTGAAGCGCCGCCGAGACGACGCTGCTGCCGCCGAACCCAGCCCGGTGACCGGCTAAACGGGCACCGGCGGGAAGGGCACCGCAGGACGGCACCGGCGGCGGGAACCACCCTTTGGTGGCCTCGCCGGAGGTCGAGCTAGGAGGTCGAGGAGTCCTTCTTGGTCTCGGCCCGCTCCGCTTCACTGCGGTGCAGCTCGGCGCGGTGCAGCTCGGCCTTGGACTCAATGGCCCGAGCCTTCTCCTCGCGCTCTTCATTCTCTTCGCGCTCGGCTTCGGTCATCCCGGACTTGAACTCCTTTTGGGCCTGACCCAGTGACCGGGCCAGCTTGGGCAGCTTGGTGCTGCCAAAAACCAGAAGGATGATGACCAGGATGATGATGAGTTCGGTCGATCCAAGGCTGCCCATGGGCGTAAGCATACCGGTCCTTCAACCGTGCGCGAGGACATCGGACGCCGGATCATGCTGAGCTGTGTGCTCAACGTGAGCGAAGGGCGCGCTGGCCTGCTCATCGCCGCTCTCCTCGACGCCGCCGGCGACGACCTGCTCGACGTCCACACCGACGCCGACCACCATCGCTCGGTATTCACCGTTGTGGGAGAACAGGCCCCCCGGGCCCTCACCGTCGTCGCCGTCGAGGGCATCGACCTGAGCGGCCACGCCGGCGCTCACCCTCGGCTGGGCGCAGTCGACGTGGTGCCCTTCGTCCCCCTCCCCGGCGACTCCCTCATCGGCGCCTGCGCCGCTCGTGACCGCTTCGCCTCCTGGCTTGGTACCGAGCTGGGCGTACCCGCCTTCACCTACGGACCCGGACAGGCGACCCTGCCCGAGATCCGCCGATCGGCCTTCACCGGCCTGGCGCCCTTCGCCGGACCGCCCTGGCCCCACCCGCGCGCCGGGGCCACCGCCGTCGGTGCCCGCAACCCCTTGGTGGCCTACAACCTGTGGCTGGCCGAGCCCGACCTCGCCCTGGCCCGATCGATCGCCCAGTCGCTGCGTAGCCCGTCGCTGCGATCCTTGGGCCTGGCCGTGGGCAACGCCGTCCAGGTGTCCTGCAACCTGATCGAACCTTTCACCACCGGTCCAGAGGCCGTGTACGACGCCGTGGCGGCCCGCGCCCGCGTCGCCCGGGCGGAGTTGGTGGGCCTGGTCCCAGCTGCGGTGCTGGCGGGGATCGATCCAACACGGTGGGCCGAACTCGATTTGTCGCCCGATCGCACCGTAGAGGCCCGCCTGGCGAGACGGGCTGGCTCAGGCTGAGGCCGCGCCCTGGCCGTCGGCTCGAGCCCGGCGGACCTTGCGCCGCTCGCGCTCGCTCAAGCCTCCCCAGATTCCGAAGCGCTCGCCGTTGTCGACCGCGAAATCAAGGCACTCGGCGCGCACCACGCAGCCGCGACACACCTCCTTGGCCTCCCTCGTCGACGCTCCCCGCTCGGGGAAGAAGACGTCGGGATCGAGACCCAGACAGTTGGCCAGGCGCTGCCAGCTCAACTCGTTGCTTTCCTCTTGCTCGTCGAACCCGGCTCGGCCCTGCACGGTCGACCTCCCTGTTGGCACCGCTGCAATTCTACCCTGAATCGCCACGATGTAATTACAACGCTGTCATCATCCTCCTCGCGAGACCCGAACGCAAGAGGAAATCAGCCGGGTTGCAGCCAGCAGGCAGTGGCCCTCAGTCGGGGGCAGGCGCGGCACCGGTGAGCTCTTCGTCGGTGGGCGGGATGACTCCGGGCCGATAGTGGATGAAAAGGTCGCGGATGACCTCCAACATGGCCCCGCCGTCGCCCCCCTCGGCCAGGTCGACGGTGATGACGTTGGAGTAGATGTGGACGGCGTCCACGCCTCCCCGCTCGAACAGGCGGCGGGCGAGCTCGTCGGGGGGGCGGTGGCCGGTGACCTCTTCACCGCGCCGATAGCGCTCGTGGCCCATCCCGGTAAGGCTGCGGTTGGTCTCGAAGCGCAGCACCCCCGCCGTGGTGGTGGGCTTTTGCACGACGGTGATCGACTGGC
Organism: Acidimicrobiales bacterium; assembly: GCA_038233555.1. Lineage (GTDB taxonomy): Bacteria > Actinomycetota > Acidimicrobiia > Acidimicrobiales > CADCSY01 > JADDRA01. The sequence goes on from JBBSLT010000044.1 coordinate 9,580, forward strand.
CCATGGGCGGCGGAGCCTAACGCCCGGCTGTCTTCAAAGGAATTGTGCTCCCGAGCGGTCCCTCCTAGGACGCTGTCCCGGCCTGCGGAGGGAGCGCCCCCCGTGGCGGACCACAGGCCAAAATCCTGTGGTGCGCCAGGCAGCCAGGCCCAGCCCGACCGAGACCACTGCGAGCGCGGTGTGGACGGCCTTGAAAGCGACGTCATGGTCGGCGTCGAACACCATCAATGGGGTGCGAACCGCCCAAACCACCATGGTGGCGACGACGGCCACAGCCAGGACCCGAGCCAGGCCGCCCTTGCGTGCCGCTACGACCACCGCCACACCCAACAGTGCGAGAGCCAGCGCCACCACCAAGTCATAGGTCGATCCCTGGTCCTCCATGATGTTGCGGGCCCTCGTCGCCCACACGAAGACGGTCCAGGCAGCAAACGCATAGACAGCAATCACACCGCCACAGTACCGCCAGACCGTCGCGGGCCGCTGGCCACCCCGCCGCGCGGAGGGTGCCGGCTCCGCCCGTCCCGAGCGCCATCAGCTCGCCGAGCAACCTCTCATTGCAACGGCGATTGCTGTCAGCCGGGCGGGGCGATGGTCTGGTCGTCCTGGTCGGCCTTGTCGCCACTCTGGTAGAAGCGGGGCTCGTCGGGATCGATCAGGACATCGGCGTCCTCGGCCGTCTTGCGGGCGTGGTCGATGCCGTCTTGTACCTGGTCGAGGCGCTCGTCGTCGGGGGCTGCTGCGTCGGTCATGGTCTCTTGGTACCCGTCGAGGCCGCTGGGGCAACGTCGGGGAGGCGACGGTGCAGCGCCGTCCACGGCAGGTGGTCCATGAACACCCACGCCCGACGGTGGATCGAGGTCGGCCCCATGGCCGCCAGCGCTAGCTTGTGGCGCGGGCAGGGATAGCCCTTGTTCAAGTCGAAGTCGTAGCCGGGGAAGTGGTCCGCTCGGGCCCGCATGATCCGGTCGCGGGTCACCTTGGCCAGGATGGACGCGGCCGCGACCGACAGGCACAGGGCGTCGGCTCGCACCAGGCGCTGGGTTCGGCCGCCACCGACGAAGTCCCAGCTCCCGTCCACCACCACGTGGTCGGGCACGAGGCCGAGGCCCTCGACGGCCCGGCGGGCAGCCAGCCGCTGGGCACTCGCCATTCCCAGGTCGTCACACTCCTCGTGGCTGGCGTGGCCCACCGCCCAGGCCCGGCACCAGCCGGCGATGCGGTCGAACATCGCCTCCCGCTCGACCTCGGTGAGCAGCTTGGAATCCCGCACCTTGTAGACCCGGCGGTCTTGTGGCAGCACCGCCGCTCCCACCGACAAAGGTCCGGCCCACGCACCTCGACCCACCTCGTCGACGCCGACGACGATGTCGTGGCCCGCCGCCCACAGCGTCCGCTCGATGGCCAGCGACGGCGGCCGGGGCCTGAGCGCCCGGCGCAGAACAGGTGCGGTGACGGCCATTGGTAGTCAGGGGCGCAGGAGCCGCACAGCGGCCCTGTTTCCCCATCCCCCTTTCAATCCGTACGTGCGGTTCTCCCGCATACGGCTTACCGACGGTCGTCTGGACATGGTTACGCAGCCTTCGGGTAGCGGATGGTGCCGAGCAACTTGTACAGGCCCTGGTCGTGGAACCAGGCCTTGGTCCAACGGGCCGCCTGCCCGGCACGCAGGTTGCGGCCACGCTTCTTGATGAGCGAGCGCTTCAGCCGCCACCCCACGTGGCGATCGAGCTGGCGAAACTTGACGGACGCGTTGTCGGTGCAAAAGTAGTGCTCCCACATCCGACCCGACAAGCGGGCGTGAAGGCGGCAGCCGAGGAAGTCGAAGCCCTCCTTGCCCTCCCGGAGGTCGACCGCTCGGGTCCTGTCCGGGTGCAGCTCCAGGCCGAGATCGCCGAGCATGGCGGTCGCCCGCCACTGGGCCTCCTCGGCCTGTTCCCTAGACGAGCACAGCACCACGAAGTCGTCCTCGTAGCGGACGACTTCTCCGACGCCACGCTTGGCCCAGGCCCGATCGAAGGCGTGCAGGTAGATGTTGGCGCAAGAGCTTGAGCACCCACCGGTCCGACACACGCTCTGCGACCATCCTCGCTGCGACTTCCTGCTCACGGCGTTCGACCACGGCCTCTTCGAGCCGATCGTCTCGACAATGGTGCTCGACGAGGTGGAGCGCACCCTGATCGACGACTTCCGCCACGTGAATCCAGGCAGCCTTCGTCGGCGCGTCGAGCACATGAGGGCTGCTCTCGCCGACCAGACCGTCGACGTCGACGCCGCGGGGTTCGCCCGTGTCGTGGCGATCAACGCCAAGGACCATCATGTCGTTGTCGCACCTCTGGCCGCTGAGGCCACCTGCTTGGTCACCAACGACAACGCGCTTGGATCCGAGATCACCGGTTCGGGGTTGAGCATCGAAGCGCTCGATGGAGACGCCTTCGTCTTGCGGATAAGGGAAGCCTCACCAATCTCCGTGAGCGAGGTGATCGACGCGCTGATCGCCAAGCGATGTCGGCCACCGGTGTCGCCAGCCTCGATGGCGGTGCGTCTCCATGTCCATTTTCCGGCGATGGCCGCCGTATGGCTTGCTCAGCACGGCGGTGGCCCGATTCTCCCGGCCGAGCCGCCATTCCGATTTGGATGATCGGCTGCGGTGCGCCCCGGCCGGCCATCGGAGAACGCCGCGCCCCCACCGATTGGTGGGAAGCGGTCGAAAGGCCAGCCGTGCTTCTCGGTGGCCCGGAGGGCTCAGTCGCAACCTTCGAGGACCTGGGCTGCGGCCCGTCGTCCGGCGATCACCGCACCTTCCAGATGCCCACCGCCCTGTTTCACCGTCTCGGCCCCGGCCCAGGCGAGGCGACCCCCGAACAACGGCCGGGCGAAGACGGGATCGCCATAGGGGAGGGGTCCGTCGGGGATCCAGAACACCTCGTCGTTCGTAAGGTCCTCGCGTGACCAGTTGCGTTCGAGGTAGCGCACCGGGTCAGCGGCGGCGGGGCCGAAGTAGGAGCCGAGCTGGGCCAGGGTGGCATCGATGCGGTCAGCGACGTCGAGATCCCGATAGTCGTGGTGAGGCGAGACGAAGCCCCAGAGCGCGGCGACCGAGCCGTCCCCCGTCCCACCATCGTGGACCTCCCGCAGTGGCCCTGAGTCGCAGATGGCCAGGCCGGAGAGCCCCTCGGCCCGCCAGAATGCCTCCTCGTAGACGGCAACGCCCTTCAAGGCCGTGGCCATCCAGGTGGGGGTCCGGTGCATCACCGTTACCAGCTCCTCGTCGAGGCCTGGAGCGAACTCGATCGTCGTGGTCACCAGTCGGGGAGGGAGGGCGACGACCAGCCGCTCGACCTCCACCGACGAAGAGGAACCTTCGCTCTCGGTGGCGACCGTGAAGGTTCCCTGCTCGTAGCCGATGCCAACCACCCTGATCCCGGTGCGGACGGCACCCTCGGGCAGTCGGGAGCCCAAGGCCTTGACAAGCCCTTGGGCTCCACCCTCGAGACGGAACTCCGCTGGTGTGAAGGGGTCGATGTCCACGGTCTTGGGTGGCCCGTCGCCCTCCTGGACGACGGCCCTCCCGGTCCGATACTGGGGGAACGTGGCGACTCCGAGGTCGGCGGCCAAGGCCAGGACATGGGTCTGGCCGGCCCAGAGCCAGGTGGCCCCCAGATCGATGATTGCCCCGGGATCGTCCTCGTCCACCATGACGGTGGAAGTACGTCCGCCGACGCTGCGCCGGGCTTCGAGCACCACCACCTGGCGACCGGCCCCGTAAAGAGCCGCGGCCGCGGTGAGGCCGGAGAGTCCGGCCCCGATCACGGCCACCTCGGCCCCGGTCACGTCCGGCCGTGCTCGTCCGTCGGTCGGCGTCGTGGCAGGGCCTCAGGCTCCGCCGTCGATGAGCCACTCCCCGTCCACCTGCACGAAGCGAAAGGAAAAGGAATCGGCCACGGCCGTGGCGGTATCGCCGTCGATCTCGATGTCGGTGATCTCGACATCCTTCGGCTCTTGGCCGGCGATGTTGGCCGCACACTCCTCGTCGGGGACGGGGTGGCCGAACTCGGTGCGACCGGTATCGGTGAGGTCGTCGCATGACGGGGTGGCGTAGTGTCGAACGAGGAGGGTGTCGATGGCGTCCCGGTCGGCGGTGCCGGCGGAGGTGTCGCCGTCTCCCCCGCAGGCGGCCAAGCCCAGGACGGCCACCGTCCCAGAACTCCGAGGAGGGGCCGACGGCTACGTGCCCACTTCACCGATGCCGAATGTTCTGGCGGGCGAAGCTGGCGATGGTGTTGGATACGGCCGCCACCATCTTGCCGGCGAATTCAAAGGCCATCGGAATCTTTCCTTCCGTGCGGCCGCCGATTCCAGCGACCATACCAATGCGTATTCATACGGTACCGTAGGTTCTATGGCGTCGTCAACTGGCAATGCCACTACGGTTCGGAGTGCGATGGCCCGCCGCTTGCACCGGGACGACTGGGTCGATGCCGCCCTCGACGTGATCGCCACCCGCGGGCTGCGCGACGTGGCGGTGGAGCCTCTGGCGGCCAGCCTCGGGGTGACGAAAGGGAGCTTCTACGCTCACTTCGGTGCCCAGGCGGAGTTGGTGGCCGCTGCCCTCGACCGTTGGCAGGAGCTGGACACCCGCGAGGTCCTGAGTGCCCTCGACGCCGTGGCCGATCCGCGTCAACAGCTCGAACGATTTCTCGACATCGGCTTCGGTCGCCACCTGTGGGGTCGCGTCTTCGCCGCCCTCTGTGCCTCGGCAGCCGATCCCCAGGTGGAGCCGGTGATGACGGAGGTTCGTCAGGCCCGTCTCGACTACCTGGAGACCGCACTTGGGGCGCTCGGGCTGGGGGCGTCCGACGCTCACGATCGAGCGACGCTCATCTACGCCGTCTACGTGGGCTACTGGCGCCTCGTGGCCGCTGACGAGGACTGGGAGTACAACGACCGTTCCACCCAGGAGCGCATGGCTGCCCATCTAAAGGCCACGCTGATCCCGCCCCCACCGTGAACTCGACCGGGGCAGGGGACCGTGTAGGTCGCTCTTGTCGGCCGTGTTCGACCCGGGGGATACGGGTACTTGCCTGCCTCACCGTGGCGCTGGTCCTGGTCGGCTGCGGAGACGACGTCGGATGGCTGGGGTCGAGCGAGCTGTGTCCAGAGGGCGACGGCTCGGCCGCGGCCATCGAGGTGCTCCTCACCGACGACGTGCCCGTCAACTACGAAGCCGCCCCCGACGGCGACGAGGTCCCCGGCCCGACGAACCTCTGTCTGGCGGCAGCCCTGGTCGGGGACCCCGAAGAAGAGGCGGTGCTCGCCGGGCTGGGGTTTCGCCGGGGCTATCAACGTCTCTGGTACGACCTAGAAGAAGGAATGGGGGATTTGACCGTGTCCCTGTACGAGTTCTCCGACCCGGAGGGTGCGGCCGGTTACGTTCGCCACACCAAGGACCGCCTCCTCTCGCCGAGTTGGGGATTCACGGAGATCGACGTCGACGACCTGGCGCCCGAGGCGGTGGCCCTCTTGCAGGAGTCTCCTGTCCCAGGCGCCTTCTTCATCGCCATGATCCTGGCGGTGGGTCCGTTCTCCATCGAGATCGGCGCCTACGGCGAACTTCCGTCTGAGACGCGCGAGGTAGTCGAAGGGCGAGCCCGCCGGCTGCTGGAGACTCAGGTCAGCGCCCTACCCTGAGATCCAGGCAGGCAACGTGGACGGCGGAGACGCCGGATTTGCTCGAAATCTTCGCCGGCCAGCCATTCCCGACGTGCCCTTCAACCTCGCCACCCTGACCATCGTCGCCCCCTACGCCTTCACCCTGGCCATGGTGGGATTGATCGAGTCCCTGCTCACCGCTCAACTCTTCGATGACGTCACCGATACCCGCTCGACCTCGGCGGTGGCCGCCCTCGACCTCGGCGGTGGCCGCCCTCGACGCCGTGGTGGTCAAGTTTGTCGCCCACGGCATCGACGCCACCATCATGGGACTCAATGTCGGCAGCGCAGAACTCCACGGACGGATGTCGGGCCACCTGGCCACGTCACACTGACAACGTCTCGCCCGACG
>JBBSLT010000045.1:0-15591 GCA_038233555.1 Acidimicrobiales bacterium
GACGTCGGGGATGCCGGGGCCGAAACCGCCCGGAGTGTAGTACCACTGGTCGAACACGCTGGTGCGGTAGGCGAAGAACATCGTCGTGTAGTAGAGCATCGCCACCGGTAGGTCTTCGGCCACGATTTCCTGGATCTGGCCTACCAGCTGCATGCGCTCCTCGACGTCGTAGGTCTCGAGCTGGGCCTCGAGCAGCCGGTCGACCTCGGGGTTGGCGTAGCCCGTCGCTTTGTTGAACTCGGTGGGGGGCGTGGAGTGGTAGACCCCCCGAAGGATCTCGGGATCACCATTGGGCCCGATCGCGGATGGCCCGGGATAGGAGGTGATCAGCATGTCGTAGCTCCCGTTCAGCTTGATGCCGAACAGCCGCACGAGGTCGATGACCTCCAGATCGACCTCCACCCCCACGGCTCTCAGGTTGGCCACGGTGAGCTCGGCCAGGGCGAGGGGGATGGCGTCGGGGATGTAGAGCAGGTAGCGGAGCGGACTTCCGTCGGTGTTGGTGCGGGCGCCGCCCGCTCCCGAACGGCGGTACCCGGCTTCGTCCAGCAACCGCTCGGCCTCGGCGGGATCGAAAGGGTAGGTACGCACCTCAGGGTTGTAGTAGGGATGGGTCGGGGGAAGGAAGCCCTGGCTCCCCTCCTGGCCGTTCCCCGTCAGCAGGCGATTGACCATGTCGGGCCGGTCGAGGGCGTGCAGGCAGGCTCGACGGAAGCGCAGGTCGGCCAACGCCCCGCCCCTGGTCATGTTGAAGAACAGAGGGAAGCCGAAGCCCGCCTCGCTGCTGATGATGCCGAACTCGGGGTTGTCGCGGAACGGGTCGAGAACCTCGTTCCTCACGCCCTCAACGGCGGTGGCGGCCCCGTCGAGCTCACCCACGGCCAGGGAGGTGAGGGGATTGTCGGCGGGGAGCATCTCGATGCGGCGTACGAAAGGCGATCCCAGGAAGTAGCGGTCGTTGGCCACATAGGACTCCCTGTCCTGCGCCTCGTTGCGGGCTTCCAGCCGGTAGGCCCCGGTGCCGATCAACGCCTCGGGACCCATCGACGCCATGGGGTTGGTGTTCTGAGACCAGATGTGCTCGGGGACGATCGGCACCGTGCCCAGCACCTGCTGGAGGAACGTAGCGTCGGGCCGCTCGAGGCGGAACTCCACCGACCGCTGCCCGGTCTCGACGACGTCGGCTACGTTTCGCGGCAATCCGATCAACAGCGGTGTGAACGTCTGGGTGGCGTAGTACTCGAAGGTGAAGGCCACGTCACGGGAGGTCAACGGCCTGCCGTCGTCCCAGGTGAGCCCCTCCCGGAGCTCGAGGGTGTAGCTCAGGCCGTCGTCGGCTCGTTCGTAGCGCGACGCCAGCCACGGCAGTTGCTCGCCGGTGGAGTCGGGCCACGTCAGAGTGTCGAAGAGCAGGCTCATGCGCCAGTAGCCGGGCCCGCCGGTGTAGGTGAACGGCGAGGGGTATCCGAGCGAGGTCCACGACACGACCCGGACCGTCGGCCGGCCACCGCCGGCACCGGGCCCGCCGGCGCCGCCGCAGCCGCCGAGGAGCACGGCGCCGGTGGCGCCGGCCACGCCTTGCAGGAACGTCCGTCGTCTCATTCGATCCTTCTCCTAGTTCGCCCGGGCAGAGCGACGGTTGAATCGGGGCTCGAGCCCCACGCCGATGAAGGTGAAGCCGAGCACTGTCAGGGTGAGGGCCAGACCGGCCGGGAGCAGCCACCACAGCCACAGCGAGCCGAGGTAGATCTGAGGGTTCTCCAACGCCCGGTTGAGCATCGTCCCCCAGCCCACCCCCGACGGGTCCCCCAGCCCGATGAACGCCAGACCGGCCTCGATGAGGACGGCCAGGCCGGCCACGTACACCAGGTTCGAGGCGATCACCGGCCCGAGGGCCGGCAGGAGGTGGCGACGCATGACGTAGAACGGCCCGGCGCCGAAGCCCTTGGCCGTGTCCACGAACCCGCGGCTACGCAGGCTGAGGGTCTGGCTGCGGACGATCCGAGCGGTCTGGGGCCAGGTGGACAGGCCGATCAACACGATGGACAGAGACAGGCTGGGGCCGGCCAGCGCAGCGATGAAGAGGAGTAGGGGCAGGACGGGGAGGGCCAGGAACACATCAACCAGGCGCATGAGGGCGGTGTCGATCAAGCCACCCCGCAGGCCGGCGGTCAGCCCCACGGCGACACCGATGACGAGAATCAGACTGGTGGCGCCCACTGCCACCACGAGCGTGGTGCGGGTGCCCCACACCAGGCCGGAGAAGATGTCGGAGCCGGCGTCGTTGGTGCCAAGCAGATGCTGCGACGACGGGTTCTCGAAGGCATCGCCGGAGATGGCCTTGGGATCGTAGGGAGCGATCCACGGGGCAGCCACGGCGACCACCACAAGGATGACCACGATGGCCGTCCCCACCGCGAGCAGGGGGGAGGAGCGCAAGAAGCGTAGGAACGATCTCATCGGGCGGTCCGGGGGTCGAGCCGACGGTAGAGGAGATCGACGAGGAGGTTGGTGGTCAGCACCGTGATCGTAAGCACCAGGAAGGCGCCTTGCATGGCGGGGTAGTCTCGGGTGCCCACCGCTTCGAACATGTAGCCCCCGACGCCCGGATAGGAGAAGATCCTCTCGATGAAGACGATGCTGGTGAAGGCCAGGCTGAACTGCAGGCCGATCACGGTGACGACGGGCAGCAGGGCGTTGCGCCCGGCGTAGCCGTACTTCAGCCGGCGCTCGCGCAGCCCCTTGGCCCGACCGCTGAGGAGGTAGTCGGAGCCGAGCTCGCTGACCATCGACGAGCGCATCACCAGGTACTCGTAGGTGGCGAACTGGAAGCCCATGAGCAGCGCTGGCAGCGCCAGGTGGTGGGCGATGTCGAGCACGTAACGCATGCCGCCGTAGCCGCCGAACGGGGTGGTGGCGCCTCCCAGGGGGAAGAGCCCGAGCTTGGCCGAGAAGACGACGAGCACGACCGACCCCACGAAGAACACCGGCAGGTTCTGGACTGACAGAAAGAAGCCGAGTAGGGCCCGGTCGACCCCCTTGTCCCTTTTCCAGCCGGAGTGGACGCCGGTCGGCAGCCCGATGGCGATCGAGATGGCGATCGACACCACGATCAACAGGGTGGACCAGCCGAGCCGGGGGATCAGCTCTTCGGTCACCGACACGTTGGAGACGATGGAGACACCGACATCGCCCTGGGCCAACCCGCCGAGGTAGCTGAAGTACTGCTCGGGTAGCGACGCGTCGAGGTTGTAGTACTCGACCAGGTTGGCCCTCGTCTCGTCGTCCTGGACAAAGCTGGGAGAGCCAAGCGCCATGAGGGCATCGATGGGATCGCCAGGCATCAGCCTGGGGAGGGCGAAGTTGAAGGTGATGAGGACGAACACCGTGGCGGCGTAGAGGGCAAGTGGGACCCAACGCGACCGCGACCGCCCCCGCATTGCGGCCGACCCCGGACTCCCGGCCCAGGCGGCTGCGCCGGTGCCGACCTGGCCGGCACCGAGCTCGTCGCTCTGCTCACCGGACGAATCCGACGGCGCATCAGTCCGGTCTCGCGCCACCTCGGGATCTGCGACCTGGCTCATGATGCTCCCAGCCCCGCCCTTCTCGTCGCCGTCGGCATGACGGTCCCCTGCCTGGTCCGATCGGCCGCCGGCACACCTTACTGCTTACTGCGTCTCACCCTGCCGCAGCACCGGTCGCCGTGAGCCGCTGTACCTGCACACGACACCTACTAGCGTAGGAAGAAGACCCCGCTGCAAGTGAATATCGGCACGAAACGGCGGTACGCAAGGTCCTCTATGCTGGCCGGAGCAAAGGAGCGGGATTGAAGACCCAGGCAAAGAGCAGGACAGTGCCGCGGGCGCCTGCCCCCGACAAGGTCATCGCCGTGCGGGGCCTATCCAAGGTCTATCCCCAAAGGGGCAACGGCTCCGGCCCCGAGCTGGTCGCCGTGGACAACCTCGAGCTCTCAGTGAACAGAGGCGAGATCTTCGGCCTCCTCGGGCCCAACGGAGCGGGCAAGACCACCACCGTGGGGATGCTCACCACCCGGGTGACCCCGACGTCCGGTGAGGCCATCGTCAACGGCGTCGACGTGGTCGCCGACCCGGCGCGCGCCAAGCGCGACATCGGGGTGGTCCCGCAGGCCAACACCCTCGACCGCAGCCTCACCGTGTGGGAGAACCTCTACTTCCACGGTCGTTACTTCGGGATGAGCCGCTGGGAAGCCAGTGAGGCGGCCGACGACCTGCTCGGCAAGTTCCGGCTGAAGTCCAAGGCGGAAGCAGAGGTACACCACCTCTCGGGAGGCATGGCACAACGCTTGATGGTGGCACGGGCCATCTTGCACCGCCCGGCGGTGCTGTTCCTCGACGAGCCCACCGCCGGCCTCGATCCCCAGAGCCGCCTGGCCCTGTGGGAGATCGTGAGTCGCCTCAACCAGGAGGGCCAGACCATCCTGCTCACTACCCACTACATGGAGGAGGCTGACCGGATGTGCGATCGGGTCGCCATCATGGACCAGGGCCGCATTCTCGCCCTGGACACACCGGCCCGCCTCAAGCGGTCGAGTGCAAAGTGGGCCGGTCCCAAGCAGGCGAGCGGCGGTGGGCCCAGCGGGACGGCCGCCGAAGTGAAGATGTGGTTGACCAGGTACCTGGACGCCGTCACCCCGCCGGCGGGCGGCCGGAAGGGGACGGGCTCCTCCGAGGGACCCGAGGACCGGCAGAAGACCCGGGCGGTGGCCATCGAGGCGGCCGAGAGGTTGGGACCTCTCTTCGCCAGCCTGCAGACCGACGAGGTCACCCTGGAGACGGTGTTCATCGATCTCACCGGGCGGGAGCTGCGGGAATGATTGCCTCAGCCCCTCCCGGTCGGTGGTCGACCTTCCGGGCCCTGCTCCTGCGGGACATGGTGGTGCTCGACCGCAGCTTGGGCGAGTTCCTCCCCAACACGGTCCTGCAGCCGCTGCTGCTTGTGTTCGTGTTCACCTATGTGTTTCCCACCATCGGCCAGGCGGTGGGCGGTGAGGATGGCGCCGCGCAGTTCTCCACCATCCTGGTTGGTGGCCTGGTGGCCCAGGCCGTCATCTTCCAGGGCATCTTCCGAGTGGCCATGCCCTTGGCTCGCGAGCTGGACGTCACCAACGAGTTGGAGGATCGGGTGATGGCCCCGGCCGCCCTGTCGATGATCGCTGTCGAAAAGATCGTGTCAGGGGCGCTCCAGGCCCTGTTCGCGGGGATGATCGTGTTCCCGGCGGCCGCGTTCGTGCCCGCCACCCCCCTCTTCGTCAGCGTCGACTGGGCGGTGCTGCTCACCCTCACCCCTCTGGCCTGCGTCGCCTCGGCTGCCCTGGGGCTCACCCTCGGAACCCAGCTCGACCCTCGGTCGGTTCCCATCCTGGCTGGCTTCGTCGCCCTGCCCCTGGCCTTCTTCGGGGCCATCTTCTACTCCTGGTCGGCCCTCGAGCCCATCCCCTGGCTGCAGTACGCCGTGCTGTTGAACCCCCTGGTGTACCTGAGCGAGGGCTTCCGTGTCGCCCTGTCGACTGGGATCCCCACCATGCCCCTGCCGGTCATCTACGGCGTGCTGATCGGCTTCACCGCCGTGCTGTGCCTGACCGGGATCAGCGGCTTCAAGAAGCGGGTGTTGAGCTGATGCCGCCTGTGCCGGGCGAGCCGCTGGTGGTTCCCGACCTGGTGCGCCGTCGGGCGAACGAGGATCCTGACGCCACCGCCCTGGTGGTCCACGGTGGGAAGGCGCTCGACTACGCCGGCTGGGATCGGCGCTCGGATGCACTGGCACGGGGGCTGGGGGACCAGGGGGTAGCCAGAGGCGACCGGGTGGCGCTGTTGTTCGACAACGCCCGCTGGACTGACTACGCCGTCGCCTACCTGGGCGTGCTCAAAGCGGGCTGCGTGGCCGTGCCGCTGGGCCCCCGCTTCAACCCCACCGAACTGGCCGGGATCCTGGCCCACTGCGGCCCCTCGACCATCGTCTGTCCTTCCGACCTCGCCGCCGCCCTCCCACCGGGATCGTGGGACGTGGTGCCGCCGGCCAAGCTGGTCGACGGCTACGAAGGACCGCCAGGGGAGGCCCTCCCTGCCCCTCCGAACCCGGGGGATCTGGCCGAGATCCTCTACACGTCGGGCACCACCGGCACCCCCAAGGGCGTCGCCTGCTCGCAGGAGAACCTGATGTTCCACGAACTGCCGCCCGACGGCGGTGCCGCTCTCGCCTCCCGTATCTCCTTCCTCCACGCCTTCCCCGTGGGCACCAACGCCGGCCAGGAGGTGCTCCGTCTGCCCCTGCGCCGCACTGGTCGAGTCGCCGTGGCCTTGGCCGTGTTCGACCCGGAGCAGCTCGGCGCGGCCGTGGCCGAGCACCGGGTGACCCGCCTGCAGGTGGTGCCGGCCATGGCCCAGGTCATGCTCGACTCGGGCGCCCACCAGCGCCACGACCTTTCCTCGATCGAGCGGGTGACCCTGTCGTCGGCGCCCGCCTCGCCGGTGCTCTTGTCCCGCTTGGCCGAGGCTTTGCCCGGGGCGACGCTGTGCAACGCCTACGCCATGACCGAGTCGGGGACGGCCAGGACGCTGCTCATCGACGCGGCATCCCGACCAAGATCGGTGGGCCGGCCGGTGGGCGAGTCGGAGGTCCGGGTGGTCGACGACGAGGACTGCGACGTGGCGGTCGGGGACATGGGCGAGATCTGGCTGCGCCGTCCCGGTGCGCCGCCCCGGTCCTACTACCTCGACCCCGAGGCGACGGCCGGCGCCTTCGCCCCCGGGGGATGGCTGCGCACGGGCGACCTCGGCCACCTCGACGACGAGGGCTTCTTGTACATCGACGACCGCAAGAAGGATCTGGTCATCTCCGGTGGCACCAACATCTCACCCGCCGAGGTCGAACACGTCCTCTCCGAGCACCCGGCCGTCGCCGACGTGGCCGTGTTCGCCATCCCCCACCCGGTGCTGGGCCAGGACGTGGCCGCGGCGGTGGTGCTGGCCTCCCCCGCCACCACCCGCCAGCTCCAAGACTTCGTCCGCAGCCGCCTGAGCGAACCCAAGACCCCGCATCGAGTGGTGGTAGTCGACCAACTCCCCCGCAACGCCTCGGGCAAGGTGCTCAAGCGAGAGCTGCCCGCCCTCCTCGATGCCGGCGCCGGCGCCGGTGAGCTGTCGGGCCCGGTCGACGACGCCCCCCTCACCCCCGTCGAGACCGCGGTGCTGGGCATCTGGCAAGAGGCGTTGGGCCGGGAGGGCTTCGGGGCCCACGACGACTTCTTCGAACTGGGAGGCCACTCCCTGGCCGCAGCCCAGATCGCCGCCCGCCTCCAAGCGGCGTTCTCCTCCGACCTGCCCCTCACCGTGGTCTTCGAGCACCCCACCGTGGCCGAGTTGGCCGACGTGGTGGAAGCCATCCGCTCCTGAGAGGATCGACGGCCACTCTCGTGTGCGTCAGTCCGGATTTTCCGAGCTTTCGCCCACGAGACATCGCTCAGTGCGCACTCTCAAGGAGCCATCAACTCGGCTCGACCCTCCGCCAGGCCGCGAGCACGCTGAGAGCCACTTCGCTCAGCGGCGTTGTCGACATCGTGCTACAAATAGCACATGACATCAGTTGGGATCCGCGAGCTCCGACAACGAGCCAGCGAGTTGCTGCGCCTCGTGGGGGCCGGGGAGACGATCGAGATCACTGACCGCGGGCACGCCGTCGCCATACTGGCGCCGCTACCGGACTCGAGTCCGTTGGAGAGGCTTCGGGCCACCGGCGATGTCACCGCCGCCGGTGACGACTTGGACGACTTGCCCGAACCTTTGCCCATCCCCGCGGGACAACCCCTGGCCTCAGAAGTCCTCGCCGGCCTTCGTCGTGATGAGCGCTGAACGGGCGACCTACCTCGACTCCTCGGCGATCGTCAAGCTCGTTGTGGGCGAGCCCGAGTCTTCGGCCTTGCGTCGTTACCTGCGCCGGAAGGCTCCGCTGGTGACCAGTGCTTTATCTCGGACCGAGGTGGCGAGAGCCCTGCTGCCGTTCGGGAACGAGGCGGTCGGCCGTGGGACCGACGCACTCCGACGGCTCGACGTGATCAGGATCAACGACCGGGTCCTTCGCACTGCCGGTTCGATGCTTCCTCTAGAGCTGCGATCGCTCGACGCCATCCATCTCGCCACCGCCAGCCTGATCGGCGAAGATCTCTTTCGGGTCTGTACCTACGACGAGCGGATGAGTGGTGCGGCACAGGCACTGGGTCTGACCGTCGTCGCCCCATCCTGATCCAGCTCCTCCGCGGTAGGAGCAAGTCTGCAGCTCGGCGCAGATGGTACGCCAGCCGTAGGAGCAGGTCCGGCGGTTGGTCCCGAGACCGGTAGCCGGTGCCAGGGTTGTCCGAGGTGTTCAATCCTGACCATGTGTCAGACCATGCTCATGCCGACAGGCGAGCGCCCCCCCGACCGCTGCCGGTGTGCTCCCCTCCGTTGGACGAGCAGATCAAGTGGGGCTTCGAACCGTCGGTCCTCGGGCTCAGTCGTCCCCGCTTCGAAAGAGGAACGCTCAGCCGATCGCCGCGACCGCCAAGCCCACCGTTTTGGCGGCGGCGAGCAGCATGGGCCAACGCGGCTCGAGCCTCGACGTGAGCCAACCGGACGCTGACGACGCGGTCCGCACGATCCCAAAACTCGCCGGCGACCTCGGTTCCCGTCTCCTCGATGAGCAAAGGGACGATGGCCGAGGTGTCGAAGTACGCGATCACCGCCTCTGTTCAACCACCAGGTCAGAGATGGGTCCGGCCGTCTTGAGCGGGCGCGGGCGCGTGCGCTTGGGCTGCGCTGCCGGTGTGACGAGGCCTTGGGCTACGAGGCGATCGATCACTCGCCCACTGCTCAGCGGAAGGACACGAGCGATCGCACGGCCCCGATCGGTGACCACCACCTCCTCGCCGGCCTGGACACGGTCGAGGTACCGACTGAGGTGGTTCCGCAGCTCTCGGATACCAACCTCCATCACCACTTCCTCAACATGGCGCCACCTTATCAAGGTCTGAAGGCGCCACTTCCCTCTCTCTACGGGCTCAGCCGGTCGCGGCTCCGGGAGAGGAAGGTCACCTCGCGCACGTCGTCCTGGCCCAGGAGGGCCATGAGCATCCGGGTGAGGCCGAGCCCGAAACCGCCATGGGGAGGGCAGCCGAAGCGGAAGCAGTCGAGGTAGTAGCGGATGGGCTCGAGGGGGACGCCGTCGGCCTCGGCCTGGGCGATCAGCCGGTCGTAGCGGTGCTCGCGCTGGGCCCCGGTGGTCACCTCCATCCCCTTCCACAGCAGGTCGAAATCACGTAGGTGGGCCGAGCCGTCCTCGGTGTGCATGTGGTAGAAGCCACGTGTCGACTCCGGGTACTCGGTGACGAAGACGAACTCATGCCCGAAGGTGGAGGCCACATGCTCCCCCAACGCCCGCTCGCCGCGCGGGTCGAGGTCTCCCGGTGGCTGGGCCAGGTGAGGGCCGGCCTTCTCGGCGAGGGCCCGGGCCTCATCGAGGCTGACCCGGGGAAAGGGCAGCGAGGGCACGACCACCTCGGTCCCGAACAGGCGGGCGATGTCGTCGCTGTGCTCGGCGGCCACGGTGGCGATGACGTGGCGCAGCCAGCGCTCCTCGAACGCCATGAGGTCGTGGTGGGAATCGATCCACGACATCTCTACGTCGACGCTGGTGAACTCGGTGTCGTGACGGGCGGTGATGAACGGGAAGGCCCGGAACACAGGCCCGATCTCGAAGATGCGCTCGAACCCGGCCGCCATGGCCATCTGCTTGTAGAACTGCGGCGACTGGACCAGATAGGCCTGGCGGTCGAAGTACGGCACGGAGAACAGCTCTCGGCCCGACCGGTTGGGATTGGGGCGCAGCTTGGGCGAGTGCAGCTCGAGGAACCCGTGCTCGGCCCAGTACTGGCGCATGGCCCGCTCGGCGGTGGTCTGCACCGCGAAGGCCAGCACGTTGCGGGGGCGCCGAAGGTCGAGGAAGCGCCAGTCCAGCCGCTCCTCCAGAGAAGAGCCGTCACCCAGCGGCAACTCGTCGAGCACGGGGCCCACGACACGGACCTCGCCGGACACCACCGTCACTCCCCCGGGAGCATCCGGATCGGCCACCACCTCCCCCACCACCTCGACCGCCGCCTCCCGCTGCATCCCGGGAGGACAGGCACCAACCACCAGCACAGCCGAGGCGCTGCGGTCGCGTAGCACCACCCGCCACCCTTCTCCCGCATCGGTGATGCCCTCGACCCAGCCGCACACCCGGACCCGCTCGCCGACGTGGGAGGCCAGCTCGGCCAGCACCGTGCGGGGCATGCTCACCGCCGGGAGCGCGGCGACGGGCGAGGCGGCTGCACCAGCTCGATGGTGACGCCGTCAGGACCTCGGAGGTAGGCCAGGCGGGTTCCGGCGCGTGGACCGGCACCCACCTCGATGGGCGTACCGGTGACGGGCTGGGCGCCACAGGCCAGCGCATGAGCGTGGGCCTCATCCATGCCGTCGACCCGAAAGCACAGGTGGACGTTGCCGGGATGGGCGGTGCCGGGGTCGTAGGGAGCCTCGTCGCAGTCGAGGTACTGCAGCAGCTCCAGGGCGACGCCACCGGGCAGGTCGAGCCAGCAGGAGTCGATGCGGATCCCGGGGTAGCCCACCATGGTCCCCACCTGGGGACCGTCGAGCACCCGCCGGTTGCGGGGCTGGGCCCCCACCAGGCGCTGCCAGAAGTCGAGGGATGCATCGAGGTCGACCACGGTCACCCCCACATGGTGAACAGCCTCGAACATCGAGCTACCTCCGCCCTTCGTTCTTTGTCGGATGGGCAGTGCAGGAGACGGCCCAGTCGACAAAGTTCGGGGCTGGGTGGCTCGACCGACTCAACCGAGGCCCTCGGCCTCGACCTCGGTCAGCGCCTGGTCGAGGACCTCGAGACCTCGAGCCGCCTGCGCCTCGGTCAGCACCAGGGGCGGGGTCAGGCGCAGGATCGGTCCGGCCCCGGCGGTGAGCACCCCCCGGCGGGCCAGGGCCAGGAGCAGGCGGCGGGCCACGGCCGGGGCGATGCGCTCCTTGGTCTCCCGGTCGGCCACCAGCTCCAGGGCCAGAAGCATCCCCACGCCGCGCACGTCGCCGATGAGGCGATGGCGCTCCTTGATCACGTGCAGGCCGGCCAGGAGCTGCGACCCGACCCGGCGGGCGTGCTCGAGCACCGTGCCGTCCTCAAGCAGGCCGAGCGTGGCCGCCCCGGCGGCGCAGGCCAGATTGCCGCTGGCGAAGGTGGAGGCACCGGCCCCGGGAGCGCCGAAGGGCAACGCGTCGAGGATCTCGCGGCGCGAGGCGATCAGGGAGATGGGATAGCCCGATGCCAAGCCCTTGCCGACCACGAGGATGTCGGGCACCACTCCGGACTGCTCGAAGGCCCACATGGTGCCCGTGCGCCCCATGCCGGTGAGAATCTCGTCGAAGATCAGCACCGCCCCGGTGCGATCGCAGAACGCCCGCAGGTGGGCGAGGAACTCGCAAGGAAAGGGGATCACCCCGCCCACCCCTTGCACCGGCTCGACGATCACCGCGGCCAGCTCGTGTTCGGTCGACTCGTCGTAGACCCGGTCGATGAACTGCGCACAGGCCACCTCGCAACGGTCGGGCGACAGGCCCAGCGGGCAGCGGTAGCAGTAGGCGTTGAGGCTGTGGTGGGTGCCGGGGGCGAAGGGGCCGTAGCCGTGCTTGAGAGGGAAGCCGCCCATGAGCGACATCGATCCGAGAGTACGGCCGTGCCAAGCCCGGTGGAAGGAGATGATCTCGTAGGCCTTGGTGTAGGACTTGGCCAGGCGCAGTGCCGCCTCCACCGCCTCGCTGCCGGTGCTGTACATCTGGAAGGTGTGCAAGCTGGACGGCAAGGTGGCGGCTAGGGCCTCGAAGAAGGCCGGCCGGGGCGGGGTGGCGAAGTCGAAGTAGTGCAGGAGCCGTCCCGCCTCCTCCCGCACCGCCTCCACCACCGTCGGCGGGCAGTGGCCGAGGTTGGCCACCACCGCGCCCGAGGAGAAGTCGAGGAAGACGTTGCCGTCGACGTCGCGAACCAGCGCCCCGGCCCCGTCACGGATGACGATCTGCAACCACTGGGCCGCCGGAGAGGAATTGACGGCGTGGTGGGCAGCGTCGCGCCGCCACAGCTCGGCTGAGCGCGGGCCGGGAAGAGCGGTGAGGATGTGAGGGGCGTCGACATCGTCACCGTCGAGCTGGCCCAGATCGGCCCGCGCCATGGCGCTCGGGTCGTCGCTCATGGCGAGGGGATCGGGGCCCGCTCGGCGGCTAGGCGCTCCAGCAGCCGAACCCCATGGTCGGGCCCGGGCATGGCCGCCAGGTCGTCCGCCACCTCAGCCGCTGCGTTCCGGTACGAAGGCTCCTCCAAGAGGGCCCGCACGCCGTCGCGCACCGAGTTGGCATCGACCTCGGCGGGCAGCAGCGCCCGGGCGGCGCCGCTGGCCACGCATGCCTCGGCGTTGTGGAATTGGTTCGCACCCCTTGGCAGCACGAGGAGTGGCTTCCCATGGCCGAGGATGTCGAGGATGGCCGTGCCGCCCTGGTTCACCACCACGTCGCAGCGGGGCAGCAACAGCGACTGGGGGATGAAGCCCTCGATGTGGACGTTGTCGGGCTGAGGCCCGAGCTCGGCGGGATCGGCCCCAGGTCCGATGGTGACGATCACGTTGACCTCCTCCCCTCCTATCCCCTCGAGGATGGCACCGAAGATGGCCGGGTCGCGATTGAAGATCGTTCCCAGGCTCACGTACACCGTCGGCACCGGAGGCAACGACCGCAGCGAGGCGGGCAACTCGTCGGCGTCGTTGCCGATGCTTTGGTTGTGCACCCGCTGGGCGGTGGCGATCCGGTCGATCTCGTCGCTCTGGAGGCGGGGTGGGCACACGTCGAGGTACAGGTAGCGAAAGAGCCCTGCGAACTCCCCGATATCGACTCCCCGCTCGGCGCAGACGGGCGCCAGGACCTGCCCGGCCAGGCGGGCCATGGCCAGCGGGCGCAGGATCCCGACGCTCTGGTCGGCCCAGGGGATGCCGGCCCCGGCGGCGGCGACAGGACCCCCCAACTCGGTCTCGTCGTGGAGCAGCACGTCGGGGCACCAGTCGGCCAGGAGCGGAATCAGATCGACCAGCCGGGCCGGCGCCGCCACCCCGGCCAGCATGCGGGGCACGAAGGTCTCGAAGCGCTTCTTGCCCGGCGCCAGCGCCGCCTCGGGAACACGCAGGCCGGCCTCAGACAGTTGGTCGGCCAGGCTCATCCCGGCCGGGAAGGCCGCGAACCCGGCCTTCTCGATCGACGGGCAGAAATCTGCAGCGGTGGCGAAGGCCACCTCGTGGCCGGCGTCCACCAATGCCCGCGCCTGGGGCACCATGGGCAGAAAATGGCCGTGGCCCGGAAGACACGTGCAGAGGACTTTCATCGAGGGGCACCGTTTCTGTTAGAAAGCCGGCAGAGCTATGAGCGATTCAACTACAACCCGGCTGGTTCTGCTCGGCACGGCCGGCGGGCCACTTCCGTCGCCGGTGCGGGCGGGGATCTCCCAAGCTGTCGTCGTGGGCGACAGGGCTCATGTGATCGACTGCGGTAGCGGCGTCACCCGCCAACTTCGCCGGGCCCGGTTGCTGTCGTCCCTGCACCAGGTCTTCGTCACCCACCTCCACTCCGACCACGTCTGCGACTACTTCAACCTGTTCCTCTGCGGTTGGCCCATCCTCCAGTGGAACCCACCCATCCACGTCTTCGGGCCCGGTTCCGCCGGCGACGTGTCGGCGCTCCCACCCGAACAGCCCGGGGAAGACCCGATCCCTGTCGTCATCCCGGCCAACCCCACCCCCGGCCTAGTCGACCTCCATGCCGCCCAGATGGCCAGCCATGCCTACGACATCAACATCCGCATGCGCGAGGCGGGCCGGTCCGACCTGAGCGCGCTGGTCGTTCCCCACGAGATCGCCATCCCGCCCGAGACCGGCGCCCGAGCCCCCGACCTCGTGGCCCCTCCCATGGAACCGATCCTGGTCACCGAAAACGACGATGTCCGGGTCACCGCCATCCTGGTCGACCACCCGCCCGTCTTTCCCGCCTTCGCCTACCGCTTCGACACCGACGCCGGCTCGATCGTGGTCTCGGGCGACACCGCACCTTCGGCCAACCTGGTCAGGCTGGCTACCGGAGCTGACATCCTCGTGCACGAGGTGTTCACCGACAGCCCGGCCGACGTGTTCCCCGACGACGACGACGACTGGGAGGCCCGGCGTCGTCAACACCACCTGTTGAGCTCCCACACCCCCCTCAGCCGGGTGGGCTCCCTCGCCGCCGAAGCCGGGGTGCGTCGCCTGGTGCTGACCCACTTCATCCCCGGCGACGACGACGTCCCCGACGAACGTTGGGTCAAGGGGGCGAGCACCGACTTCGACGGTGAGGTCGTCGTGGGCCGAGACCTGCTCGAGCTCCGGCTCTGATTCTTGCACCTCTGGACGGCTCAGCTGCGGTGACCGAGGACACCACCATCCCCGGGCTGGTCGAGGCCCAGGTAGCCCGCAGCCCCGGAGGGGTGGCCGTCATCGACGGCGACCGGCACCTCCACTATGACGAGCTCGACGTCCGGGCCAACCGCCTGGCGCATCACCTCCGCAGCATGGGCGTGGGGCCCGAGGTGGCCGTGGGGATCTGCCTGCCCCGGTCAATCGAACTGGCCGTCGGCCTGCTCGCCATCCTCAAAGCCGGCGGAGCCTGCCTCCCGCTCGATCCTTCCTATCCCCGAGCCCGCCTCGGCTTCATGCTCGACGACGGGAACGCCCCGGTCCTCCTCACCTCTGCGGAGCTGGCCGGTCAGCTTCCCCCCCATGGCGCTCGGGTGGTGGCCCTCGACGCCGACTGGCCGGTCATCGCCGAGCACTCGGGCGCCCGCCTGACGGACGGGCCCCAACCCGACGATCTGGCCTACCTGCTCTACACCTCGGGCTCCACGGGCCAGCCCAAGGGGGTCATGCTCACCCACCGGGCCTTGGTGAACCACCATCGTGGCGCCATCTCCCGCTACCGGCTCAGGCCCGGCGACCGGGTGCTGCAGTTCTGCTCCATCAGCTTCGACGTCAGCGTGGAGGAGCTCTTCCCCACCTGGTCGAGTGGGGCCACCGTGGTCCTCCGCCCCGACGACGCCCCCATCCTCGGCCGCTCTTGGGCCAAATGGCTCCGCCGCCAGCGGCTGAGCGTGATGAACCTGCCCACCGCCTACTGGCACGAGTGGGTCCGCGATCTCCATAGCCTGGGCGAAGAGCTTCCTTCCGACCTGCGGCTGGTGGTGGTGGGGGGCGACAAGGCTCTCGGCCGCGTCTATCGCACCTGGCTGGAGGTGGGCGGCGGCGGGGTCCGCTGGATCAACGCCTACGGACCCACCGAGGCCAGCGTCATGGCCACGGTCTATGAACCGGCTCCCGGCCAGGACGTATCCGGAGATCCTCCCATCGGCCGGCCTCTGCCCAACGTGTCGGTCCACCTGCTCGACGAGCGGGGCCGGCCCGTGGCTCCCGGC
>JBBSLT010000046.1:0-15195 GCA_038233555.1 Acidimicrobiales bacterium
CGAACCGAGGAACCCAGCACCCGAAGGCCAAGGCGACGGTGTGACCGGTGAGGTCTTCCTGGCATCCCGAGACGACCGTCTGGTGGCCGTGGATCGGCGCTTGGGCGAGAACAACACCGCGGCGGCGCTGGATTCGCTCTCCGGGCGCCGTCCGACTCCGAGTCCGAGGCCGGTCTGCGCACGGCGCTGGCCGAGGAGGATGTACAAGGAGTCGACGAGGTCAGCGGCGGTGTCGTCAGCGTCGATCTGAGCGCCGGCTTCGAGCAACTCGGAGGCAGCGACCAGCTCCTCGCCATCGCCCAGGTCGTCTACAGCCTGACCGATCGCCCAGGCGTAGGCCGGGTCAGCTTCACCCTCGACGGCGACAGCATCGACGTACCTCGCGGCGACGGGTCTCTGACGAGCGGCTCGGTCTCCCGAGATGCATACACCGAGCTCGCGCCCCGCCGGTAGGGAGCGGTGTCAGCCGCTGCTGATCGCCACGGCGATGACGAGGGCCAGGACGCCACCGACCACGACCGTGGCCGCCAAGAGGACGGGGAGCATCGTCGTTGACGGCTCTTCTCCCCGCCGGAGGGCGGCGCCCACGGTCTTCCATCGCTGGTAGCTCAACCATGCGATCACCGTTCCGAAGAGGATCAGGGGGATGCCCACCAGCCGTCGTCCCCCAGGGACGGAACCGGGCGGCAGCAGCTGGGTCAGGGCCAGTCCGGCTGCCACCAGCGCCAACGCCGTCCTGTTCCAAGCCAGAAAGGTACGTTCGTTGGCGAGGACGAATCTGAGGTCCGGAGGGTCCGGTGACCGATCCGGATCTCCCTGTTCGCCCATGACCCGATTGTTACCCGGTCGGCGCCCGGACGGGTCGCCATCGACCTGCCGATCGAGCCATATCGGCGATTCGTCAGCAGCACGCTACAAGCCCCGTGGTGGCTCACCGCGCTCAGCGATCACCCACCACCACCGGCTCAGCGCTTATCCCTGCAGTCCAAGAGGAGCAGGACGGCCCAGATGACGGTGATGAACAGCCAGGCGCCCACGCTGCCCCAGCGGCGCTCAGTGGCGGCGGCGATGGCGAGGAACAGTGCTCCGATCATGAAGGCGATCCGCCACCCTCGGCTTGTTTCCCTCGGCGGCGTCGTCACCGTTTCGCCATCCACGCGAGAATCGCCCGGTTGGCCGCGAGCAGCAGCGCTGGGGCCGGCCAGACCCAGCGGCCCTTGATGGCGAACTGCATGCATCAAGTATCGGCCTGGAAGCCACGCCACCGAAATGCCGCCTTTTCGCAGCAGCAGCAGCGGAGGGAGCGGGATTCGAACCCGCGGGGCTCTCGCCCAGAGGTGTTCAAGACCTCCGCATTCGGCCGCTCTGCCATCCCTCCGGGGACGAGGCTAGCGCTGGTCGGTTCCGGGCCCAGGCAGCCGGTGCACCACCTGGTGGCGTAGGCCCTTGACCCACTGATCGGCGTCGCGCCACGCCGCCATCGCTTCCCGGCGACGGACCCCGCCGTGGTCGCCGGCGGCCGGGTAGGAGCCCATGAATTTGACGTCGGCCAGCTTGGCCTTGAGGTCGCGCAGGCAGTCGGCGACGAGCTCTTCGCCCACATGGCCCTCGAAGTCGATGATGAAGCAATAGTCGCCCAAGCTGCGCTTGGTCGGTCGGGACTCGAGCTTGGTGAGGTTGACGGCCCGGGCGGCAAACTCTTGGAGGATGCCGAGCAGGCTGCCTGGTCGGTCGGCGCTTTGGAAGCAGACCACCGTCGTCTTGTCGTGACCGCTGGGCGGGGGCACGCCCTCCCTCGCCACCGATACGAAGCGGGTCTGGTTCTCGGGGTGGTCCTCGATGTCGGTGGCCAACACTTCGAGGTCGTAGATCTCGGCCGCCAGCGATGTGCCCACCGCCGCCAGCCCGGCCTCGGCCCCCGATCCCACCGACCGGGCCGCCTCGGCGGTGGAGTTGGCTGCCCTCGTCTCCACCCCGGGTAGCTCGCGGGCGAGGAACCCCCGCACCTGGGCGGTGGCGTGGGGCATCGACAGCACGGCCTTGATATCGGCCAGTGACGAGCCCGACGGCGCCAGCAGGTTGAGCTGGATCCGCTCGACCACCTCCTGTTGGATCAACAGGTCGGTCTCGAAGGCGAGGGTGTCGAGGGTGACGTTGACCGTGCCTTCGATGGAGTTCTCGATGGGGACGAAGCCGATGTCGAGCTTCCCCTCGGCGGTCGCGGTCAGGACGTCGGAGATGGTCGCCATCGCCACTAGCTCGCCGGCGGCCAAGTCGGGTTGGGTGAGCAACGCTTGCTCGGTGAAGGTCCCGTGGGGCCCCAGAAAACCGACTCGGAGGGGGGAGGGCATGGGGTGAGGCTATGGCGTGAGCCACGGCGTCGGGCAGGATGAAGGCATGGACGAGGCTGCCCTCCAGGAGCTGTTGGGTGACGTGCGCTCGGGGGAGGTCGACCTCGACGATGCCGTGAGCCGTCTGCGCCGCCTGCCCTTCGCCGACCTCGGTTTCGCTCGCGTCGACCATCACCGGGCCCTGCGTCAGGGAGTGGCCGAAGCCGTCTTCGGGCCGGGCAAGACGCCACCGCAGTGCGCGGCCATCGTGGCCGAGCTGCTGGCGGCCCCGGGCGGACCGGTCATCCTGACCCGGGCCGGGCCCGAGCAGATAGACGCGGCGCTGGCGGCGGCACCAGGCGGAGCCGTGGTCGGCGCCACCGTGGTGTGGCGACCGGCGGCCGTTCGCACCGACCCAGTGGCCGTGCTGGCGGCGGGCACCGCCGACCGCCCCGTCGCCGACGAGTGCGTCGCCACCCTGGCGGCCTACGGGTTCGGCGCCACCCGCCTCGACGACGTGGGCGTGGCCGGGCTCCACCGCCTCTTGGCCGACGTGGATGTGGTCACCGACGCCCGGGCGGTGGTGGTGATCGCCGGGATGGACGGCGCCCTGGCCAGCGTGGTGGGAGGGATCAGCGGCGCACCGGTGGTGGCTGTGCCGACCAGCGCCGGCTACGGGGCGGCCTTCGAGGGCGTCACCGCATTGCTGTCGATGTTGGCCAGCTGCGCCGCGGGGATCAGCGTCGTGGGCATCGACAACGGCTTCGGCGCCGCCTGCGCCGTAGCCCGCATCCTCGGCGTGGGCGCTGCCCCCCATGGTTGAAGGCTCGACCGTCGCCTGGTTCCACTGCTTCGCCGGCATCGCCGGCGACATGGCCCTCGGCGCCCTGGTTGACGCCGGCGCCGACATCGACGAGGTGGGCACCATCCTCGCCCGGCTCCCAGTCCCGGGCTGGACCCTTCGCACCGAAGCCACCACGCGCGGCGGGATCGCCGCCACCAAGGCTGTCGTCGAGATAGAGCCGACCACGGTGACCCGCACCTGGGCCCACATCGAAGCGCTCCTCGATGAGGCCAGCCTCCCCGAGCGCGTCCGGCGGCGGGCGACGGCCACCTTCGCCGCCATCGCCGTGGTAGAGGCCCGGTTGCACCGGCGTCCCGTCGAGCAGGTCCACTTCCACGAGCTCGGGGGCGTCGACGCCATCGTCGACATCGTGGGCGTGGCCGCCGCCCTCGAGGTCCTCGGCGTCGATCGGGTCACCGCCAGCCCGGTGGCCACCGGCATGGGCATGGTCCGCTCCAGCCACGGGCTGCTGCCCAACCCGGCGCCGGCGGTGGTCGAGCTGCTGATTGGCGCCCCCACCTACGGCACCGATGCACCGCTGGAGCTCACCACCCCTACCGGTGCCGGTATTTTGGCGGCCCTGGCCGAGGGGTGGGGGCCGCTGCCGCCCATGACCGTAACGGCCAGCGGATTCGGCGCCGGCTGCGCCGACCCAGAGGAGTTTCCCAACCTCACTCGGGTCGTGCTCGGGACCGAATCGGTGCCGGCGGCGCTCGGTCGTTCGGTGGTGGTGCTGGAGACCAACGTCGACGACGTCACCGGCGAGACCCTGGCACATGCTCTCGCTGTGCTCATCGACGCCGGGGCCCACGACGCCTGGATCACGCCCATCGTCATGAAGAAGGGTCGGCCGGCGCACATGGTGGGGGTGCTGGCCGACCCGGCCGACGCCGCTCGCCTGGCGACCGTTCTGGCTGAGGAGACGGCCACGCTCGGGGTGCGGGCGACGTCGCTGACACGCTGGCTGGCGCCGCGCTCGGTGGAGGCGGTCGAGGTCGATGGCCAGGTGGTGCGGGTGAAGGTGGCGGGCGAGGACGGGAGGCGGGCCAAGGTCGAACACGACGACGCCGTCGCCGCCGCCCGCCGGCTCGGCCTGCCGCTGATCGACGTGGTGGTGCGTGCCGAAGAGGCGTGGCGGGATCGCCGCCGCCACGCCGCCGTGGAGTTGCAGCACGAGCCGGGAGGCGAGGTCATCGCCTTGGTCGAGCCCCCTCAAGGTCCCGACCGGGGGCCGGGGTCGGGCGCAGGCCCCGGCGGCGAGGCCAGCTGAGCGGGACCGGGATGGCAGGGTTCACCTACGCCGCGGCGCTGGCGCTGGCGGTGGTCTTCGCCGTCGCCGCCGTCGCCAAGCTGCGGCGCCGGGCCGGTACCGCCCGGGCCTTCGCCGGCCTCGGTCTGGCGTCGCCCCGGGTTCTTGCCCTCGGGGTGCCGGTGGTGGAGCTGGCGCTGGCCGCCGGGTTGGTGGTGGTTCCCGGGTGGGCCGGCATCGTCGCCCTGGCGGTGCTGGCCGGCTTCACCGCCTTCGTGGTGCAAGCCATCCGCCGGGGCGACCCTCAGGGCTGCGGGTGCTTCGGAGCGACTCGCCGCGCCCCTATGGGCCCAGCCGAGTTGTTGCGCAACGGGCTGCTGGCGCTGGGGGCGGTGATCGCCGCCTTCACCCCTCGCCCGACCTTGCCTGAGCCCATGGACGTGCTGGCCGTGGCCGCTGCTGTCGCCGTTGGGGCGCTCGCCGTCTCTGCCGTCTCCGGTCGCCCTCGCCGCGGGGGGGCGCCGAGTGTCCGCCAGGGACTGCCCTGGGGCTCATCGGCCCCGCCGCTGCCCGGCCTCCACCACGACGGGGCTACGGTGCACCTGGTGGCGTTCGTCGCTCCCGGCTGCGAGGGTTGCGACGAGCTGCGGGCGACGCTGGTGCAGCTGTGTCGACCGGGCGTAGAGGTACGGCTGGTCGACCTTGACGATGCTTCAGCTCCCTCCTTCATTGCCTTCGGCGTCCGGGCCCCGCCCTTCCTGGTGGTGGTCGACGGGCAGGGTCAGGTGAGCGCCACCGGGCCCGCCCGAACCTCCGGAGACGTCGACCGTCTCCTCGGTCCCCTCTGACCGGCTCTCCTCTGACCGGGCTGCGTTGGGTACCCCCGGGCCGATGACCCCGCGGGCCTTGAGCTCGCTGGCCACGGCCACGGCCACGGCGGCGACGGGGACGGCGAGGAAGGCCCCGATCAGTCCTCCGATCACCGCGCCCCCCGTCAGCGCCCCGATGATGACCACGGGATGGAGGCGCACCGCCCGCCCGAGCACCAACGGGGCGAGGACGTCACCCTCGACCTGCTGGACGATGACCACCACGCCGAGGGCGAGCAGGGCGTCAGTTGGGCCGCCGCTGACCAAAGCCACGAGCACGGCCACGCTGCCAGCCAGCACGGCGCCCACGAGGGGGAAGAAGGCACCGAAGAACACGAGCAGGGCCAAGGGAAGCACGAGAGGCACCCCGATGATCAAGAGGCCGACGCCGATGATGACGGCGTCGGCCAAGGCGACCAGGGCGGTGCCCCGGACGTAGCCCCCGATCGTCGCCCACACCCGGTCACCGAGGGCGGCCAGCAGCTCTTGGTTCTCCTCCCGGACCTGGTCGAGGCCGTAGCGGCACATCTTCTCGCCGTCCTTGACGAAGAAGAACACCAGCACCAACACCAACAACAGCCCGGCGATCACCTCCCCGGCGAGGATGGCGCCGGCGAGCACGCCCGAGGCGATGCTGCTGCTGCTCGCCTGCATCTGTTCGACGATCTGGGTGCGGTAGCGGTTGATCTCATCCCTCGACAGCTCCAAGGGCCCCTCGACCAGCCAGTTCTCCACCTCATCGATACCCTCTTGCACCGTAGGACCGAGGTCGGCGAACTCGTCGGAGACCGTCGGCGCCACCAACACCACGAGCCCGGCCAGCAGGCCCAGCGAAGCCAGCATCAGCAACCAGGCAGCCACCAGCCGGGGGACCCCAGCGCGTTGCAACCGATCGACCGGCGGCACCAGCACCGTGGCCAAGAGCAGGGCGACGATGGCCGGAAGGACGAGGATGCGCAGCCGGGCCAGAGCCAGCACCGCCACCGCCACGCCGCCGGCCACGACCAGCGTTCTCCAGGTGAAAGCGGCAGCGCGGTCGAGAGCGGGAGAGGTGGCCACGGATGCAAGGTCTAGCCCAACGCCACCCTTCCGGAGCGTTGGGCCTTGGGGTTACGCGGCTCCGATGCGGGGGAGGACAGCACTGCCCGCCACCGACCCACCGAGGAAGGTTCTTCCTATGACCAACGCTGGCGCCATGCTGCGCTCCACACCAAGCACTCCCGATCTCGATCCCGAGGCCCTCGCCCGGTGCATCGATGCCTGTTTCGACTGCGCTCAGGCCTGTGTCGCCTGTGCCGACGCCTGCCTGGCCGAGGACATGGTCGCCGAGCTCCGGCGCTGCATCCGGCTCAACCTCGACTGCGCCGACGTCTGTGTCGCCACGGGCCGGGTCCTGTCCCGCCAGACCGAGTACGACGCCAGCGTCACCGCCGCGATCCTGGAGGCCTGTGTCCAGGCATGCCAGTCGTGCGGCGCCGAGTGTGCCCAGCACGCCAGCATGCACGACCACTGCCGGGTGTGCGCCGAGGCGTGCCGACGCTGTGAAGAGGCTTGCAACGCCCTGCTGGCCGCAGCGGCCTGAGGCGCGACCATGGACGCCATCACTCTGCTCAAGAACGACCACAAGACGGTCGAGAAGCTGTTCAAGCAGTTCGAGAAGTCGGACGCCTCTGACTCCAAGGCTCGCCGCCAGCTCGTCGATCAGATGATCCAGGAGTTGTCGATCCACACCTCCATCGAGGAGCAGGTCTTCTACCCGGCCGTCCGTGAGGACGTCCCTGACGCCGAGGACGACGTGCTCGAGGGCCTCGAAGAGCACCACATCGTCAAATGGACCCTCTCTGAGCTGGCCGGGATGGACGCGGACCACGAGCGCTTCGAGGCCAAGGTGACCGTGCTCATGGAGAGCGTCCGCCACCATGTCGAGGAGGAAGAGGGCGAGCTGTTCCCCGAGGTGCGCAAGGCGCTCGGCCGCAAGCGCCTCGGCCAGATCGGCGACGCCTTGGAGCTGGCCAAGACCCGGGCTCCCTCCGGTCCTCACCCCAAGGCTCCCGACACCCCTCCCGAGAACGTCCCCGGCTAGGCGGCTCAGCGGATAGGCACGCGGCTCATGGCTCGGCGGTGACTACTCGACGGTGACGGCGATGGTGTGGTAGCCGGTGGCGCCGTCGGGTCGGGGCGCAACCTCTTCGGCGGTCTGGATCTCCCCGGTGCCGTCGGTGGCCCGGGAGCGGATCTCGTGGCGGCCCGGCCGGGCGTCCCAGTCCACGACCCACTGGCGCCAGGTGTCCTCGTTGAGCGGCTCCGACAGCCTGGCCTCCTGCCAGGGGCCCTCGTCGACGGAGATTTCGACGGTGGAGATGCCCCGGGTCGGCGCCCAGGCCACG
This sequence comes from Acidimicrobiales bacterium, assembly GCA_038233555.1. Classification (GTDB taxonomy): domain Bacteria; phylum Actinomycetota; class Acidimicrobiia; order Acidimicrobiales; family CADCSY01; genus JADDRA01. The sequence goes on from JBBSLT010000046.1 coordinate 7,680, forward strand.
CCGGCAATGGGCTGGCGGCCGGCGGGGAGCCGGGCGCCGAAGCGAGGGACGTCGATGCGTGAGTGGGTGTTGACCGGTGCCAGCTTCGACCAACCCCGAGGGACCCAGTAGCCGTCGAAGGCGTTCATGGTGGTGAGCTCGATCTCCGAAAGCCACTTGGTAGCCGACACGTAGCCGAAGAGCCCGGGCACCACGAGGCGGGCGGGAAACCCGTGGTCGCGAGGTAGGGGCTCGCCGTTCATGGCCACCGCCACCAGCGGCTCTCGCCCGTCGAGGGCGGCTTCGGTGGGAAACCCGCCGGTCCACCCGTCCACCGACCGTCCCACGATCTGATCGGCCCCGGCCTGGACACCGGCGCGCTCGAGGAGGTCGGTGAGGCGGACACCCCGCCAGCGGGCGTTACCGACCAGGTCGCCGCCGACTGTGTTGGACACGCAGGCGAGGGTGATGTCGGACTCGACCTGAGGTAGGGCCAGAAGCTCGTCGAAGGTGAGCTGGAAGGGCCGATCGACCATGCCCGTGACCCCGAGCCGCCAGGTCTCGAGATCGACGCGCGGGACGGCTAGGGCGGTGTCGATGCGGTAGAAGCTCTCGTTGGCGGTGAAGAGGGGGGAGAGCCCGTCCACCTCCAGGGACGTGGCCGACGCCGGCGTCGCCAGCGGTGACGCCGCCGGGGTCAGGAGCACCTCGGCGGGGTCACTACCCCGGCTAAACCAGCGGGCGGCTCCCCGCCCGGCCAGCCCGGCGGCACCGGCCACCCCGGCGACGGTCACGGCCAGGCGTAGGAAGCCACGTCGGTCGGTCTGAGGATCGTCGGTGGGCGACGCCCATCCCAGCGCACGGTGGGCTTCGGCCGGCTCGGAAGGAGTGGCGATGCCCGTGACCGCTCTACCGGTGACCGCTCCAGCGGGGGTGGTGGCCAGGAGGCGGCGCAGCAGCCCGAGGCCAGCCGTGGCTCCGACGGAGACGGCCACGGCGGCGACCAGCGGAGCACCGCCGGGCCGAGCGGCAACGGCTGCCACCCCGAGCACGGCGAAGGCGACGAAGCCGCCCACGGCCACTTCGAAGCGCCGGGCGGCGGCCACGCCCAGAGCGGCGCCGAGACCCAACGCCACGGCCAGGATGCCAGCGAGCAGCACGACCTTGTCGGCGGTGCCGAAGGCGGAGATGGCGGCGTCCTCCACCGCCGGCGGCACCCGGTCGATCACCTCTTGACCGATGGCTAGCACCGGTGACGCCCCGGCGGTAAGGAGCCGGGCGACCACCTCGGCCGTGGCTAGTGCTGCCATGGCCGCCAGCACGCCGGCGACGGCTGGGCGTCGCTCGGTCGTCAGTTGGTCGTCCATCACCTCTGGTTCGGCGTGGAGGCCCCTATTGGACGTCGAAGGACACGGGCGTGGAGGCGGCGGGCTGTCCCGGCTCGATGACCAGGATGCCGCCACCCCATCGGCCCCGCATGCCGAAGTCGACCTCGACCCCGTAACGGCCCTCTCCCAGCTCGTCAGCCTGCTTGCTGACGCCGGCGTGGTTCATCTCCGACATGTCGGCGCTCATGCACACGACCGCACCCGACACCGGTGCGCCGTCCTGTTGCACGAGCACCTCGATGGACGTGTCCTGGGGGGCGGGAGGATCGGGCTCGCTGGACACCGTCACCTCGTAGCCGGCCTCCTCGACCGGCACCACGTCGTCGACATTGCACGGGTTCGTCTCCCCTTCGTCCTCGTCGGAGGCGGTCGTGGTGGTGGTCTGGTCTTTCCCGCCTGCGGCCAGGTCGGTGCCCGCTTCGTCGGTCGCCGAGTCGTCCCCGCCAGCGAGGAGGAAGGCGCCCCCGAAGGCCACCACGGCGATCACGGCCACCACGGCAATGCGTCCGGTGTTACTCATGCCAGTCTCCTATCCCTCGTTCTGGTCTCGTTGGTAGGCGTTGTCGTAGCCCTTGTAGGTGACGAAGTTCATCAGCCCACCTGGCTCGATCACGGCGTCATTGGTGACGTGGTGGAGAATGTGGCAGTGGAACATCCAGTCACCGGGGTCGTCGGCCACGAACTCGAAGTCGTAGCGCTCCCCTGCGCCGACGAGCACGGTGTCGGCCTGGTAGGGAGCGGGAAGCGGGGCGCCGTCCTTGGCCACCACCGTCATCCGCTTGCCGTGCAAGTGCATGGGGTGGGCCTGGTACCCGGCATTGATGATGCGCACCCGCACTCGGTCACCTTCGGCCACCTCCATGTTGGGTGTGGCCGGGAAGGACTTGCCGTTGATGGTGAACCAGTTGTACTCGGAGTCCGCATGCCCGGCATGGGTGACCCCCTCCCAGCCGTTGCGCCCCTCGGGTAGACGGATCCACTCGTCGAGGAGTTGGACGAAGTCCTGGTCGTACTCGGGCTCATCGAGCCCCTTGATGACGAAGGCGCCGGAGAGGCCCATGTCGAGTTGGCGGGCCGAGTCGAGGTGCGAGTGGTACCAAAAGGTGCCCGAGGGCTTGGCGTCGAACTCATAGACGAAGCTTTCCCCCGGCTCGATCGGGTCCTGAGTCACGCCCGGGATCCCGTCCATCTCGTTGGGCACGGCGACGCCGTGCCAGTGGATGGTGGTGGGTACCGGGAGATCGTTGGTGAAGTTGACCCGCACCCGGTCGCCCTCGGTCACCCAAAACTCCGGTCCGGGAATCTGGCCGTTGTAGCCCCACGCTGTCACCGCCTTGCCGGGGATGAACTCCCACTGCACGGGCTCGGCGTTGAGGGTGAAGACCTTGACGCCGTCTTGGATCTCGGGATCGATGCGCACCGAGCGCTCGCTCTTGACCGGCGCCGAAGCCAGGTCGATCTGGGGAGGGATCTCGACCTCCTCCTCGCCGGCACCCGCACTCGAACCATGACCGTCGGATGGGTCGACGTCGCCCGTGGCTCCGGACTCGGGCGCCTCGGCGGGTCCCGGCGTAGGCACCGGAGCAGACGTCAGTTCCGATTCGCTTCCGTTGGCCAGCAATGCGCCAGCGCCCACCGCGATCACCGCCACCACGACGAGGATGGCGACGAATCCGCCGCTCCCGCCCTTGGCGCTGCGCTCCTTGTTCTTGGTCTCGTCCGCCACCACGCGCTAGGCCTCCTATGTCCCGCCGGCAGTTACCCGGCCAGGGTACCGAGGCGCTTTCGTCTCGCAACCCCGCGAGCACGATCTCTGTGCCGGTCTCTGGCCAGCGTTTGACAATGCGCCCGGTCGGGGTTTCCGTGGAGCCGTGGCCAAGCCTCTCGTGATCGTCGAATCCCCCGCCAAGGCCCGGACCATCGCCGGGTTCCTGGGTAGCGGCTACGTCGTCGAATCGTCCATCGGCCACATCCGCGACCTGCCCCGCTCCGCCGCTGAGGTGCCGGCCGAGCACAAGGGGGAGCCGTGGGCCCGTCTCGGCATCGATGTTGGGAACCAGTTCAAGCCCCTCTACGTCGTGCCCAAGGAGAAGAAGGAGCAGGTCGCCAAGCTCCGGCGCTTGCTCAAGGAGGCGAGCGAGGTCTACCTCGCCACTGACGAGGACCGCGAGGGCGAGGCCATTGCCTGGCACCTGCGCGAGGTGCTGAACCCCAAGGTGCCGGTGCGGCGGATGGTATTTCACGAGATCACCGCCGCAGCCATCGACCGTGCCATCGCCGAGCCTCGCGACCTTGATCTCCGTCGCATCGACGCCCAGGAGACCCGTCGCATCCTCGACCGGCTCTACGGCTATGAGGTCAGCCCGGTGCTGTGGAAGAAGGTCATGACCGGGCTGTCGGCGGGGCGGGTGCAAAGCGTCGCCACCCGGATGGTGGTGGAGCGCGAGCGGGCCCGCATGCGCTTCCGCTCGGCCCAGTGGTGGAACCTGGAAGGCACCTTCGCCCAGGCGGGGGCGGGAGATGACGTCCAGCGCTTCGACGCCACCCTGGTCGCTCTCGACGGGCACCGGCTGGCCACCGGGCGGGACTTCGCCGAGACCGGTGAGCTGTCGGCGGGTAGCGACGCGGTGGTGCTCGACGAGGAGGGGGCGACGGCGCTGGTCTCCGACCTCGACGGGGCCGACTTCGCCGTACGCTCCGTCGAGCGCAAGCCCTACCGGCGCCGGCCCGCGCCTCCGTTCATGACCTCGACGCTCCAACAGGAGGCCGGGCGCAAGCTGCGCATGTCGTCGGCCCAGGCCATGCGCAGCGCCCAGCGGCTCTACGAGGGCGGCTATATCACCTACATGCGGACCGATAGCGTGACGCTCTCGGAGACGGCGGTGGCCGCAGCGCGGCGCCAGATCGCCGAGCGCTACGGGCCCGACTACGTCCCCGATGCCCCACGTCATTACGCCAACAAGTCCAAGTCGGCCCAGGAGGCCCACGAGGCCATCCGCCCGGCCGGTGACTCGTTTCGCACCCCCGAGCAGGTGAGAGGCGAGCTGGGCAGCACCGAGGCCCGCCTCTACGAGCTCATCTGGCAGCGGACGCTCGCCTCGCAGATGCCCGATACGGCGGGGGAGACGGTGACCGTCCGTCTGGGTGTCGGTTCGGCCTCGGGCCGCGACGCCGAGTTCGCCGTCAGCGGCACGGTGATCACCTTCCCCGGCTTCCAGCGGGTCTACGTCGAGAGCACCGACAACGAGACCGATGGCGAAGCCGACGAACGGCGCCTTCCTCCCCTGACCGAGGGTGATGCGCTCGATCTGCTCGCTCTGGGCGCCGCAGGCCACGAGACGTCGCCGCCGGCCCGCTACACCGAGGCCTCGCTGGTCAAGCGGCTGGAGGAGCTGGGCGTGGGGCGCCCGTCGACCTACGCCAGCATCATCGGAACCGTCCAGGACCGCGGCTACGTGTGGAAGAAGGGCAGCGCCCTGGTGCCCTCCTTCACCGCCTTCGCCGTGGTCGCCTTGTTGGAGCGGCACTTCGGTGAGCTGGTCGACTACGCCTTCACCGCCCGCATGGAGGACTGCCTCGACGAGATCGCCGCCGGCACCGAGGAGTCCGTGCCCTGGCTGTCACGCTTCTACTTCGGAACCGACGGCGATGGCGCCGCCAACCACGAGGGCAACGTGGGCCTGCACCGGATGGTCTCCGAGCAGCTGGGCGACATCGACGCCCGTGACGTCAACTCCATCCCCCTCGGCGTCGACGCCGAGGGCCGCGAGGTGGTGGGCCGCGTGGGGCGCTACGGCCCCTACGTGCAGCGGGGGGAGGAGACCGCTGGCATCCCCGACGACCTGGCACCCGACGAGCTGACCATGGACAAGGCCCTCGAGCTCCTGGCCGCCCCGAGCGGCGACCGGGTGTTGGGCGACGATCCCGACTCCGGTCTTTCCGTGCTGGCCCGAGCCGGCCGCTACGGGCCCTACGTACAGCTCGGGGAGGTGGTCGAAGGGTCCAAGGACAAGCCTCGGACCTCGTCGCTGCTACAGACCATGACCCTCGACACCGTGGGGCTCGACGACGCCTTGCGCCTGCTCACCCTGCCCCGGACCGTGGGGGTCGACCCCAGCGACGGTGCAGAGATCACCGCCCAGAATGGTCGCTACGGGCCGTACATCAAGAAGGGCAGCGACAGCCGCAGCCTGGAGTCAGAGGCCGAGCTCTTCACCGTGACTCTCGAGGACGCCCTCAAGCTGCTGGCTGAGCCCAAGCGCCGGGGTCGGGGCCAGGCGGCGCCGCCGTTGCGAGAGCTCGGAGACGATCCGGCGTCGGGCAAGGCGGTTGTGCTCAAGGAAGGCCGCTTCGGTCCCTACGTGACCGACGGCGAGACCAACGCCTCGCTGCGCAAGGGCGACTCCATCGAGGGCATCACCCCCGAACGCGCTGCCGAGCTGCTGGCCGACCGCCGGGAGGCCGGCCCGGCGAAGAAGCGAACCGGGAAGAAGAAGGCGGTGGCCAAGAAGGCCCCGGCCAAGAAGAGGGCGACGACCAAGAAGGCCGGCGCCAAGAAGGCCGGCGCCAAGAAGGCCGGCGCCAAGAAGAAGGCGGCCGCCGACAAGCCGGCCTGAGCCCAAGCTCTCCGGCTCAGTCCCCGGAGGGTGGTGCTTCTGAGATCCACCGAGCGACGTGACCTACGTAGTCGTCGAAGCCTCCTAGGACCTCGCCGACGGAGCCGGTCAGCAACGTGACATCGATGTCGCCGTAGCGGTGGACGAGAAGATTGCGCAGACCCGTGGCGGGGATGAGGCGCTCGGCCAACTCGACCGGCAGGACACCGACCTCAGCCGCCAGCCGAAAGGAGTCGGCGGTGGTCGTCGGCGCGGCTCCGAGTCGCGCCAGGACGATATGGGCGTTGATGTCGGCGGCCAGGTCGACCAGAACCTGGATGAAGCGCTCGATGGCGGCCCTGCAAACGGGATCGGCCTTCACCACGTCGACCTCCAACTGCCCGAGGGGAAGGAGATCGGCCAGCGTCTGGCGGAGCAGTCGCAACCGCCGGCCCACCACCTCCCGATCGAGCTCGGCCGGGCTCACCGGCGCTCGGCCAGCGCAGCCAGATCGAGACGCCGGAGCCACGCAGTGTCGCGGGCCTCGGCCAGCGCCGCCATCTGCTCCGTCGCCCAAGCTCCTCGCTCGTGCTCGTAGAGGCCGATCCCAGCGAAGGCCCGGGCCCGGAGCAGGGGCTCGGCCGCGTCGACCACGGCAAGGTCGACGCAGTCGCACCCCACGAGATCGGTCAGTGCGTCGAGCAACGCCAGCACCGGGCCATCGTGGTTCAAGAACCCGACGCCGACGTCGACGTCGCCCGGTTCGGCCGGTCCTGGCCTCGCCGCACTTCCGAAGACGCCGAGGACCCGAACCTGAGCCCGTTCACAAAGCTCGTCCAGGCGACCGTCGGCTCCGGCGGCGAAGAGGGCAGCAGCCGCATCGCGTGCGGAGATCACGTGGTGGAGCCTAGATCGGAACTCGGGGACGTCGGCATGGAAGCTGTTGTCACCGGGCGTCAGGTCTCTTGTTCCTCCTGTCTTGTCAATTGTTCCAGTTGCTTTCCTGTACAAACAGGTGTATGCTTATCGGTGGTGCTGGGATCGGTGGAGGTGCTCGGAGAGGCAGTCGATGGCCTGGTGCTGGGCCTCGACGGCGCCGAGCTGGCCTCGACTCAGCGGACCCTCGACCGGCTCTCGGCCAAGTTGGTGGTGGCCTACGGCGACTTCGATGCGGCCGAACTGTGGGACCTCGATGCCGCCACCTCCATGACCGCCTGGCTACGGGATCACGCCGGCCTGGCCGGGGGCGACGCCTCCCGGGCGCTGCGCCTGGCCCGGCGCCTGCGAGCGCTTCCGGTGACCGCCGCCGCCGCTTTGGACGGCACCCTGTCGAGCGGTCAGCTCAAGGCCATCGTGGCAAATGTGTCCGACAAGACGGCTGAGCTCTTCGCCGGCCACGAGGGTGATCTCATTCCCACCCTGGCGGCGCTGCCGACCGCCGACGTGGTCATCGCCATGCGGGCCTGGGCGGCGCTGGCCGAGGACTCCCTCGACGACGGTGAGGCCCCCGAGCCCAGCTCCCGCCTGCACCTCTCCATGCTCCTTGAGGGACGC
>JBBSLT010000047.1:0-15056 GCA_038233555.1 Acidimicrobiales bacterium
GACAGCTAGGAGGATCTCCTCCTCCCGCTCGGTCAAGGGCTGGACTGGCTGCGCCGGAGGGTTGGCCGACGCATTCCCGGCAAAGGTGGTCAGGAGTCGAGCGGTAATGCCGGGGGCGATCAGCGCGTCGCCACTCGCTGCGGCGTGGACCGCCTGTACCAGCAACTCGGGTCCGGCGTCCTTGAGCAGGAACCCTTTCGCCCCGCTTCGCAGGGCCCCGTAGACGTACTCATCGAGGTCGAAGGTGGTGACCACGACGATTGCCATCGGCCTCTCGACACCTGGACCAGCGAGGATGCGGGTTGCTTCGATGCCGTCGATCTCGGGCATGCGGATGTCGAAAAGGCACACGTCAGGTCGGTGAAGTCGGGCGAGGTCCACCGCTTCTCGCCCGTTGCGGGCTTCGCCCACTACCTCAATGCCCGGCTGGGCGCCGAGGATCATCGACAATCCCGTCCGCACCAAGTGCTGGTCGTCGGCGATGAGGACCCGGATGGGGTCGGCGCCGTCACTCACGGCCGTGGCGGGGCAGGACGGCGGTCACGGTCCATCCTCCGGAGGGATCGGGGCCGGCGTCACAGGTGCCACCAAGGAGACGGGCCCGTTCAGCCATACCGACCAGGCCGTATCCCAACGGCCGGTGCGACCCGATGTGGGTGGTGTCCCCGTCGTCGTGAACGACGAGGCGGACGGCATCCTCGCCCTCGCCCCCCAGCCGAACGACCACACGGCTGGCCCGACTTGCGTGGCGTACGGCGTTGGTCAAAGACTCCTGGACGAGCCGGTAGATCGCCGCATCGACCGAGGGGGACAGGTCGTTGAGGTCCGCCGATAGTTCGAAGTCGACGCGGGGCCCCTGTCCCGTCCGATCAGCGAGCTGACGGAGGCTGGCCACCCCACCCTGGGGGGCCAGCTCGGCGGTCTGACCGTCGCGCAGGATCCGCACCATCGCCCGCATGTCGGCCAGTGTCTCACTGGCAGCGGCCTCGATGACCTCCAGGGCGGCCACCGCCGCCCCCGATTGCGACGGGGCGAGCGTGCGCCCCGCCTGCGCCTGGATGACAATGGCGGACACGTGATGGGCCACGGTGTCGTGCAGTTCACGCGCCAGCTCCTGGCGTTCGAGCAGCTTCATCTGCTCCACCTGGCGTGAGCGGGAGCTGGCCCGGTTGCGGACAGCAGCACCGAGCGCCAGGGACGCCAGCACGACCGCCACCCCGCCGATGGCCTCATCCAAACCGGTCCAGTCCAGGTAGATACCGAGCGCCACCGGCGGGATCAGCCACGCCAACCCGAGGACCACTTGGCGCCTGGAACCCCAGCGCATGAGTGAGTAGGGCAGCACCAGGACGTAGATCATCGAGAGCTGGTCGGTGACCTCCTGTGCCGCCACCCATCTGGCGACACTGAGGGCGCCGATGAAGCCGAAGGTGACCGCCAAGACGACGAGCGGTTGGACCCGGCGCCAGGGCAACACCAAGGCGAGCCCCACGGCCCCCAAGGTGACGATCGGTCGCCACACGACATCGGTTCTTACGCCGGCCTCGATCAGTATTGCTGCCACCACGAGGCCCACCACCAGCCAGTCACGCCTACGAGGGCCGGGCGGATGCGGCGCCGTAGGTTCGGCCAGTGCCGATCTGATCGCGTCCATCACCACCACGTCAGCGTAGATCCCCACGAACGAACGTATCGGCCGAACGGCCAATCCTTCGTCCTCCCATCGGCCGGCGCAGATCCAGCCAGAGTGCCGATGTGCCCAGGACCGAACTGCTTCAGCATTCGAGAGGTCAACTCGTCGAACCGCCCCAAGAGAGGGCGGGAGGGGGAATACCCATGTCGCAGGCTCTCTACAAGATGGGGCGCTTCGCCGCCCGCCACCCATGGAAGGTGATCGGTGTCTGGCTGCTCGCCACCTTCCTCATCGTGGCGGCGTCGATCGGGCTCGGCCGCCAGCTCGAGGACACCTTCACAGCACCGGGTCTCGACTCCAACGATGCGGCCGAACTCCTGGCTGCGGTCGGCTCAGATCAGGCCGGGCTCACCGCCCAGGTCCTGCTCACCCCGAGCCAACCCACAGCGAACTTCTTCGACTCGGCCGACGACCGTGCCGCCCTCGATCGGGTGCAAGCCGCCCTGGCTGCACTCCCCGATGTGGTGGGGACGACCGATACGGCCGCTGCGCTGGGCGGTGACCGAGCCACGGCAACGGAAAGCGGCTTGGTGTCACCCGACGGTGGCGTGGCCCTGATCCGCATCCAGTACCCGGGGATCGAGGAACTGGATGCGGGCCATCTCGCCTCGCTCGAGGAGCTGGGCCGCGAGCTGGCGGTGTCCCTGCCGGTGCGCATCGAGATGGGCGGAGACCTCTTCTTCGCCTTGGGCGAGCCCGAGACCGGCACCGGGGAGATGATCGGCCTGGTCGCCGCTGTCGTCGTCCTGCTCGTCGCCTTCGGATCGATCGTGGCCATGGGCCTGCCCATTGGGATGGCCCTGTTCGGGCTCGCTCTCGGGGTAAGCGCCATGTCCCTGATCACCTACCTGGTCGAGATTCCCGCCTTCGCCCCGGTCATGGCCTCCATGGTCGGCCTCGGGGTCGGGATCGACTACGCCCTCTTCCTTGTGGTCCGCCACCGGGAGAACCTGGGAGCCGGCATGGCCGTGCCCGAGGCCGTCGGCAAGGCGGTCGCCACCGCCGGCCAGGCTGTGGTCTTCGCCGGCGGCACGGTCGTGGTGGCCATCCTCGGCCTCGCCGTGGCCGGCATCCCGTTCCTGACTGCAGCCGGAATCGGGATCTCCGTGGTGGTCCTGATCATGGTCTTGGCGTCGGTGACGCTGCTCCCGGCGTTCCTCGGCCTGGCCGGACATCGGATCAACCGCCGAGGCCGCCGGGACCCGATGGCGGCCGCCGTTCCCACGATCAGCGCCCGCTGGCAGCGATGGGGCACTCATGTCTCGAAGCATGCGTGGCCCTACGCCGTCGGCGTCACCGTCGTGCTGCTGGGGCTCAGCGCCCCCGTGCTGTCCCTTCGGCTGGGCTTCCCCGACGAAGGCACCCTCCCCGAGTCCAGCACCCGGCGCCAGGCCTACGACCTGGTGAGCGCCGGCTTCGGACCCGGCACCAACGGCCCCCTGGTGATCGCCGTGGACATCGGCGAGGACCCCTCGGTGCTGCGCCCCCTCGCCGCCGCCATCGCCGACGATCCCGGGATCGTCGGGGTCTCCGCACCGGAGATCGATGCCGGGGCCCAGGTGGCGACCCTGATCGCCATCCCCACCACCGCTCCCCAAGACGACTCCACGTTCGAGACGATCACCAGGCTGCGAAGCGACGTGCTCCCGGGCGTGCTTGATGCAAGTCCGGCAAGGGCCCACATCGGAGGCCAGACGGCGACCTTCGCCGACCTCGGCGACCGGGTGGCCCAGCGGCTTCCCTTGTTCATCGCCGCCGTCGTCGCCCTGTCGTTCCTGCTCCTGACCATCGTCTTCCGCTCGATCCTGGTGCCCCTCAAGGCCGCCATTCTCAACCTCTTGAGCATCGGCGCCGCCTACGGCGTGCTGGTCATGGTTTTCCAGTGGGGGTGGGGTGCCGGCCTTATCGGCCTCGAGTCCACCGTGCCGATCGTGTCGTTCATCCCGATGCTCATGTTCGCCATCCTCTTCGGCTTGTCGATGGACTACGAGGTGTTCCTCCTCTCCCGAGTCCGCGAGGAGCACCTGGCCACCGGAGACAACGAGTGGTCCGTGATCCGAGGTCTGGCCGGTACGGCTCGGGTGATCACCTCGGCCGCCCTGATCATGATCTCGGTCTTCGGGGGCTTCGTCCTCGGTGACGACCCGGTGCTGAAGATGCTTGGGCTCGGCCTGGCTACCGCCATCTTCGTCGACGTCACCGCCGTTCGCCTCGTCCTCGTGCCCGCTTCGATGAAGCTGATGGGTGAGGCCAACTGGTGGCTGCCCGCCTGGCTCGACCGCCGGCTCCCGGTGATCGACATCGATGGCGGCACCGGGCCTGGCGAAACGGCGCCGAGCAGTCCGACTTGCACCACACCGTCCCCGCACCCCGAGGTCGTCACCAGTCGTATGTAGCGCTTTCCCGTCTCCTCCTGAGGGGGCTCTCGCCAAAATCAGCGGTCCGGAGTCAGTGGTCCCTGCTCTGCCTCTTCGCCGTCGGAATAGGCGACAGGATGGTTGCCGCCGAGCTCGACGAAGCGCTCGTTGAGGGCGTGCGCCACCACGTCGTGGTCATGGGGGGTCGGCACCAGAGCGCCGTAGAGGAAAGCCTCGACCTGCAGGGCGGAGCTCATGCCGCCGAGCTCGAAGTACCGAAGCCACAGCTCTCCGTGAGAGAGCCCGGCATCCCGACGGGCCCGGTCGAGGGAATCGCTCAGCTGCCTGCCCATGGCGCCTCCCGCCGCGCGGAGCCCACCACGTCGGCCGCCCGGTCGCGGATGGGCAGGTCGGTCGTTCGTGAAAAGTTGCGCAGCCGGCGGTAGGCCTCGTCCTCGGACACACCCTCGCGCTCCATGACCACGCCTTGGGCCTGGGCAATGACCTGTCGGGTCCGCAGCGCCTCACCGAGGCGCCCCAACAGGTGGTCGTCGGCGACGCCCACCCCGGCATCTCTCAGGATGACCGAGGCTTCCGTGGCAAACATCGAGGCCAGCTCCTGCTCCTTGGTAGCAAAGGCAGCCGTGGTACGGGAATAGATGTTGAGGGCGCCGACCGGTCGGTCCCCCGCCAGGAGCGGCGACGAGAGGATGGCCTTGATGCCCAGACCCAGGGCCTTGGGGGTGAAAGCGGGCCAGCGGGTTTCCTCCTGGAGGGACTCCGCATGGAACCAGCGCCCCTCGACCGAAGCGTCCACGCACGGCCCTTCCCCGGTGGTGTACTGGTCGGTATCCATGTCCATGATGGTCTGGTCGCTGGCGGCCACCGTGCTGAGTCGACCATGACGCTGCAGCGACACGCTGACTCCGTCGGCCCCGCCCACCGTGGCTCGGGCCAGTGCCACCACCAGCCGGAGCGCCCCGTCGACCACATCGTCATCGGCCGGGACCGCCGTGACCCGCCGCAGCTCCGCCACCAGGTCGACGGGTTCGACGGTGACCGGCGATCCGGGAACGGTCGCCGTCTGCTCCGAGCCCAGAGCCTCGGGGTTCCGCTCGACCTCCTCGACCTCCACCACCTCGGCCAGCCCCGTGATGTCGAGCATGCGGCGCACCATGGCCGAGGGGGAACGGATGGTGAGGCGACCACTGGAGGACCCGAGTCGGTCGGCGCTGACGGCAATGATCCCCAGCCCTGACGCGTCCATGAAGTCCAATTCGGCCAGGTCCAGCACCACCGAGGCATGGCCGCAGTCGAGGACGGCGCTCACCATGGCCGCCAGCTCGGGGGAGCTGACCATGTCGAGCTCACCGGAGACGCCGAGCACGGCCTGCTCCCCGGCGAAGGAGAGCGTGAATCGGAAGCCGGCGAGGACCCCGGCCCTTGGGATCATGGTCGGCGCCCGGCGCCGACGAAACGGCCGGGGGGGCCCGGCGCCCGGTAGACCCGAAGGCGATCACCGGTGGGCTCGCCTGCGTCGGCGGGCAGGGGGATACCCAGCGCGAGCAGAGCAAGACCACTTCCGACCGACAGCGAGAAACTCGACACGAGATCCTGCTTCCCAGGGATAGTACCGGGCGCACACGCCGCCCACGACGAACCCTCGCTGTAGAAGGCATGCCCAGCCTACCCACTGGACTCGACACCCGTCGCCCTTGAATGACAACGCTCGGTGAACAACACTGGGGCCTCCGGAATCGTCGTTTCCGGGGACCTGGAATGGACTTGTGACTGAGACGGAGCACCCGAACAACCGAAGCGACCTCACCTCGGAGCTCACCGACAGCTTTGCCGAGACGGCCGGCGCCCTCTTCTCCGCCGGCAGCGTCGGCGACACCTTGCAACGGGTAGTGGACCTAGGGGTGGAAACCATCGACGGCTGTGACTTCGCCGGCATCTTCCTGCTCGACAGCGACGTGGTCACCTCGCCGGCGCACACCGATCCGGTGGTGGTCGACGTCGACGCCCTCCAGCACCGCTACGGCGAAGGCCCGTGCCTCGACGCCATCGTCCGCGGCGACACTCGCTACGCCGACGACCTGTTGGACGACCCTCGCTGGCCCCGGTTCGGGCCCGAGGCATCGGCGCTAGGGATACGGAGCGCGCTGGGACTGAGCCTGTCGGCCAACGGCAGCGTCGGCGCCCTCAACCTCTATGCCCGCCATCCGGGAGCCTTCGGCGTCATCGACCGGGCCCGAGGGCTGATCCTAAGCGCCCTGGCGGGCCTGGCCCTCACCGCAGCCGAGGCCCACGACGACGAGGAGCGCCGGCTCGACAACCTGCAGGCCGCGCTGGCCACCCGGTTGGTGATCGGCCAGGCCCAGGGGATCCTCATGGAGCGCGACCGCATCACCCCCGAGCAGGCCTTCGAGGTCCTGCGCCGGGCCTCCCAGCACCTGAACATCAAGCTCCGGGTCGTGGCCCAGGATCTGGTCGACACCGGGGAGTCCCCACCCACCGGTCAGCCGCCAGCCGCTTTTTGAGCGATCAGGCCTCCATGACCACAGGGACGATCATGGGCTTGCGCCGGGTGCGTTCGTTGACGAAGGCGGCCAGGGCCTTGCGCACCACCCGCTTGAGGGTGTCGAAGTCGGTGTCGCCGGAGCGCTCGATGGCGTTGGTCACCCGCCGGCGGGCCTCGTCCAACAGATCCTCGGCCTCGGGGCATGGACCACGTCGGCTCCGAGGCGGTGCAGGCCGTCGATGACCTTGCCCACGCTGGTGCTCAGCGCCTCGAGGCACCTGATGACCAGCGCGTCGCAGAGGCAACGGCTCGTAATGCGCCCGTGGACGGGACCCCCGACACCGCGTGCTCATAGCGGGAAGCGCAGGTTCACCCAATCGGCGAGGGCCGGGTCGATGAAGCGCAACCCATGCTCGCTCTCTTCGAGATCGCCCAGTCGGATCAGTCGAGCAACGGCGCTCTGGGCCGTGCTCCTCGGGAGGTTGAGCTGCGTGGTGGCGGCTTTGCGGTAGGGCGAGCCATAGCGCACCACCGCTCGGAGCGTACGGCGGTCGGCGTCACCCAGGCGGTCCCACAGAGCCTCGCTCTCGCGACGGGTACGTCGACGAAGGTCGTCGAGCGCCGACTCCCACGACTCTTGCGTGGCGACGGTCCCGACGGGGGTTGCCGACCACAGGCAGTGCGCAGCCAGCATGGCCCGCTGGGGATGGCCCTCGACCAGCTCGAGGAGGGCACCGAGCGCTTCCCCTGCGCCCCGATCCGTCCGAACGAAGCCCGACTCGACGGCCTCGGCGAGGGGGCCGTCGGGCAGCCGGCCGAGGCGAAAGGGCTCAGCCTGCCCGTAGAAGGGCCGGGCCCGATCGGCGAAGACCGCGTCGAGCAACGACGACTCCGATCCGGCGAAGATGTACGACGCTTCACCTCGGTGGTGCTGCACGTGGCTGCGAACGAGCGCCTCGGCCCCCTCGACCGCCATGATCGCCTGGAACTCGTCGAAGACGAGGATGCACCGGCGCCCGTAACGGGCTGCGACCCTGGTGGGGAGGTCCAAAGCAGCATGAAGGGCAGGGAGGGGATCTGAGCTCGACCGCTCGGCGAATCGGGTGGAGATGCCGGCGCCGGCCAAGCTGAACCCGAGCTGAGTCGAACGAAGCACAGTCTCCACGGCCCGGCGGAATCGGCCCTTCGCATGGCTGCGGTACGCCCGCTCCAAGCGCACCACGAGGTCAGCCATGCTCGCCAGCCCGTAGAGGTCGACGATGATGACCGGGGTCTCGTCCTGAGCCCACGCCTCGTGGGCCACCTTGCCCAGCAGCGAGGTCTTCCCGTAGCGACGGGGGGCGTAGAGGCTTACGAAGCGACCTGCCTCTCCCCAGGCGCGAAGCTCGTCCGCCTCGACTTGGCGATCGATGACCTCGTCAGGGCTGAGCGGACCGTCGAAGACGAATGGTGACGGGCCAGGCACCAGATCAGTGTATGCTCATCACGTACGATTACCGACGCATTACGCGTACTTTCTCGGGCCCAGCGGCGCTGAGCCGGTTGCCACCAGAAGACGTTTTGGTGGTGCGACCTCTACGCCTCCATCACCACCGGGACGATCATGGGCTTGCGCCGGGTGCGCTCGTTGACGAAGGCGGCCAGGGCCTTGCGCACCACCCGCTTGAGGGTGTCGAAGTCGGTGTCGCCGGAGCGCTCGATGGCGTTGGTCACCCGCCGGCGGGCCTCGTCCAACAGATCCTCGGCCTCGGGGGCATGGACCCAACCCCTCGTCACGATCTCGGGGCCGGCAATGACCTTGCCCGACCGGACGTCGACGGTGACGATGACCACCACCACGCCCTCGTCGGCCAGCACCCGCCGGTCGCGCAGCACGCCGTGGTTGACGTCACCCACCACGCCGTCGACGTAGAGGTAGCCGGCCGGCACCTCCCCCACCCGCTTCAGGCCGTTGTCGCTGAGCTCCACCTGGTCGCCGTCGGCACAGACCATGACGTCGTCCTCCAGCAGGCCCACCGACACGGCCAGGCGGCCGTGGTGGATCATGTGACGGTACTCGCCGTGCACGGGGATCAGCCACTCGGGATCGGCGATGGAGATGAGGGTCTTGATCTCCTCGGCCTTGGCGTGGCCGGTGACGTGGACGTCGGCGATGCCGGAGTGGACCACGTCGGCCCCGAGGCGGTGCAGGCCGTCGATGACCTTGCCCACGCTGGTCTCGTTGCCGGGGATGGGGTGGCTGCTGAGGATGATGGTGTCGCCGGCACCGACCCGCAGCCACTTGTTCTCATTGGCCGCCATGCGGGCCAGGGCGGAGAGGGGTTCACCCTGGGAGCCGGTGGAGATGACGCAGAGCTCTTCGGGGGGGACATCGTTGATGTCGGCGATGTCGCACACCTTGTCGTCGGCGATGCGCAGGCGTCCGAGGTCGCGGGCTAGGCGCACGTTCTTCTTCATCGACAGGCCGAGGGTGGCCACCATGCGCCCTTCGGCCACGGCCACGTCGGCGATCTGTTGGATGCGGTGGATATGGCTGGCGAAGCAGGCGGTGACGATGCGCTGGCCCCGGGCGGCGGCGAAGAGACTGCGCAGGGAGGCCCCGATCGAACGCTCGGAGCGGGTGTGGCCCTCCTCCTCGGCGTTGGTGGAGTCGGCCAGCAGCAACCGGATGCCCGAGCTGGCGGCGATCTGGCCGATGCGGGCCAGGTCGGTGGTGCGGCCGTCGACCGGGGTGAGGTCGAGCTTCCAATCGCCCGAGTGCAAGATGACGCCCTGGGGGGTGTGCCAGGCGGTGGCGAAGCCGTCGGGCACCGAGTGGGTGACGGGGATGAACTCGACGTCGAAGGGACCGATGCGCCGGCGTTCGCCGTCCTCCACGGCGATGAGCTCGGTGCGTTGCAGCAGGCCGGCCTCTTCGATGCGATTGCGGGCGATGCCGAGCGAGAGGGCCGAGCCGTAGATGGGGAACGACAGTTCCCGCAGGAGGAACGACAGGGCCCCTACGTGGTCCTCGTGACCGTGG
Organism: Acidimicrobiales bacterium; assembly: GCA_038233555.1. Classification (GTDB taxonomy): domain Bacteria; phylum Actinomycetota; class Acidimicrobiia; order Acidimicrobiales; family CADCSY01; genus JADDRA01. Next base: position 9,597 of record JBBSLT010000047.1, read on the forward strand.
GAGAGGACGCAGCCGTCGACCCGGTCGGCGTTCTCCCGAAGCCAGGTGAAGTCGGGCAGCACGAGGTCGACCCCGAGCATGTCGGCCTCAGGGAACATGAGCCCACAGTCGAGCAGGACAATGCGGCCGTCGAGCTCGAAGGCGGCGCAGTTGCGACCGATCTCCCCGAGGCCGCCGAGGAAGGTGATACGAACAGGGCTGGCCATCAGTCACGTGCTCCTTGCAGTTCGGAATGGACCCGGCGAGCCTCGTCCTCCAACCAGGCCGGGGCTGGTCCCATGGGTGGACGGCACTGGCCGACCTCGCGGCCGAGCACTCGCATCATGGCTTTGGCGGGGAGCGGGTTGGGGGCGTCGTCGCCCGTCTCGAAGGCGTAGCTCGACAGCAGCGCCTCGTTCTGGCGCCGAGCGCCGGCGACGTCGCCCTTGTGGAAGGCGTCGATCATGGCGGCGGTCTCCTCTCCAGCCCAGTGGCTGGCCACGCTGATGACACCGACGGCACCCACCGCCAGCAGGGGCAGGGTGTAGCTGTCGTCGCCGCTGTAGAGCTCGAAGCCGCCCGGGGCCCGTGCCACCAGTCGGCCCGACTCGGGCGGGTCGGCGGTGGCGTCCTTGACCGCCACCACGTTGGGAACCTCCCGGGCCAGCGCCAGCAGCGTGGCTGTGGCCACCTTGCGCCCGGTCCGCGAGGGGATGTCGTAGATGACGACGGGGAGCTCGGTGGCACCGGCCACCGCCGAGAAGTGGGCGAAGAGCCCGGCTTGGGACGGGCGGCTGTAGTAGGGGGTGACCACCAACACGCCAGCCACCCCCGTGGTGGCGGCGGCACGGGTCAGCTCGACGCTGTGACGGGTGTCGGCGCTGCCCACGCCGGCGACGACCGGCACGGTCACCGCCTCGGCCACGCTGCGGAACAGCTCGATCTTCTCGTCGTCGCTCAGGGTCGGGCTCTCACCGGTGGTGCCGGCCAGGACCAAGCCGGTGCTGCCGTGGTCGGCCAACCACCGGGCCAGGGCCACCGCTTCGTCGTAGTCGACCCCGAGGTCGTCGTCGAACGGTGTCACCATGGCGGTGACCACCGGACCGAAGCGGCCCATCACCGGCTCTCGACCGTCTTCGCCGCCCGCGCCAAGGCGACGAGGCGGAATCTGGGGGCACGCACCCGAGGAACCCTATCGGGGCTCGCCCGGACGCTCCTCCATCGGTTCCCCTTCGATCTGGGCCACCATGAGGCAATAACCGTCGGGATCGCGGACCCGCATCTCCTGGCGGGGTCCGGGCGAGCCGTCGAGGATCTCGCCGGGCAGGACGCCCGAGGCGAGCAGGCGGTGGCGCAGGCCGGCGAGGTCGTGGGCGTACAGGTAGAACAGCACGCCCTGATGGCGAGCGTCGACCGGCTCGTCGGCGCCAGCCAGCATCAGCGCCGCTCGCTCGGAGCCGAGGGACGCCCAAACCAAGCGTCCCCCGGGCTCGTGGGTCTCACGGACCTCCAGGCCCAAACGGCGGTAGAAGGCCACGGAGGTGGCCACGTCGGCCACGTGGACGAAGGGCACGAGATCGACCACCTTCGCTCCCGTCGCCGGCGATCCGCTCCCGGCTCGCGCTCCGGCCAACGCCTCCAGGTCGTGCTCGGCGACGTCGCGGGATTCGTAGTCCTGCATGTGCACGATCCGGCCGAACCGGTCCGCCAGCATCACTCCCAGCCACCGGTCGGATGCGGCGGGCTGACCGGACGAGAGGCCGAGCTCGACCAGGAGACCGGCGCCCACCACCTGCACGCCGGTCCTCTGGACATTGCTCTTCCCTTCGAGCAGGGGGCGCACGACGGCGAGCACCTCGTCAGGGCCGCGGCACGCCCCTCCCCTGGACCCGAGCCACTCGACCTCCTCAGCCAAGAGCCCGGCCAGGGCGTCGCCGTCGGCGTCCGCGGCCAGGGCACCCCGCAGACGGTCGGCGAGCTCCGACAACTCAGCCGAGGTTGCCACCAACGTCCTCGCTCGTGCGGGAGAGGCCCAGGGTGAACAGCAGATCCTGATGGAGCTCGAACCACACCTGGTGGTAGCTGTCGAGCAACGGGCGAGTGAACCAGTCGCCCTCACCGGCCTGGACCCGCTCGAAGGCGCCCTGGAGGCGATGTCGGTAGTGATCGAACCGGGTCAGGACCCGGGCCAGGGCGGCGATGACGGGCCGGGCTCGGCGGTGAATGTCCGCCAGCCGGGCCACCACCTCGCCGTCATAGACCCGGTCGGTATGGTCATTGGCCACCAGCGTGGCGCCGGCGCCGGCCGTGGGGCCCTTGAGCTGCCAGGCCGTACAAGCGGCCAACAGCGCAGGGTTGAGGGCCAGGAACTCACGGTAGGCCTCTTCCACCGCGGCCCGGGCGCCCGCTGCCTCCAGCTCGGCCCCGAGCCAGGCGTCGTCAAGCTTGGCGCCCAGCGCCGTCGGTCTCCATCCCGGCAGGGCACCGCGGCGGCGCTCGACATGGCCCGACGCCTCCAACTCGGCCAGGACCTGCTGCAGCTCATGTTCTTCCAGGCCCGTGGGCACGACAAGGACCCCGGCCTCGGCCACGCCCTTGATCCGCAGCAGATGCAGGGCCAGGGCGGGAGCCGGGTGCCTCGTGGCGGCCATTGAGGGCACCCTATCGTCGCGCCTTTGGGCGCAGGATCCGGATGCCACGTAAAGGGAAGCCGGTCTGCCTACGTTGGAGAGGGTGGTGGACGAAGCCCGGGACGACTTTGAAGGAGAGTTCGATGAGCTGTTCAACCGGTCCCGATGCCTGGCCACCCGGATGCTGGGCGATCGCACCCGAGGCGAGGACATCGCCGCCGAAGCGCTGGCCCGCACCTGGCTGCACTGGGCCAAGGTGCGCAGCCTCGACCACCGCCTGGCTTGGGTGCTACGGGTGACGACCAACCTCTGCCTCGACCAGCTCCGGCGCCGGCGGCCCGTGATCATGGCCGCCCCGATGGCCGCCACCGCCTCTGACCCCACCGACGCCGTTGCTCTACGTCTGGCCTTGGCCGCCGCCCTGCGCAGCCTGCCCCGGCGCCAGCGCGAGGTGGTGGTCCTGCGCCACCTGGCCGACCTGCCCGAGACTGAGGTGGCTCGCGCCCTCGGCATCACCCCTGGCACCGTCGGCGCCCACCTGCACCGAGGGCTCGCCTCCCTGCGCGGCCGCCTCGGTGACGATCGCGAGGAGCTGCGCCTTGCCCTCAAGCCTTGAACCCAGCCGCGCCCAGCGGCTGGCCGACGTCTACGCCCGGGCCGAGCGGCTCCGGCGCCAGCGCCGCGCCCGGCTGGGCACGGGAGCCCTGCTCGGTTCGCTGGCCGTGTTCATGGTCGGACTGCTGGTGGGAAGCAACCTCGGGATCACCCAACAGCTCACCACCATCGGCCGGCCAGACGCCCCGTCGGCCACCGCCACGACCGACGCGCCTACCACGACCGACGCCCCTACCACCACCGCCGCCAACCTCCCCGTCGTGCCCGACTCCGATGCGCAAGGGAACGCCCCGCCGGATGGAGAGGTTGCCATCCCGCCCCCTCCCACCCCACAGACCTCCCCCACCTCGACCACTGCGACCACCCGGCCCGAGCCCCCCGCCGGCACCTCCACCACCGTTGCGAGCTGCCGCAACAGTCGCGACCCGGCGTGTGGGCCGCTGCGCTACGACCCTCCGCCGGTGAACAAGGCCATGATGGTCGTGGTCACCTTCTCACCCGAGGCGCCGAAGGCGGGCGAAACGGTCACCTTCACCGTAAGAGTGCGCGAGGACGGGCCGGTCACACGAGGGCCCAGTGCCTGCAATGAACCGACCTTTGGTGACGAGGAGACCGCCATGGCCTGCAGCGCCAGCTGCGCTTTGCCCGAGCCCAGGCACGGCCCCTGGGACCCGCCGCCTCCCGAGGACACCAGCTTCACCGAGACCTTCCGCCACACCTACGCCGAAGCCGGCGACTACACGGCCAGCTTCGCCTACAACCAGGGTGAAAACTGCACTAGCAATCCGTACTACAGCGCAGGTGAGACGTCGGTCACGGTGCCGGTGCGCTGACCTCCCCCGCCACCGTCACCACCGCCTCGCGGTCGGCCGGATGCCAGGTCCCGCCCATGGCCGACTACTTGCTGAGCTTCCGGCGGCCGGACTCGAAGACGGCCCGGCACCGCTCCTCCGACCAGCCCGGGGCCATGACCAACAGGTGGGGGGCGCCGAGGCGCCTTGAGGCCCGCTTGGCCGCATACTCCTGGTTGGTGGCGGCGAGTGCCCGGTCGAAGCCGGCCACCAATGCCGCAGCCCGGGCGCCGTTGGGGGGCGCGCCGCGTAGCTCGACGAGCAGGTCGTGGCGGCACGCGTCGACGTCCGGGACGAGCCGGAACTGGAAGACGTCGAACCCGCCGGTCCGGGCCCCTGCTCGTAGTGACCCCTGCACTTGGTCGAGATGGACCTTCTCGCCGGTCACGCTTGACCAGGTCGGCCCCCTTGCGCAGGAAGGCCAGCCGCGGCGTGCGGTGGTACGCGCCCTGCACCACCACTATGTCGTGCATGCGGTAGCGGGTGAGCCCGTTGGCCCCGGTGATCACCACCTCGTAGCACCGGCCGTCCTCCAGTTCATGGGCCAGCAGCGTCGGTGGGACCGCCGAGGCGGGGGCGTCCTCGGGGATGACACGACCGTGAGCCCGGGCAGTCTGAGCGTTGCTTCCCGAGTGGGGCGACGAACAGGTAGCCGCCATGGGGCTGCGCCCAGATCGACGAGCGGTCGGTGACGACGGCGTGGGGGAAGATCCGGCTCACGATGGCCCGCCACGAGCGGTGGACCACATCGGTCGGGTCAGCGGCAACGTCGGCGGAGTAGATGCCGCGAGCCAGGCGAACAAGTTCGCCTCGGACGACGCGATCATGAATGGTGGAGGGAGGGAGGTCCTCGGCGAAGATGATCGGGTTATCCATGGGTTCCTCCGGCTGTACCGAAGAAACTAGCCGATACTCGTCACGCTCCGAAGCAAGTGACCGATAGGAGATGGTGCAGGTGGGAGCATTGCCAGTCCCGCAGCTGGTGTCGAGGGCACCGGCGGTGGTGGGGAAGCTCATGGACCAGTCGTTCTCTGGTCGGCACCGTCGAACTCGAGGCCAATGACGCTCGGGTCGGTGCCGGGCTCGTGCGTCGACTGGTCGGTGTGGGCAGCGCCCGGAAAGACTGTGGGACACTGGAGCTACACAGGACAATTTCTTAGGGGATAGCAAACATTGGGTTGTATAGCGGGGCGGTACGGGTGTACTATGAGGGTGTGGTGCTGGATGAGCTGAGGTCGGTGGTCGACCAGGTGTGCGGCACCGATCCGGCGACGCTGGCCGACGGCGAGTCGATCCAGGAGTTGCACCGCTGCCTCGCCCAACTGGAGGCGGCCACCACCCGCGCCAGCGCTTCGTTCGAGGCTGGCGGCGAGTGGCAAGCGGAC
>JBBSLT010000048.1:0-14896 GCA_038233555.1 Acidimicrobiales bacterium
CTCGAGCAGCCGGTCCTGGCCGACGATGACCTTCTTGGCCTCGAAGAGCACCCGCTCCAACAAGGCGGCCTCCTCGGTGGCGGGGGCGACACGGACGGCGGGAGGGGAATCGCTCACCCCGGCCACGCTACTGGGGGGCCACCGGGCCAAGGTTGTCAGGCCGGCAGCAGGAGAGCCCGGATGGCGAGACCCATGAGGAACAGGCCACCGAGGCCATAGAGCAAGAAGCGGTGGCCCTCGAGCTGCGCCCGGTAGGAGTAGATGATCCCCACGGTGATGATGGCCACGAAGCCGTAGAACATGTGGAACTGATCAGCCTCACGACCCTCGGCGGCGATCATGGCCACCCCGAGCACGACCTGCACGAAGATGGCCACCTCGGCGACGGCGGTGAACCACCACAGCGCCCGGGTGCGCAGCCGCAGCACCCAGTGCGCGGCCAAGGCCCAGGAGCCGGCGATGGCGTTGCCGACGATGACCACCCACGCCCCCACCACGTGGAGGTCCAAGAGGTTCAGGTAGCTCAGCTTGCCAGCCCGCCGAACAGCGTCGGCTCCAGAATATCGACGGGAACCGAAGCGCCCCGGCGGATGAACCACTCGACGCCAAAGGCGGCGGCGAAGGCCTCGTCGGACAGCGCCAGGAAGAACGACTGCTCGCTGATCTGGCTGGCGTGGACGCGCATCGCGGCCCTCTTGACCCCCAGCCACGGCGAGACGTCGACTGCGGTGGTCAGGAGCTCCTCGGCCACGCCGAGATCCATCTCGTCGACGTCGGGGGCACCGGCGATGGTCGGGTCGGCGGCGGCCAGGCGCCGGAGATGGTCGCGGTTGACCGTCGCTTCGTAGACCCGCTCGGTGCCCGCCAACTCCGCCGCCCGTACCCCGACCCGGTGCACCTGGATGTGGTCGGGGTGCCCGTAGGTGCCGTGGTCGTCGTAGATCGTCACCACGTCGGCGGACTCCTCGGACAGGATGGCCGCGAGGCGCTTTGCGGCCGCCTCCACGTCGGCCTGCCAGAAGCTGTCCTGCGCCTCGTTGGACTCCATGTCGACCATGCCCGAGTCGCCATAGCCGAGGAACTCGACCCGGCTGACCCCGAGGAGCGAGGCGGAGGCGTGGGTCTCGACCAACCTCCGGTCGGCCAACCGCTCACCCGGCTCGAGGAACCCGTCGGGAACCTCGCCTTGTTCTCCTCCGGTGGCCACCACGAGCACCACCCGGTGACCAGCAGCGGCGGCGGACGCCATAACCCCGGCGGTGGCGATGGCCTCGTCGTCGGGGTGTGCGTGGAAGCAGACCAGGGTGGCCACGACCACGATGATGCCACCGGCTCCGGGGCTGGGTTGAACTGCCGAGGAAAGGGTATAATGCGGACGCGGCGGAACGTCAAGGTGGATCGCGAGCCGATCCACAGAGGAGGTTGCACGATCATGGGCATTGGAGTCAGCGTCTTCCTACTCGCCGTCGGGGCGATCCTCGCCTTTGCCGTAGACCTGACCGTCTCGGGTCTCGACCTCGACACCGTCGGGATCATCCTCATGATCGTCGGCGCCATCGGACTGCTCATCTCGACGCTGTTCCTCAGCAGCTTCTCGCCCTACGGCGGCCGGCGATCGGATCGGGACACCGTGGTGCGCGAGGAGCGCTTCTAGCCGAGGCACAACCGAGGTAGTGGAGCGCTGATCGGTGTTACATCCGCTCCAGCAGCTGGGACTTCTCTGCCTCGAACTCCGCCCGGGTGAGCACTCCCCGACGACAGAGTTCGTCGAGGCGCTCGAGCTGCTCTACTAATGAGAGGCCGCCCGCAGTGCGGTTGCGGCCTGAGTACATCCGCTGCTGGTTGTCCTCGATCTGGCGGTAGATCTCGTTCTGGACGAGCGACGGGCGGGGGATGTCACTGAAGGCCTGACGACCTCGTTCCCCGCCTGACTCGATGACAAGATCGCCGCAGCGAAGCATCCGCTCCAGCATCGACTGGCGAAAGAACACCGTGTTCACCCGCTCCAAGGGAATCTCGATCCCCTCCTTGGCCACGATCCCCTTGCGGTGGATGAGACGGTCGCTGGTCACCACGAAGTTGGTGCTCGCCCAGCGGGCGTAGCGCAAGGCGAATCGGACCAGGGCCGCCAGTGTGGCGACCGCTGCCACCACCTGCAGCCACTCGGGCCAGCCGGCGGCGCTGAGGACAAAGAGCAGGCCGAGGGCGGCAACGAGCACGAGGGCGGGCCGGGCGAAGTACGACCAGTGAGGGCGCAGGTCGAGGACCTTCGTCTCGCCTTCGTTGAGCAGCCTCGACGGGAAGGCCATCCCGTCGATGGTAGTCAGGCCCACCCACCCCTCAGCGGTAGCTACGACGCCGGAAGACCCGGTCGCTCGCCACCAGGCGATCGAGGAAGAGCAGCCCGTCGAGGTGGTCGAGCTCGTGTTGAGCGGCACGGGCTTCGAAGGCGTCGAACTCCACCTCCCGCTCCTGGCCCTCGGGCGTCATCCCACGTACCACCACCACCGACGCCCGGGCGACGTCACCGGTGAGATCGGGCACGCTCATGCACCCCTCCCGACCGACCTCAGGCCGCACCGCCTCCTCCCTCTCCACCACCATGGGGTTCAACAGCACCACCTCGCCGTGACACGAACGGGCCTTGGGATGACCGCTGACGTCGAGGCAGAACGCGCGCAGCGAGACCCCGATCTGGGGAGCGGCCACGCCGACGCTGTGAGCCGATGCCCGCATGGTGTCGACGAGGTCGGTGGCCAGGCCCCGGGCCTCGTCGTCGATCTCGCCCACCTGCTGGCAAGGTCGGCCGAGGACGGGGTGGGGCAGGAGCAGAACGGGTCGAATCAACGCCGGGTTACAAGATGTCGGCGTCGTCGGGCCGGAGGTGGACCTCGACCCCGAGGGTTCCGGCCAGCGTGCGTAGCTCGTCCGCCAGTGCCTCGCCGTCGGTGGACGAGGGAAGGGTAATCCGCAGCAAGAGCACGTAGGCCGGCTGTGGCGGACCTCCCACGATCCGAGTGCTCAGGTCGACCACGTTGGCGTCCCGCTCGGCGAGCAGGTTGGTGACCCGGTGCACGATGCCCGGCCGGTCGGCGCCGTGTACGGAGACCGACCAGGTGGAGCATGCATCCGACCCATCAACGACATCGTCTTGGCCGGCGGCGTCCGCGGCGGGGGTATCGACCACCGGCCGCACGGCCACGCTGAGCCCGAGGTCGTAGACCCCCGCGGCCAGATCGGCCTCCAGCGCGGTCGCCGACTGTTCATCGGGGATCTCCACCACCAGCATCATGGCGAAGTGTCCGCCGAGGATGGTCATGGCGCTGTCCTCAAGGTTGCCGCCATGATCGATGAGCACGCCGGTGACGGCGGCCACCATGCCGGGGCGGTCGACACCAAGGGCGGTCACGGCGACGCGGGCCATCGATGGAGCGCGGGCCTCAGGCCCAGCCCAGCTCGTCGAGGCGCTGGTCGTCGATCCCGAAGTGGTGGGCCACCTCGTGGATCACCGTCACCCGCACCTCCTCGACCACCTCGGCCTCGCTATCGCATCGTCGGCAGATGGAGCGACGATAGACGCTGATCCGATCGGGCATGGCCAGACCCCCGTACGCCTCGCGCTCGGTGAGCGGGACCCCTTCGTAGAGCCCGAGCACGCCCATCGGCGACGCCTCCCGTACCTGGACCACGACGTTGTCCATCAACCGGCCCAGCTTCTCGGGGATCTCGTCGAGGGCGTCGGCCACCAGCTCCTCGAAACGGTCCAGCGGAACGTCGATCACGGCGGCGAAGGTACCGCCCGCGGTGGCCCCCCCGGGGGGTAGGGCCGAGGCGAGAGGACCGGAGCCACGGCCGCCATCATGGCAGGCTGGCGTCATGGAGATCTTCGGACCCGAGCTGGCGCTGGTCGCCGTGCTCCTCGTCGTCAACGCTGCTTTCGCCGGCAGCGAGATCGCCCTGGTATCGCTCCGGGAAGGCCAACTGCGACGACTCGGTGCCTCCGGCGCTCGCGGTGAGGTGCTCGCCCGCTTGGCCCGGGACCCGAACCAGTTCCTGTCCACCATCCAGATCTTCATCACCCTGGGCGGGTTCCTGGCCTCGGCGGCGGCCGCCGCCGCCTTCGCCGAGCCGCTGCAAGAGCCACTGTCGTTCCTTGGCGCCGCCGCCGAGCCTGCCGCCGTCATCGTGGTCACGCTGGTGCTCACCTACTTCAACCTCGTCCTCGGCGAGCTCGCTCCCAAGCGGGTGGCCCTGCAGCGCTCAGAGCGGTGGGCGCTGCGGGTGGCCCGGCCACTGGCGGCGCTGTCGGTGGTCTCCCGCCCGGCGGTGTGGCTGCTCAGCCGCTCGACCGATCTGGTCGTGCGGGCGACGGGGGGAGACCCCGACGCCCAGCGAGAAGAGATCACCGAGGAGGAGATCCGCGACATGGTGGCCACCCAAGCCGCCTTCAGCCCCGACCAGCGGGGCCTCCTCGAAGGCGTGTTCGAGCTCGAAGAGCGGACGCTGCGCCAGGTTCTCGTCCCCCGCCTCGACGTCGTGTCGTTTCATGAGAACCAGCCCGCACCCGAGGTCCTCGACGAGATGGTGCGCACCGGCCACTCCCGGGCTCCGGTCCATGAGGGCGACCTCGACCGCGTCGTCGGCGTCGTGCACCTGCGTGATCTGGTGGGCTCCGATGCGCCCGTCGGCACGGTGGCCCGGCCTGCCCTCGTCCTACCCGAGACGGCGAGGGTGCTCGACTCCCTGCGCCGGCTCCAGGCCGACCGCCAGCAGATCGCCGTGGTCGTCAGCGAGCATGGCGGCGTCGAGGGCCTCGTCACCATGGAAGACCTCGTAGAGGAGATCGTCGGGGAGATCTACGATGAGTTCGACCGCGACCTGGCCACCGCCCACCACAACGAACGGGGCGAACTGGTCCTGCCGGGTTCCTTCCCCGTTCACGACCTGACCGACCTCGACGTCGATCTTCCCGAAGGTGACTACGCCACCGTGGCCGGCTTGGTGCTCGCCCATCTCGGTCACCTCCCTGAAGTGGGCGAGGTGTTGGAGGTCGGGGGCTGGCGCATCGAGGTGGTGGAGATGAATCGTCGAGCCATCGCCCAGGTCCGCCTACAGGCGCTCGCGTAGCACGTCTCCACACCTCCTGCACTAGAAGCTTTTCTTCTATAGCAGGTTCACTATTGGCCAAATGGCTCTAGCGTCCTAGCACTATCGAGCCGGTCACCTTCTTTCGTAAGATGCGCCGCCAACAGTGTCCGACGACTCTTGGAGGCGAGCTTTGCTGCTCTGGTGGATAGGCAACCTGCTCTTGTTGGCCGTGGTGATCCCGGTGGTGTTGTTGTTGCTCAACCGGGTGGTCCGACCGGCAAGGGAGATCAAGGACTACGCCGACGACGTGCTCGATCACGGCGTGAAGCTCACCGGCACGCTCGATTGTGTCCCGGTGCTAGCCACGACCTGCGAGCTCACCGCCGCAGCCCGGCTGAACGTGACCCGGTACGGCTTGGCCCTGGCCCGGATGCTCGAAGCCGGGAGCGACCGTGAGGGCAACACGCGCGATGGCGGCGCACTCCAGGGCGGTGCTATCCAGGGATACGGCCGACGAGAGAAGCTGAGGGCTCGCTGATGGGTGCAGAGACGATTGTGACGTTGATCGGCGTATTCCTGGCGGTGGCCGCCCTGGCCATCTACCTCATCGTCATCGCCTTGATCTTGCGCGATGTCAGCTTCACCCTGGGCACGGTCATCATCGGTGTTCGGGCCATCGTGAACCAGACCAATCCCGTTCCTACCTACGTAGGAACCATCCTGAGCGATGTCGTAGCCATCGACCAAGCAGCCGATCAGCTCCTGTCGTGGGGCAAGCCGGCCGTTGGGGTCCCCAACCGAAAGGCGCTGACCCGATGAAGCTCAAGCGGCGCAATCGCGCCCACCGCTCCGAAGCCCACCGCTCCGAAGAAGCATCGACGCCGGCGGCTGCGTCCGACGAGGTAAGCGGCGCCCGCCCACGGCGGACCCTACGGGCGACGCGCGTCACCTCGACCGAGGCTGCGGATTCTGAGCAGCACCAGCCGCCGGAAACGTCTCAGACAGAGGAGCCACCGACCACTGACGAGGTGCATCACCAGCCGCCTCCCGAAGAGCGGAAGTCCCGCAAGGGGCGGATCCGGGCTCTCTTCGACGAGCAGGTGGCCCAGTCCCGGGAGGAGGCGCAGCGCAATGCGGCGATGGAGCTTCGCCAGTTCATGGAGCCCGCTCGCCAGCAGCTCCTCCTCAACGTTCCCGGGTCGTCATCACCCGAGGAAGCCGAGGCCATGCTGGCAGGCCAGGCCGCCGAGGTGATGAACAAGCCCGTCGATGTCAGCCCCGATGCGGTTGTGGATCTGCAAAACCCTTCCTCCATGAGCGCCTACCCCCCGGCCGAGAAGCTGTCCAACCGAGTGCTGCGCCTGGCCGATCGCCACTGGGCCAAGGACAAGGCGCGCTCCTCTGCCGAGATCATGGCCACCCAGGCCGCCCTCAACGAAGAGGAGTTCGCCCGCAGGCCGGCGGGGACCCAACGGTGCCTGGCCCTGCGGGGATCGATTCGCTGTCGTGGGGTCTTCGCGTACTACGCCCACGACCTCGCCGGCGACTCGCTGGTCGCCTGTCCCACCTGTGGCACCACCCATGCCTGGGACCCGGAGGAAGAGACCTGGATGCTCGGCCCGGACGTAGCTCTGCCTGGAGCAACCAAGAAGAGCGCTCTCACCTCCCCCACGTAGAACCACCAGGGGCACCAAAGACCGAGGGCCGACCGTCTGGTCGGCCCTCGGTCGTGTCCGGCGGCCTGCGATAGTGTCAGGCGATGACACCGGCCGAGGCCACTGCGAACGAGCCAAGAACGTCCGAGGCGGCATTCGACGCCGACCGCCTGGGCCTACACCTTCTCACCAGCACCCAGGCGGCAGCCATGGCGTGCGTGCCGTGGGTAGGACGAGGCGACAAGGAGGCGGCCGACCAAGCCGCCGTCACCGCCCTGCGGGCCGAGCTGGCGTCGGTTCCCGGTCAGGGCCGGGTGGTGATCGGCGAGGGCGAGAAGGACGACGCCCCCATGTTGTACCAGGGCGAGGAGCTCGGTACTGGATCGGGACCCGGCTGGGACCTCGCCGTCGACCCGCTGGAGGGCACCAACTACTGCGCCCGAGGCGCCGAGGGTGCCATCGCCGTGCTCTCGGTGACCGCCAGAGGATCGATGTGGGGCACGTCGGGCTGGTACATGGACAAGCTGGTGGTGGGCTCGGGCGCCGCCGGGTCCGTCGACATCGAGGCGCCCGTCGAGGAGAACCTGCGCCAGGTGGCGCAAGCACTGGGCAAGGAGATCGGCGAGCTCGTCACCATCGTCCTCGACAAGCCCCGCCACCAGGAGCTCATGGCGAAGATCCGCGCCGCTGGCGCCAAGGTGCTGCAGATCCCCGACGGCGACGTCATGGGATCGCTCCTGGCCCTCGTGCCCGGCGGTGGCGTCGATATCGCGCTCGGGATCGGTGGTGCCCCCGAAGGGGTGCTCACCGCCACCGCCGCCCGCCTGCTCGGCGGCGAGATGCAGGGCCGGCTGTCGCCTCAGAGCGACGAGGAGCGCGCCTTGGTGGCCGGCGACGGCGTCGACGTCGACGCCGTGCTCAGCTTGGACGACCTGGTGGCAGGCGACGACTGTGCCTTCGTGGCCACGGCCGTCACCAACAGCGCCCTGTTGTCGGCGCCGGCACTGACGCCGGCCGGGTGGCGCACCTCCTCGCTCCTCATCACCCCCCGGCACCACCCCCTGTTCGTGGAGGCTCTAGTGGCCCCACCGGCGTCGGGGGCCTACGATGCCCACTCCGTGAACCAGCGTCCCGAGGCGAGGTAGACATGCCCGAGAAGCAGATGGCGATCCAACGAGCGGCCCAGGGCAACGGCAACGGCAACGGCAACGGCCGGCCCACCATGCTGGCCATCGCCGGCGACAGTGCCGCCGGCAAGACCACCTTGACCAAAGGCCTGGTCTCCGCCCTCGGGTCCGACCGGATCACCGCCATGTGCACCGACGACTACCACCGCTTCGACCGGGACGAGCGCAAGACCAAGCCCTTCACGCCGCTGCATCCCGACTGCAACTACCTGGACATCATGGAGCAACACCTCCAGTTGCTCTCCATGGGCCAGCCGATCCTCAAGCCTGTCTACAACCACGCCGACGGCACCCTCGACCGGCCGGAGCTGGTGGAGCCCCGCGAGTTCGTCGTCGTCGAGGGCCTGTTCCCGCTGTGGAGCAAGCGTTCCCGGGCCTGCTTCGACGCCACCGTCTACCTCGACCCGCCCGAGGAGATCCGCCGGGCGTGGAAGGTGCAGCGCGACACCGCCAAACGGGGCTACACCGAGGAGCAGGTGCTGGCCGACCTCGACAAACGTGAGCCGGAGTCCGCCGCCTACATCCGCCCCCAGCGGGCCAACGCCGACATCGTCGTGCAGTTCTCCCCCATCCTGTCCCGGGGCGAGACGGCGGAGGACCCCCTCAGCGCCACCCTGCTCCTGCGTCCCACCATCCCCCACCCGGACCTGCACTCGGTGGTGGGCGACGACATCGAAGAGGCCATGCACCTCAAGCTCTCGCGTGACGACGACGGCAAGCCGGTCGACGCCCTTCACGTCCACTCCTACGCCTCCGAGGAGGCCACGCTAAAGGCCGAAGAGGAGCTGTGGAATCTGATGGCCGTGCCCGAAGCCCTCTCAGATAAGCTCGGCCTGATCGACGGCGTGCGTGACGGGCCCCTCGCCATCACCCAGCTCGTCTTGCTGTACCACCTCGTCCAGGCCCAGCACGAGTAAGCATTTCGCCGTCGCAACCAGAGGTTGCTCGGCGAGCTTGGTTGTGCCCGCCGGGTTCGGTGGCAGGCAATCGTGGTAGATCGTGACCATGGAATCTCGCATTGCCACGCCCACCAAGCTGTTTGCCGCAGTGGTGACCGTGGTCGCCTTGGGCGCCTGTACGCCCTCCGACGAGGGCACCCAGCCCTCCCCCGACGTCACCACCTTCGAACAGGGTGACTTCGGCGACATCCCCCTGCACCCACGCTCCGAGGCGCTGTCACCTCCGAACGAGGAAGGCGGCAACGTGGCCCGCTCCTACGTGGTACGCAACACCACGCCCGAAGAGGTGCTGAACTTCTACGAGGTGCAACTGGCCGAGTTCGACATCGTCGAAGAGCCCGACTCCATCGGCACCAACACCTTCCGCGGAAGCTGGCAACTCGACCAAGAACGTGTCCTCATCGTCAGCGCCACCCTGTCCTCCAACCTCGACGGCACCGACGAGCTGGTCGACACCGAAGCGCTCACCCAGTACAGCTTGAGCCTGTCCCCCGGTCCCGGGGAGGCATGACAACGCGACGTCCGCTAGCTCTCCGCTAGCTCAGGCCGCCTCTTGGAGAGCGGCGATGGCCTCTTCGACGGTGGCGACGGGGATGACCTCGATGTCGTCGCCCGCCACCGACTGGGCCAGCGCGACCTCGCCGGCGGGGACGAGGAAGACTGAGGCTCCCGCCTCCCGGGCGGCCACCACCTTGGCGTCGACGCCGCCGACCGGGCCCACGTCGCCATCGAGCTCGATGGTCCCGGTGCCGGCGATGGAGCGACCGGCGGCCAGGTCACCGGGGTCGGCCAGGTCGTAGACGGTCAGGGCGATGAGCAGTCCGGCCGAGGGCCCGCCGATGCCGCCCTGGTCGACGTCCACAGGGAACGGGAGCGACACGTCGAGATCGAGGGTGGTGATGGCGACGCCGATCGCAGGCTGGTCGAGCCCCTCGACGGTGCCGAGGCGCAGCCGGATCTCCTGGTCTGTTTCGTCGCGCTGCACGGCCAGGACCACTTCGTCGCCCGGCGATCGGGTGCCCAACGCCGAGATCAAGTCGGACGCCACCGCCACCGCCGTGCCATCGACGGCGGTGATCACGTCACCCTCTTCGAGGATGCCCTCGGCCGGTGAGCCGGGCAGGAGCCCCGCCACCAACGCCCCCTCCCCCGAGATCTCCACCTCCTCCCCCGCCGCCCGCAGGCCGACGGCGGCCGCTACCTCGGCGCTCTCTCGGAACAGCTCCCGCTGTGCCTCCTCGAACTCGGCGTCGTTCA
Organism: Acidimicrobiales bacterium; assembly: GCA_038233555.1. Taxonomy (GTDB): domain Bacteria; phylum Actinomycetota; class Acidimicrobiia; order Acidimicrobiales; family CADCSY01; genus JADDRA01. Next base: position 10,147 of record JBBSLT010000048.1, read on the forward strand.
CCCCCTCGGGCACGAGCTCCTCGCGCTGGAAGACCTCCGAGGTTTCGGACAGCCAGGCCCGGACCAAACCGAAAGCGGTGGGCTCGAACACGCGCACCGTGGTGAGCAGGAGCTCGCCGGACAACGGGTCGGGTGCCCGGCCTAGCTCCACCCGCTCGGCGACGGAGATGGCCGAGCCAGGGGCGAGGACGAAAAGGGGCAGAGGCACCACGGCGCCGAGCACCAGGAGCACGAGGACGACGCCGGCGGCGATCCCTCTCTTCACCAGCCGGCGGGAGCGGTCAATCGATGATCTCGGAGAGGCCGATCGTCCGGCAGGCGTCCACCCACGACGCCAGATTGGAACGAAGCACGACGTCCTGGCCCCCAGCCGCCTCGGGATTTAGCACCAGCACCAGCACCGCCGCCTCGGGGCCATCGCGCCAGCGCTCGGGCGGCAGGGACATCATCCCCTGCCAGTACCCGTGGACGCAGGTCCAGGGAGCCTGGAAGAAGATGCCTCTGGCCCGACCGGGTCGGGTCGGCGGCTCCGCCGGACCACCGAGCATGACCACTCGACGCTCGGTGGCCGTGGTCGGCATCGACTCCGACATCTCCGACGGAATCTTGCCTTGCAGGTAGCCCTCACCGACCACCCCCAGCTCGCGCTCGTCGTCGTCGAGCCACCTGCGGGGGATGATGCCCTTCATGTCGTTCGGCGGAGGTCCGAGGCAGTTTCAGCCGACCGGGACGGCGGCGTCGAGGAAGTCGACCACGCCCTCGATGGCCTGACGCACCGCCTCGCCGGTGCCGAGCGCCATGCCGATCCCGGCGCGGTCGGCGTCGACCACCGCCGTGTCGTAGGGGATCACCCCGGCGAGGGGCACGCCGTACTCGGCGCACACCTTCTCGAAGAACTCGACGTCGTCGGGCAGGTTGGCCTTGTTGCCCACCCCGACGGTGCGGGGGATGCCCAGCTCCTCGGCCAGGGCGATGGTGCGGGCCGCGGTGATGATCGACTTGCGGCTCGGCTCCATGATCACCACGAGGATGTCGGCGTAGGCCAGGGTGCCACCGGATCGGCTGAGGTGCTCGAGGCCGGCCTCCATGTCGACCAGGGTGACATCGGCCTGGGACTCGAGCACGTCGCCGAGAAAGCTGCGCACCGAGGCGTGGCCCCCGCAGGTGCACCCGGCGCCGGCTTCGTTGACCTTGATGGCGGAGATGAGGGTGACGCCGAAGGGGGTGGTCCGGCCGTACTCGTCGATGACCTCCTCGGCGCTCAGGTCACCCTTGGCCCCCACGATCAGGGCCCGAGGAAGCTGGGGGATCGCCTCGATCTCCTCGAAGGTCAGACCGAGCGACATCCCGAGGTTCGGGTTGGAGTCGGTGTCGACCGCGACCACCCGTCGTCCTCGCTCCACCAGCGCCCGGGCGATGAGCGACGACGTGGTGGTCTTGCCCACCCCGCCCTTGCCGACGATGCCAACCTTCATGTTCGACTCCCCTCCTGGCGCGACTGCGACGCCATCAGCCTACGCCCTGAGCTGGACCCTTGGCAGTGCCAGCGGTGAGTGGTCCGCTACGCCGCCGCCTCGGTGTGCTTGCCCAGGCTGGCGGCGCTGTTGGCCTGGCAACGGGCCGAGAGCGCCTGCTGGCCGGCCTCGCGGTTGGAGGCCTCGCCCTTCCACGCCGCCAACGCCGGGTCCTGGAGGGCCCGACCGTAGGAGAAGGTGAGCACCCAGGGCTGGGGGCCCATGGCGTTCATGGCGTTGAGGTGGGCGCTGGCCATCTCGGCGCCCTGGCCCCCGGACAGGAAGGCGATGCCGGGCACGGCCGCCGGGACGGTGCGGCGCAGGCAGCGCAGGGTCAGCTCGGCCACCTCCTCGACGCCGGCCTGGCGGGCGTTGCCCTTGCCCGATACCACCATGTTGGGCTTGAGGATCATCTGGTCGAAGGCAACCCGCTGGCTGGCGAGGGCGGCGAAGACGACCCGTTGGGTGATCTCGGTGACCTCGAAGCAACGCTCGATGCTGTGATCGCCGTCCATCATCACCTCAGGCTCGACGATGGGGACGAGGCCACCCTCTTGGCACAGGGCGGCGTAGCGGGCCAGGGCGTGGGCGTTGGCCTCGATGCACGTGGAGCTGGGAATGCCGTCGCCGATGGTGATGACCGCCCGCCATTTGGCGAAGCGGGCTCCAAGCCCGACGTACTCGGCGATGCGCTCGCGTAGGCCGTCGAGACCCTCGGTGATCTTCTCGCCGTCGGTCTTGGCCAGTTCCTTGGCTCCCATGTCGACCTTGATGCCGGGCAGGATGCCGGCGGCATCGAGGAACTTGGGGAACGGGGTACCGTCGGCGGTCGACTGGCGGATGGTCTCGTCGTACATGATGACGCCGCTGACCGCATCGCTCAGCCCGGGGGTGGTGAGCAGGGTGTCGCGATAGGCCCGCCGGTTCTCCTCGGTGGAGTCGACGTTGATCGAGGCGAACCGCTTGCCGATGGTGGCGGTGCTCTCGTCGGCGGCGAGGACGCCCTTGCCCGGCGCCACCATGGCCTGCGCCGTACTCGTGAGGTCTGTGCCCATCAGCTCTGCTGCTCCTTGCTCGACGGTGGTCCGGCGCGAGAGGTTACGCCAGCCCGCCGAGGCCTGCCACCATGGCCGCCGCCCAGTCCCTCCTACCGGAGTAGTAGACTTGTTACATGCCTCGTGGGAATCCGTCGCCCAAGTTGGCGATCACCGTAGATCCCGATGTGTACGACCAGGTCGTCCGTGCCGCGGCTGGCGAAGGCGTCAGCATCTCGGCCTGGATGACCGCCGCAGCACGAGGTGCGCTCTTGCTTCGCGACGGCCTGCAGGCAGTCGCCGAGTGGGAGGCGGAACATGGCGAGCTCAGTGAGTCCGAGCTGGAGGAGGCCCGATCCCGCGTTGAGGGTGAGGTCGTGGCGTCAGCCCGGCCGCAGTCAGCATGAGCGTCGTGTACGACGCCGGAGTTCTCGTCGCCGCCGAGCGGAATGATCGGGCGGTGTGGGCGGACCATCGGACGCGCCTCGAGCTGGGAGCGGTGCCCACGACGACTGCGCCGGTCATAGCGCAGATCAGCCGTTCACCGCAGCAGGCTCAGCTTCGGCGGTTCCTTCGTGGTTGCAAGGTGGTGGGCTTCGCCCCCGACCAGGCGCACGAGGTGGGGTCCCTACTGGCCAGAGCGAACATGTCGGACGTGGTCGACGCCCACCTTGTCGTCACCGCCACGAGGGTGGGCTCAGCCGTGCTCACGTCGGATCCCGAAGATCTGAGGCGCCTGTCGAGCGAGCTGCCCTCGCCGATCCGGGTGCAGCGGATCTGATACGGCCGTCACCGCACCACCCGCTGGAAGACCTCGCTGCCGGCCACCTCGCCCGGCGTCGCCAGCCCCTCCAGGAACAGGGCGGCGGTGGGGGGTAGGTCCTCACCGGAGCGACCGACCAAGTGCCAGGTCCGCTCCAGGGGAAGGCCCGGGCTGCGCCACTCCTCAACGGTGCCCCGCTCCAGCTCCCGGGCCACGGCATCGCGGGAGATAAGCGTCACCCCCAGGCCGGCCCGAACCGACTCCCGCAGGGCACCGTTGGAGCCCAGCGTCAGGGTGGCCGGGGCGATGCCGAGGTCCTCGAACAGCTCCTCGACCGTGGCCCGGGTGCCCGAACCGGGCTCGCGCACGAGCCACACCTGGGTAGCCAACTCCGTCACCTCCACCTCTCGATGACGCAGCCCTCCAGCGGCCGACGGCGGTCGGGGCGCCACCACCACCAACCCGGTTGGACCGGGTGGCCAGGGTGGTGAAACCCCCACTGGCCGGAGGCCGGCCGCCGATGACCAGGTCCACCTCCCGGAAGCCGAGCAGCTCCCATACCCGGTTGCGATTGCCCACCTCCAGGGTGATCTCGGCTTCGGGGCAACGAGACCGGAAGGCAGCGAGGAAGGGCGGCAACACGTGCTCGCCCACGGTGGTGACCGCAGCCAGGCGTACTTTCCCCCGTTCGGGATGAAGCTGGCCCGTGGCCGCCACCCGGGCCTCCTCGAGCAGTCCGAGGACCCGGCGGGCGTAGTCGGCGAAGACCTGGCCGGCCGGCGTCAGCTCGAGGCCGCGACCCTCTCGGTTCACCAGAGGCACCCCGAGGTCGCGCTGCAGGGCGGCCACCGCCGCCGACACTGCCGGCTGGCTCACCACCAGGTTGGCGGCGGCCTGGCGGACCGAGCCAGCGGCGGCCACCTCGACGAACGTCCGGAGCTGGGTCAGGGTCATGTCATAACCATACGGCTATCAATCTCGGCTGAATTCGTAAGGACAGGAACACTTCGGCCGGGCATGATGGTGAGGACCAAGAGAGCGTCGTACCGAGGGAAGTGGAGACTGATGGCAGAGACCGAGAACGGCAAGAAGAAGGGCCGCTGGGATGCCGGCGTTACCCCCTACGCCGAGATGGGCTACTGGGAGCCCGACTACCAGCCCAAGGACACCGACGTGCTGGCCGCCTTTCGGATCAGCCCCCAGCCCGGAGTCGAGGCCATCGAGGCGTCGGCCGCCGTGGCCGGTGAGTCGTCGACGGCCACGTGGAGCGTGGTGGGACCGACCGACTGACGGCGCACGAGGCCTATCAGGCCAAGTGCTACAAGGTCGAGGAGGTGCCCGGCACCGACGGCCAGCAGCACATCGCCTACATCGCCTACGACATCGACCTGTTCGAAGAAGGCTCGATCGCCAACATGTCGTCGTCGATCATCGGCAAC
>JBBSLT010000049.1:0-14769 GCA_038233555.1 Acidimicrobiales bacterium
CCGGGCCAAGTGGATCGCCGGCGTTCCCATCGTCGCCCTGTGCGCCTCTCGGCTCTACCTCGGCGTCGACCACCCGAGCGACATCCTCGTTGCCCTGATCATCGGCATGGCCGTGCCCGTGCTCGCCTTTCGCCTCCTCACCCCCAACGAGATCTTCCCCATCGACTACCGCCGGGGACGCAGCGCCCATCTCGATGTCGGCGGCCGCCGGGGCGAGGCCATCGCCCTGGCCCTGCACCAGCAGCTCGCCCTCGACGCCGTCGACGTGTCCCCCTTCCGCCTCGAGGGCTCGGCCGGCTCCACCCCGCTACGCATGGTGGTGCGCCACGGTCCCGAGGCGGTGGAGACGGTGGTGTTCGGCAAGCTCTACGCCCGCAGTCATCTGCGCTCCGACCGCTGGTACAAGCTCGGCCGGGCCATCCTCTACGGCCGCCTGGAGGACGAAGGCACCTTCTCCAGCGTGCGGCGCCTGGTGGAGTACGAGGACTACCTGTTGCGGGTCATGGCCGACGCCGGCCTACCCGTGCCCCTGTCCTACGGCTTCGTCGAGATCACGCCCGAACGGGAATACGTCATGGTCACCGAGTTCCTGAGCGGTGCTGTGGAGCTCGACGACGCCGACGTCGACGACGCCGTGATCGACGATGCCCTGGCCGTCGTGCGCCGGATGTGGGACGCCGGCCTGGCCCATCGCGATCTCAAGCCGGCCAACGTGATGGTGGGAGGGGGCCGGGTCATCCTCATCGACGTGGCCTTCGCCACCGTGCGCCCCAGCCCGTGGCGCCAGGCCGTCGATCTCACCAACATGATGCTCACCCTGGCCCTGCGCAGCAGCGCAGAGCGGGTTTACCAGCGGGCGCTGGCCTTCTTCGATCCCGACGACATCGCCGAGGCCCTGGCCGCCAGCCGCAGCGTCACCATCCCCGCCCAGCTCCGCCAGCGCCTCCGCGACGACGGCCGCGACCTACTGGCCTGCTTCCGGGAGCTGGCCCCAAAGCGCCCGCCGATCGCCATCCAGCTCTGGAGCATTCGGCGGGTCGCCCTTACCCTCGGTGCCGTGGCCAGCATCGCCCTGACCATCGCCCTGGTGGCGTTCAACCTCCGCACCGCGGGCCTCTTGTGAGCCTTTCGCCCTCACTCGCTTCGCTCCCTTCGGACGAGCTTGGTGGTGCTCCGACCGCCGGCAAAGCCGGCGACCGGAACGCTGACCACCTTCCTGACGCCAGCCAGAGGGGGCGCCTTCGGCGCAGTGGGTGGCCGGCATCGATTTCCTCCCTGCTCCTTGTCGCACTGCTTTTTGGGTGTGTCGGGCCGGAGACGGCCATTCCGGAGTGCCAGGCGGGGGGGAGGTTGGCCATCTTGGCTCAGGCGGTGCCCACTGCCTCGATGGTGCCGTGCGTGGCCGAGATGCCGGTGGGCTGGAGCTTTGCCGCTCTCGACGTCGACAGCGGGAATGCCCGCTTCTGGCTCGACTCCGACCGCGCCGGTCTGCGCTCCTTGGAGGTGGAGCTGTTGGCGTCCTGCAATCTTGATGGTGCGACCATCGTGGATGCCGACGAGGAGGGAATCGAGCGCCATCAGCGCCTCACCTCGCTGACGCCAGAGTTCGTCGGCACCACCTATGACGTCTTCGACGGTGGGTGCGTGGCCTACCGATACCGCCTGACCGCCGGCGCCCACATCGGCCTGCACGAGGAGCTCCACGATGCCGTGGCCCTGTTCCCCCGCCAGGTTCTGGCCGACGACCTACGCGCCGACCTCGGACTCGAGCTTGATCCGTGACGGCCGCCGACCACCGCTAGGCAGCGTCATGGCATGGTCGCATCCGCCGCCGGCACGCCCCGGCGGCGGCGCCACCACAGGTAGGTCAGGGCCCCGAGAGGGATGGGAAACAGGTAGGTGAGGGCTCGGTAGACGAGGACCCCGGCCACCACCGACTCCTCATCGCCTCCGGCTACCACCAGGGCTGCAGTGAGGCCCAGCTCGACCACACCGAGACCACCGGGGGTCACCGGGATGGCCGAGATCAGGCGCACGAAGGCGAACGCCCCCAGCACCTCGGCGGTGCTCACCTCGGTCACCGAGACACCGACGTGGCGCAGCACCACCACCAGTACCAGGAACAGCGAGAGGTGGCTGACCACGGTGCTGGCGGTAAGGGCCAACCAGCGTCGTCGGAGCAGACCAATCGTCTCGGCCCGGAATCCCGACGCCCGTTCGGCCCACCCCGAGACCGGCTCTCGCCGCGCCATCCGGCGAAGTCGGGACACCATGCGTTCCAGCGCCGTGCCGACCCTGCGAGCAAGGCGATCGCTGCGCAGGGCCAGGGCGAAGACGGCGAGGGTCACCACCAGCGCGGTCACTCCGGCCAACGACGCAGTAACCAGCGCCACGCTGGCGTCGCCTTGGAGAGCTAGCAGGGCCAGGGCCAGCACCGGCATGGCCACCTTGGCCAGGTTGTTCCAGAGCCCAGAGACCAGGAGCGAAAGGGTCGCCGACGAGCGGGAGAAGCCCCAGGACGTGTACATGCGGTAGACCACGCCCACCCCCACGGCTGCCCCGGCCGGGACGGTGTTGGCCAGCGATGTCGCGGACTGCGTCACCACCGCCGCCTGGTGGACCCGTAGCCCGGGCAGTGAGCTCACCTGGACCAACCAGTAGCTCCACAGGTTCCAGCCCGCCACCGTCAGCGCCGTGGCCACCTCGAGACCGGTCAGTGCCCTGACCGTGCGTCCCACCTCCGAGAGGTCGGCCACCTGGGGGAGCACTCCCACGAACATCGCCACCACTACCACCACGGTCACCACGAGCCGCATTCCCCGTCGCCATCGCTGTCGCTCTCCCCGAGGTTGCGGATTGGACACCAGGGCGCCTCCGGTCGGTGAGGATTGGGCCGGCGCAGCTTACGTATACCGTCACCGCCCGATGGCCGAGCGCCGCACTCGATACCTCCTCGTTGTCGTCATCGGCTTGGTCATGCTGGTGACCAGCGCCCTTGGCGCCCTCCCCCACTCGATCAGCGACGCTGAGCTGACCGTTTTCGCGTTGGTGAACAACCTCGGGGATGTCCCGCGCGCCCTGGCCTGGGCACCCATGCAGCTCGGCAACGTGATCGCCGTGCCCGTCAGCGCCCTGCTGGCACTGATAACCGGCCGGGCCCGCCTGGCACTGGGACTGGCGGGCGCTGGGATGCTGGCTTGGGTGGCGGCCAAGGGAGTCAAAGACGCCGTGGAACGCGGGCGTCCGGGTGCGCTGGTCGACGACGCCGTCCTACGAGACGCCTACCCCGGCGGTCTAGGCTTCCCGTCGGGCCACGCCGCCGTCGCTGCCGCCCTTGTTGTCGTGGTCTGGCCCCATCTCCATCGCAACGGTCGGATAGCCGTGACCACGCTGGCGCTGTTGGTGGGAATGCTCCGGGTCTACGTCGGCGCCCACCTACCTCTCGACATCACCGGCGGGCTGGGTCTCGGACTGGCCGGAGGAGGCGCCATCGCCGCCACCCTGGGTTGGCAGGAGGCCCATAGAGCGGCGATGGTGGACCGGTGACGACGACCATGAGCGAGCACCACCAGCGAGTCGTCGTCGTGGGCGGCGGCTTCGGCGGTCTGCGTCTGACCCAGGTGCTGAAGGACGCCCCCGTGGCGGTGACGCTCGTCGACCGCCGCAACTTCCACACCTTCCAGCCCCTCCTCTACCAGGTGGCCACGGCCATGCTCGATCCCGGCGCCATCGCCCGGTCGCTGCGGGCCATCCTGCGCCGCCAGGCCAATGCCGAGGTGCGGCTGGGCATGGTGACCGGTGTCGACTGGGACGCCGCCCTGGTCATGGTGGCCGAGGGCGAGCCGCTTCCCTTCGACATCCTCGTCCTGGCTGCCGGCGCCGTCACCAGCGACTACGGGATCGAAGGCGTCGCCGAACACGCCTTTCCCCTCAAGTCGCCCGAGGAGGCCTTGCGGCTGCGCCACCACGTGCTCCAGCGCTTCGAGCGGGCCGATGCTGATCCCGCCCTCATCGACTCCGGGGAGCTGACCTTCGTGGTGGTGGGCGGAGGTCCCACGGGCGTGGAGCTGGCCGGGGCCCTGGTCGAGCTGATCAACAACGTCGTACGCAAGGACTTTCCCGGGCTCGAAGTCGACCGGGCCAACGTCGTGCTGATCGAGGCCACCAGCCATCTGATGGACCCGTTCCACCCCCGTTCCCGGGAGAACGCCTGCGACACCTTGGTTTCGAGGGGCGTCGAGGTACGGCTCGGGACGAAGGTCGACGCCGTCACCGCCGACGCCGTCCACCTGGCCGGCGGAAAGGTGCTTCCCACCCGCTGCCTGGTGTGGACCGCGGGGGTGCGGGCCAATCCCCTGGCTGACACCCTGGGCCTGGCCCAGGCTCAGGGCGGGCGCATCGTGGTCGAGGCCGACCTGTCGGTGCCTGGCCATCCGCAGTGCTTCGTCATCGGCGACCTCGCCGCCAGCCGGGAGGACGACGGCACCCTCCACCCGCAGATGGCGCCGCTGGCCCAACAGGGCGCCGACCACGTGGCCGCCCAGCTCGAGCGGCGGCGCCGAGGGCTGGCCACCCGGCCCTTCCACTACAAGAACAAGGGCGTCATGGCCACCATCGGGCGCAACGCGGCGGTGGCCGAGCTGCCGAACGGCATGCGCTTCCGCGGCCGGCTGGCGTGGGTGATGTGGCTGGCCCTGCACCTGCAGCGCCTGGTCGGCTACCGCAACCGCTTCGAGGTCCTGACGTCTTGGGCGTGGAACTACCTCACGTCCGACCGCACCGCCCGTCTCATGGTGGGCACGGGCAACGAGGGCCCCGCCGACCGCCCGTAGGCCCCACGCTCATGCCTGGTTCTGACCCCACCAGAGGTTGCGATAGGCACCGCTCCTGGGGTCAGAACCAAGGTCGTCTGGGCCAGGCTGCCGGGCTGCCTGGCTCACTCCGCTCGCAGCGCCGCCGCCGGGCTCAACCGCCGGGCCGAGAGGCCCGGCACCACGGCCACCAGGCCGGCGAGCACGATGGTGACGGGAACCGCACTGAGCAACAGGAGGGCCGGGACCACCACGTCGGGAGCGACGCCGAGCTGGCGGGCAAAGAGCAACCACAACCAGCGGCCGGCGACCACGCCGAGCGGGAGCCCCACGACCAGGGCGAGGCCGGCCAAGGTGGTGGACTGCCAGGCCACGGCTGCCGCCACCTGGCCCCGCTCGAACCCGACGGCCCGCAGCACGGCAAGATCACGCCGGCGCTGACGGACCCAGGTCACCAGGGTGTGCGTCAGCGCGGCGGCGGCCAGAACGACCAGCAGTCCCGCCAGCACCGCCGGTGTCGACTGAACCCGTTCGTAGTTGCTGATGTCAGCGGGCCGCAGGTCCTCGTCCACGATCAAGAAGCAGTCCTCGGGGGCATCGCCGCAGATGGTGGCCGCGAAGCGCTCGCCCACCGCCGCCCGTGCCTCCTGTGGTGCCTGGTCGGCGAAGTCGACCAGGTAGAACCCGTAGGAGAGGGTGTCGGGAGGTGCGTCGAACAGCGGCAGGGTCTCCGCCGCCACCGCTGCTCCCTCGCCCAGCCCGGTGGGGGGGAAGCTTCCTCGACCGAGCCGGGGGAACACGGCCCGTCCGACCACCTGCATGGGCGAGGACTCGCCGGCGACTTCCACCGACACCGTGTCGCCCACCGTGCGCCCGAGGCGCCGGAGCGACGTGGAGCCAAGCACGATCTCGGCCGCGTCCTGGGCGGGTCGCCCCTCGAGCAACGTCGGGTAGGCATCACCCTGGAGGAGGTCGATGCCCGCCGCCGGAACAGCCACACCGTCGACGGTGACCTCGCCGTACCTCCCGCCGGAATAACCGGCCACCGCTGGGTCGCCGGCCAGAACAGCCTCGGCCGCCTCCACCGGGACGGCCCCAAATCCGGTGTCGAGAGCCAGGTCCCAACCCTGTCCGTACAGGCTGGGGGTGTCGACCAGGCGCTGGAGGTTGTCGGCAAAGGTGGCCGCCGTGGCCACCGCGGCGATGGCGACTGCGGTACCCACCAGGGCACTGCGTACCGGGACCGCCGTGCGTCCCCGGCCGGGCTCCAGTGCCATGCGGATACCGGTCGTGGCGGGAGCCGGCAGGCCTAAACCGACCGCCAGACGGACCAAGCCAGAGGGCCGTCGCTGCCCGCCCAGCTCTGTGGTGGCCGAGACCCCAGCCGGCACTGACGCCGCCCGCCACGCCGGGACCGCCGTCCAGGCAACGAGCAGGGCAACGAGGGCGACGGCGCCGAGACTGAGCACGGTGAGATCCACATCGAAGCCGGGCTCGGGCTCGGCGGCACTGGCCGGACCGATCGGCGTCAAGGGGGAGAAGGCGAGGGCCACTCCCACCGCCATGGCGCCGGCCAGCAAGGCGACGACACCGGCCCGAGAGAGGTGGAGAACGACCAGCTGGCCCTTGGTCATTCCCAGCGCCCGCAGCGCCGGGTACTCCCGGGCCTCCCAGGCCAGCAGGCGGGAGAGCGCCTGGCCCGCCACCAGCAGGGTCGCTCCCCCGGCCAGCGCAGCAAAGAGCGCCAGCGCCACCGCCTGGGGGCGGATGGCTCGCGCCGTCTTGGCGTGGAACGCTGTCTCGTCGCCGATGAAGATCTCGCCGATCTCCGGTCCATAGGCCTGGCCCAGACGCTCCACCTCCTGGCGGAAGGCGTCGGTGTCAACGTCGGGACGGAGTCGGACCATGATCCCGTCGTAGTTGAGCTCGTCGTTGCGGTGAGCCTCGTAGTAGGCCGGCGTGAGAAGCAGCTGAGGCTGGGCATCCAGCAGCGAACCGGGCACCACCTCCTGAACGAAGAGGCCGATGCCGACCACGGTGAAGGTCACGGGCTCCGCCTGGGAGGGGGAGGCACCGAAGGCGGGGGGCGCCAACAGGGCAAGGGTGGCGCCCACCTCCAGATCGAGCGCTCGGGCCATCTCCCGGTTGGCCAGGGCCTCGGTAGCCCGGCCCGGGTCGGGTAGGCGCCCGGCCAGCAGCTTGGGCCGGTTCACGGCCACCCCCAGGCGGCCATCGACGGCGGCATTGGCGACGACGGAGCCCTCGGCAGCCAGAGGACCGTCGGGAACCGGAAGCAGGTTGATCCCAGCCAAGGTCCCGGCTACGGCGACCTGAGGCAGCGCCGCCACCTCGTCGTAGAAGCTGCTCCCCAACCCGTTGAAGGCGGCGGAGATGAGGAAGTCGGCTGCGCTGGCCTCCTCCAGCAAACGTGGGTAGGCGCTCTCGGTGCGACGGGCCCCGGCGGCAGTGGTGAGCACCACCCCGGCGAGCAGGCCTACCAGCAGGGCCAGGCCGGTCCACCCCCGCCAGCGGCGGCGCAGCTCGGAGACAAGTCGTACGCCGACCGCGTTCACCCTCGTTCCACCTCCTCCGTCGGCGAGCGGGTCAGACGCTACGGGCCCCGACCGCCAGGCAGGAAGGGCGGTGGCACGCGTGGCCGGAGGGTGGGTGCCACCACCTCCGCTCCACCGGGCAGCGCCCTCGCCTTGCCCGTCGGGCCCTCCCACACTCGGGGCACCTGGGCGCTGTGCCCAGCCTGAGAGAGGAGAACCATGCGAGCACCCACCAGACGATCGTTCCAACGCGCCGCCATCGCCGCCTTGGCGCTTGGCACACTGGCGACCACCGCAGCACCTTCCGCCGGCGCCGGCCCTCGAGATCGCGCCGAACAGGCTCGCGCTCGATCCGCCATGCCGGTGGTGGTGGCCCGGGACTTCCAGTGGGCCGGCGTTCCCGACGACCTGCGCCTCGGCACCTACGACTTCACCTTCGTCAACAGCAGCCGCCAGCAGCCCCACGAGATCGTCTTCTTCAAGGTCGACGACGGCACCAAGGTCCATGATGTCGTCGCCGCCGCCAACAGGGAGGACGAGCCCTTCTTCAACGACTTCCGCGGGGTCTCGTTCGCCGAGCCGCTCAGCGTGCAGCGGACCGAGGAGTTCGAGCCCGGCTTCACCGTCGGGCGGGCCGATCTCGGCGACGAAGGCCGCTATGCCTACATCTGCTTCATCCCCGACGTCAGGACCGGCAAGCCCCACTACCAGCTGGGCATGGTCGGCCTCCTCGACGTCGAGTAGGCCCTGACGTGCAGGGCGCAGCTGTTCGGATCGCCGGGGGTGGGGCTACCACCACCATCAATCCGCATGGCTGCGCCCTTCCGCCGGCGGCCACGCCTGTCGCAATGTTGAGCTTCACCCATGACCCCTGAGAGGAAACACCATGCCCGTCCAAACCGAAGCTTCCATCCGGCGCCGGCGTCGGCGCCTGGCGGTCCCCGCCGCCGCCGTGCTCACCTTGACGCTGGGCCTGGCCGCCTGCGGCGATGGCGATGGCGATGGCGACGACGACGAGGACGCCGCGCCCAGCGCCACCACGCAGGCCAGCTCCGAGACCACCGCCGCCGAGACCGAGGACGTGGGCGCGTTCTGCGACGCAGCCATCGAGGTCGAAGCCACCTTCGCCGCCGGGGGACCCGAGGGTCCGGATCCGGCTCAGCTGCAGACAGCGTTCGAGCAGGCACAAGCGACAGCTCCGGCGGACATCGCCGGCGACGTGGATCAACTCATCACCCTCACCCAAGAAGCCATGAGCGGAGCAGGGATCGAGGGACCGCCGCCGCCCGAGGTCGAGGAGCTCGACGCCAACATCGACGAGTACCTGCTCGCCAACTGCGAGCTCGCCGAGGTGAGCGTGACCGGTACCGAGTACGCCTTCGAAGGCATTGCCGAGACGGTTGAGGCGGGCCAGACGGCCTTCAGCTTCACCAACGACGGGGGCGAGTTGCACGAGTTCATCCTTGTCCGCATCAACGACGATGTGACCGAATCGATCGAGGAGCTGGCCCAGCTCCCCCAGGAGGAGGCCTTCCAGAAGATCCAGGTGTTGGGCTTCACCATGGCCGCTCCCGGCGAGTCCGATCAGGCCTTCGTCGACCTGGAGCCCGGGCGCTACGGGGCACTGTGCTTCTACCCGGTGGGTTCCACCCCCGAGGCCGTGGCCGCAGCCGAGGAGAGCGGCGAGGAGATCGAGGCGCCGCCGCACTTCACCCAGGGCATGCTCGCCGAGTTCACCGTCGAGTAGCAGCCGGCGATCCCACCCCCATGGCCATCACCGTGTTCTTGGCCGACGACAACCTGATCGTCCGCGAGGGCGTCCGGGCACTGCTCAACCGAGAACCCGACCTGGAGGTCGTGGGGGTGGCGGCCGACTACGACGAGCTCCTGGCCGGCGCCGAGGCGGCGGCGCCCCAGGTGCTGGTCTCCGACATCCGCATGCCGCCCACCTTCCAGCGCGAGGGCATCGAGGCGGCCAAGGAGCTGCGCAAGCGCCACCCGGGCACGGGCGTGGTCATCTTGTCGCAGTACGACGATCCCGAGTACGCCATCTCGCTGCTGGCTGACGGGGCCGCCGGCTACGGGTACCTGCTCAAGGACCACCTGGCCGAGGGCAACCAGCTCGTCCAGGCCGTGCGGGCGGTGGCCGCCGGGGGCACCGCCCTCGACCCGGCCATCGTCAACGCCCTGGTCTCGCCGGTCACCACCGACGGCGACCTCGGGGCGGCCGACGAGGACCTGCTGCGCTTCGTGGCCGAGGGCAAGCCCATCAAGGCCATCGCCGTGGCCCGCCGCACTACGGCCGAGGCCATCGCCGCCGACGTGGAGAAGCTGTTCTTCAAGTTGGCCCAGGGCGCCAGCGGGGGCGGGTCGGGCGCCCTGCGCCGCCTTCGCCTCCTGCACCAGGCCATCGTCGACCGGGAGGAGCAGGGTGAGACGCTGTCACGCCTGTTGCCCGGCGGCCTGGCCGAGAAGCTGCGCCGCGACGGGCGCCACATCGGCGAGAGCGAGGCCGTGGTGGTCACGGTGTTGATGTCCGATGTCCGGGGCTATTCCGGCATCGCCGAGCTGGCCGAGCCCTCCACGCTGGCCACCCAGCTCAACCAGCACCGGGCGGCCATGAACGCCGCCATCCTCGGCCAGGGCGGCACCGTCATGCAGTTCGTGGGCGACGCGGTGATGGCCGTGTTCGGCGCTCCCTTCCCCCAGGAGGACCACGCCGACCGGGCAGTGGAGGCGGCGAGGGTCATGCACGCAGCCCAGGCCGAGGTCAACGCCCGGTGGGAGCCGGTGGGCCTGGCCGCCTTCGGGCTGGGGATCGGCGTATCCACCGGTCGGGCGGCGGCAGCGCTCCTGGGCTCCGAGGAGCGCTTGGAGTACACCCTGGTGGGCGACACGGTGAACCTCACCCAGCGCCTCCAGCAGTGGGCCGAGGCGGGAGAGACGGTGCTGTCTGAGCCCACCCGAGCCGCCCTCACCATCCCGGTCGACGGCATCGCGCTCCCGCCCGCCCTGGTGAAGGGCCGGGCCACGCCGGTGGCTGCGTTCAAGGTCCTTCGGGCACCTGCGTAAGGATCGGCAGGTGCCGGTGAGTGGTCCCAGGCGCTTCCTCTTCGTGCTTCCTGACGCCGGCGGCAACGTTCCCCCAACGGTCACCGTGGCCCGCCGGCTCATCCGACGGGGCCATCAGGTCCGTGTCCTGGGCCACGCCAGCCTTCGTGCCTGCTTCGAGGCGGTCGGATGCGCCTTCGCCCCCTTCCGCCTCGCGCCCGCGAAGCCCGAGCGGTGGTGACCCATGGCGGGCACGGCACGGTCATGAAGGCGCTGGCGCAGGGCGTCCCGCTGGTGTGCCTGCCGTTCGGCCGAGACCAGGCCGACGTCGCCCGACGGGTGACCGAGGCCGGCGCCGGGCTCCGCCTGTCCCGGCGGTCGACGGCCCGCATCGGCGGCGCCGT
The DNA here is from genome assembly GCA_038233555.1 of Acidimicrobiales bacterium. GTDB lineage: Bacteria > Actinomycetota > Acidimicrobiia > Acidimicrobiales > CADCSY01 > JADDRA01. The sequence goes on from JBBSLT010000049.1 coordinate 10,819, forward strand.
CGCCCAAGTGCTAACAGAGGCCCGGTTCCGTCGGGAAGCCGCCGGGCTGGCAGAGGCCATCGCCGCCGAGACAGCCGGCGACCCCGCCGTGGCCGAGCTGGAGGCGCTGGCCGGCGTCTGATGGCCGCCACCGGGTGCTACCACCACCTCGTGTTGGCATGCCTACACACTCGAAACTGCGTGGGGCCGATGGTCAACTGGAGGCAGCCGGCCTTCCGGTCAGCCAACCCGAACAGGAGGACAGCATGAAGAGACTTGCCTTGGTGGTGGGGATCGTGGCCGGCATGATGCTGAGCGCCGTTCCGGTCTCCGCCCAGACCGGCAACCAGAGGTTCACGGTCATCGTCAGCGGTCAGGGGGAGGGCGCCCCGGGCATTTCCCAGGTGGTGGCCTCCGGGCCCATCCGGGGTGTGGGGACCTTCGAGTTCTCCGAAAGCGACGAGGATGTCGTCACCTTCGTGTTCCCCGACGGCTCCATCACCCTCGACGCACCAGAAACCGGGGGGTCCGAGGACTTCAACGAGCGGACCTGCTCGGGCTCGTTCACCTTCAGCGGCACGTTCGAGATCATCGACGGGACCGGCGCCTACGAGGGCGCGACCGGCGAAGGCACCTTCGCAGGAAAGGGCCGCTTCATCGAGCAGCGCAACCCGGACGGTAGTTGCTCGGAGGAGGACGGCTTCTTCTTCGTGGTCGTCAAGGTCAAGGGCACCGTGAGCGTGCCGGACCAGGCGGCGGCGTAGTCGCCGGGTCAGCGCTGCGACACAGGTGCGCACCGGCCTCGCCGGCTGAGCTCTGCGCCACAAGCCTGTCACGCCCGCCTGGCGCGGGCGCGACAGGCGCGCGCGGCACCTACATGAGCCCGGTGGGCGCCTTCAAGATCCTCCATCCTGACGCCGAGCCTCTGCTGGCGTCGCCGTCGGCGAGCCAACACCACCCCAAGAACAGGTGGTAGCACCGTTGTCGCCGGTCACTCGATTTCCTATGGTGCCAAGGTGCGCGCGGTGGTGCTCCTGGCCCGCAACGGCCTTCGCCGGCGTGGGCGGGCCCTCGTCGGGCTGGCGGTGGTGGTGGCGCTCGGCATCGGCGCCGCCATCGCCTCCCTGAGCGCGGCACTGGCGCACCGACCACGCCTATCCCGAGTACCTGCGCCGGGCCGAGGTCGGCGACGTGGTGGTGAACCCCAGCCTGCTCACCGACCGCATCGTCGACGTCATCGCCTCGGCCCCGGGCACTCCGGCCGTGCCGGGGGGCTGGTTGGTGCTGGTCGCGGTGGTGGCCCTCGGACTGGCGGCCCTGGTGGCGCTACGACCGGGTCGCCAGGCGGGCCAGGTGGCGCCGGCGACGGCCCTGCGCGACCGGTGATCACGGCCCCCTGTCCGATCTTTGTCGCATTCTGCACACCTGGGGTAGCCAACGCGACAGAGAACGGGAGGGGGGAGGCTGGCACCACCTGCAAGTGACATGCCTGCGCCCTGGCGCCGGAGACGGGATCGTGTGCCCAATGGGGAAGCCGCCGGAGAAAGGACCTTCATGAGCGACACCGTGGTTGACGAGACCCAGGCCCCGGAGGGGCACGGCGAGGATGTCCTTACCGTCCGGGGAGTGCGCAAGACCTACGAGGCCGAGGGGGCGCCGGTGCGGGCCCTGCGCGGCGCCGACCTGACCATGGGCCGGGGTGAGTTCGTGGCCGTGATGGGTCCGTCGGGCTGTGGCAAGTCGACGCTGTTGAACCTGGTGGCGGGCCTGGACTCGGCCGACGACGGCGAGATCGTCATCGACGGCGAGGTGGTCACCGGTCGCAGTGAGGACGACCTGGCCCGCATGCGCCGGCGCCACATCGGCATCGTCTTCCAGTTCTTCAACCTGCTCGAGGGCATGAGCGTGCTCGAGAACGTGGCCCTGCCTGCCATCGTCGCCGGCATGAAGCGCAAGGCAGCCGAGACCCGGGCGCGCGACCTGCTCGACCTCCTCGGGCTGTCGGAGAAGGCCAAGGCCGCACCCGGCGTGCTCTCGGGCGGGCAGCGCCAGCGCCTGGCCATCGCCCGGGCGCTGGCCAACCAGCCCACCCTGGTGCTGGCGGACGAGCCCACCGGGGCGCTGGACTCCGAGGGCGGCCAGGAGGTCATGGAGCTGTTCCGCCGCCTCCACGCCGGAGGCCAGGCCATCTTGTTGGTCACCCACGACGACGACGTGGCCGCCGCCGCCGAGCGCATCGCCCAGATGCGCGACGGTCGGGTGGTGGCCGACGCCGTCTCGCTGCCCGCCCGCTCCCAGCCTCCCGCCCCCACCGGCATCTGAGCAGACCGTGGGCACCGTTGTTGTATGCTACAACACATGCTCACCGTCCCCGAGGCCGCTCGCCGAGCCGGCCGCCACCCCGAGACCCTCCGGCGCTGGATCCGTGCCGGGAAGCTGGCTTCGACCAAGGTCGGCACCCAGTACCTCATCGACGAGGCCGAGCTGGATGAGCTTGATTCTGACGTGGGCGATCGGCTGCCCGTTCCCGACGGGTGGTGGACCACCACCTTTACCGGCGAACCCATGCCCGATGTGCTTGCCGCCGTGCGCCGCTCCAGACGAGAGCACTAGGAACGCTAGAGGTGGCGTTGGTGATCGATGCCAGCGTGGCCGTCACGGCCGCCCTAGACGACGCCGGCCTAGCGCTGCTCGGTCGACGCGACCTCATCGCCCCACCACTGCTGTGGTCGGAGGCCTGCGCAACCCTGCGCCAACTGGCCTGGCGCGAAGAGTTGAGCGACGGCGCCGGAGACGGGGCACTCGCGCGGCTCGTCGATGGCACGATCACCCGGACTGCGCCGCCGCTTCTCTACCAGGAGGCGACGCTCGTTGCCCGTCGACTCGGCTGGGCCAAGACCTACGACGCCGAGTACGTCGCCCTGGCCTTGATCGAGGAGTGCCCCCTCCTCACCGACGACCGACGGCTCCGACGACGGGTGGGCTCCCTCGTGGAGGTCATCGGCCCCGCCGATCTCTGACCGGAGCCTCCCCCACCACGTTCTTTGTCGCGTTCTGCTCATCCCGGGTACGTAACGCGACAAAGAACGGGGGGCCGGCGGCGCCATGAGCGCCGTGTGGGCCCGGGCCCGGGCCGAGCTGCGCAGGCGGTGGAAGGCGACGGTGGCACTGGCCGTCCTCGTCGGCCTAGCCGGCGGGGCGACGATGGCCGGGGTGGCGGGGACCCGACGCACCGAGAGCGCCATGGAGCGCTTCGTCGCCTTCAGCCGGCCCTTCGACGTCTTCATCTTCGACGAGTCCGCCCAGCTCGACGCCACCGCCGTGGCAGGCCTGCCTCAGGTGGCCGACGCCGGCCAGAGCGCCTACCTGGTCCTCGTCCCGAGCACCCCCTCGGGCGAGGCCGACGCCGCCGCCGTCGGGTCGATCAACCCCTTCGTGCGGATCAGCGAGAACGGCCTCGGCGCCACCTCCGACGTTCCCTTCCTGGTCGACGGACGGCTCCCCGATCCAAGCCAGGCGCTGGAGGTGGCGGTCAACGAGGAGGTGGCCCAGCGTCATCTCCTGGGACCGGGCGAAACCTTGCGGATGTGGGCCTACACCCCCGATCAGATCGAGGACGCCCTCGCCGGCACCACCGAGCCCGAGGGTCGGGCCTTCGACCTCACCGTCACCGGCATCGTCCGGCTCCCCTTCGACCTCGACCCGGTGCCCCGGGACCCCGAAGTGGTCTACACCGGCCGGGGGGCGGCGTACCTCGGCCCCGCCTTCTGGGCCCAGTTCGGCGGCGAGGTGGCCGCCTTCGGCGGCGAGAACCAGACGCTCGACCTTCGTCTGCACGACGGAAGCGACGTGGACGCCTTCGTCGCCGCCGTGCGGGACCTGCCCGGGGCCGACTCGCTGGAGATCCAGGTCGGCTCCGAGGCCGCCAAGGTGCAGCGGGAGGCGGAGCAGGCGACTGGGGTCGAGGCCGCC
>JBBSLT010000050.1:0-14362 GCA_038233555.1 Acidimicrobiales bacterium
CCGAGCCCAAGACCCGTTCCAACACGTCGGCCTTGAGGGCGACGAAGCTGGGGTCGGTCAGGGTGGTTCGGCCCCGGTCGGTCCCGAAGGGAACGTCGAGCACATCGAGCACCCGGGCGGGCCGGGCCGACAGGAGGGCGAGGCGGTCACCGAGGAGCAGCGCCTCGTCGACGTCGTGGGTGACGAGGACCACGGTGGCGGGCCGCTCGGCCAGCAGGCCCCGCAGCCATTCGTGCATGCGCAGCCGGGTCTGGGCATCCAGCGCTCCGAAGGGTTCGTCGAGGAGGAGCACGGGGGGCCGGTTGGCGAGTACCTGGGCGATGGAGGCGCGTTGGCGCATCCCGCCGGAGAGCTGACCCGGTCTGGTGTCGGCGAAGCCCTCCAGCCCGGTGGCCTCCAGGAGCTCGGCGACGACGGCAGAGGGGTCGGGATGGCCGGTGGCTCTCGGGCCCCACGCCAGGTTGTCGTGCAGCGAGAGCCACGGGAACAAGGTTGCCCCCTGGACGACCATGGGGCGGTGAGGCGAGGGTCTGTCGACGAGCTGGTCGCCGAAGGTGACGGTGCCGGCGTCGGGGGCCTCCAGGCCGGCCAGCAGGCGCAACAGGGTGGACTTGCCGCACCCGCTCGGACCGAGCACGGCTAGGACCTCGTGGGGCGCCACCGCCAGCTCGATGCCGTCGAGCACGTGGACAGAGCCGTAGGACTTGTGCAGGGAATGAATGGCCAGTACCTCGGATTTTGTGACCGGCATGCTCACCGGCGGGTCATCCGTCGCTCCAGGCCACGAAGCGCCGGGAAGCGGCACGGAGGGCGGTGTCGCCGATCAGGCCGATCACGGCGAAGGTGGCCATGCCCACGAGAATCTGGTCGAGTCGGCCCACCTCCCGAGCGGCGAACATCATGGCCCCGACGCCCGACTTCTGGCCGGTCAGCTCGCCGACGATGACGCTCATCCACCCCAGGGTGAGGCCGAGGCGCAGGCCGGTGACGATGCCCGGCAGGGCGGCGGGGATGTAGACCCGCCGGGCCAGGGCCCGCGCCGGAGTACCGAGCATCAAGGCGGCGTTGACGAGGTGACGGGGGACCCGGGCGGCGCTGTCGGCGGTGGCGATCACGATCGGGAAGACGGCACCGATGAACACCAGGTAGCGGGCAGCTCCCTCGCCCAAGCCGAACCAGACCAGGGCGATAGGTAACCAGGCGGTGATGGGGATCGAGCGCAGTCCCTGGACCAGGGAGTCGAGCAACTCGGCGCCCCGGCGGGACAGCCCGAGGGTCAAGCCGAGGGGCACCCCGACGCCCACGCCCAAAGCGAAGCCCGAGAGCCACCGGTTCACGCTGGCGACGATGTGGCGAGCGGCTGCGCCCTCGAAGGGCACCACTCCGGGAAGGGTGGCCCCACCTTGGCCGGCGACGAAGTCCCAGCCGGCCTCGGCCACCGCTGCCGGCGATGGGAGCAGTAGGGGCGAGATCCACCCGGCGGCGCCCGCTAACGCCCACAAGGCCACCAGGGCGACGGGGACGATCACGCCGACGCCACGCCGGCGCCGCGGGGTTCGGCCCCCCGGGCGGGCGGCCGGCGCCAACACCCCCGCCGGATCTGGCTCGCCTGTCGGTGTCTCGCGCTGTTCGGGTGCACCGTGTGCGTCGGCCGCCCCGTGCGCGTCGGATGCACCGTAGGTCTCGTCGCCTTGCTCGGCGGATGGTGCAGGCTCGGCCGGTGGGGCGTCGGTGGCAGGCGATGGCCCTCGACCGGCGGTGCTCATCGCGCCGGCAGGTAATCCAGCAGGTACAGCGACTCGTAGTCGGGCTCACGGGTGAGCACGCCGCTGGCGAGCATCAGCGTTCCCGCTCCCTCGAGCTGCGCCTTGCGCTCCTCGTCGAAGTTCCACTCCGCGCCGATGTTGGACAGCACCTCCTCGTAGACGGGCACGGCGTAGCCGAACTCATCCACCAGGAGGCGCCGCCACACCTCGGGGTCGTTCTCCCCGCCGGGGGTGAGGTGCTCGGCGGCATCGCGTTGCATGCCTACCGCCGCAGCCAACAACTCGACGTCGTCTTGGACGTGGGGCGCCGCCCACATGGCGGTGTTGAAGTCGCCGTTGGGCGTGGAGTAGACGGCGTCGAGACGGGTGCCCACCCCTGAGACCACGCTCATGGTGACCGGGGGCTCGGTGCCGATGAAGGCGTCGACGTCGCCCCGCTCCAAGGCGCCGAGGTGATCGGCGTAACCCAGCGGCACCGAGGTCAGATCACGATCGAGCTCGAGGCCGGCTTCGGCCAACAGGGCGGTCAGGACCAAGACCTGCACGCCGGGCGGGGGCACGGCGATGGTCTTGCCCCGAAGGTCCTCGACCGATGCGATCCCTTGGTCGGCCCGGGTCACCAGGCCGATGCCCTCGCGCGAACACATGCAGATGATCTTGGATCCGAAGCCCTGTTCGGCCTCGATGAGGCTGTTGTAGGGACCCATGAGGGCGAAGTCGAGGTCGCCGGCCTCCATGGCCCGGTTCATATCGCTGCCGCTGGTGAAGATCTGGGGCTCGACGATGAGGCCGGGCGGGGCGAAGTCCTGCCAGAACAACGGTGAGGAGGCATGGTTCTTGGAGTAGAGGGCGACGCTGACGCTGCGACCCTCGAAGTCGGGCCCCTCGGCGTTCGAGCCGGTCGTCGGCGAAGCTGCTCCGTCTCCCGAATCGCCACAGGAGGCGAGGGCCAGGCTGGTGGCACCGGCGCCGGCCAGGGCGAGGAGACGGCGTCGAGTCAACAGCGTCGGCGGCTTCGGGGCGGTAAATCGTGTGCTGGTCATGGGGGGCCATCTTAGCCATCGGAGCAGGTGAATTTGAATCGCCGTTTGACTCACGGCACACTGTCGCCATGACGCAGCGCTCGAGCGGTCTGACCCGGCGCCACTTCCTCGCAGCCCTGGGGGCGAGCGCGGCCACGTTCAGCCTGGCCGGCTGTGGTGGCGGAGGAGACGAGCAGGAGGCCGGTGACGATGGTGGTGAAGGGCTGGCCGGCAAGCGGATCCGCACGGCGGCGTTCACCAACAACCACGCCGCCGGCCCTTTGTACTGGCCGCAGTTCGCACCCGAAGGGCTGGAGGTCGAGGTGACGACGCTCACCTCGGGCACGGACATGAACCGTGCCCTGGAGGCCGACGACCTCGACTTCGCCATCTTCGGCATCGTCAACGGCTTCATCGAGTCCGAGCAGGGCCTCGGCTCCAAGATCGTGGCCATGGGTGCGCGCCAGGGTGCCGGGCTCATCGTTCCCCGGACCTCCGAGATCGCTGACGTGGCCGGCCTGGCCGGGCGCCGCATTGCCCTCAAGGGCCCGGCTTTCCAGCTCCTGGTGCTCTACACCCTCCTTGACGAGGCCGGGCTCGACCCGGCCAGCGACGTGGAGCTCGTCCCGGTGGAGTACAACGACCAGCCGACGGCCCTCGAGCGTGGCGACGTGGACGCGTTCATGGGTTCTGAACCCAACGCCAGCCGCAGCGTGGCATCGGGTGCCGGCCGGCGCCTGGTCAACATCTACACCACCCCCATCGGCGAGCTGAACTCAACCATCTGGGCCTCCCCCCGGATGCTGGCCGACGAACCGGAGCTGGTGCGCGCTGCGGTGGCCATGCAGCGAGACGCCGCCAACCACCTGACCCCGAGCGGTTCCAACGATCCGGAGGTGTGGCGAGATCTCGTGGTCGACCAGTTCGGCTTGGAGGAGGATGTCTACCGGGAGCTGATCACCAACTGCGGAGCGGTGTGGGAGCTGTCCCCGTTCTGGATCGACCAGGCCAAGGCGGCGGGGGCCAAGATGGCCGAGCTCGGGCTGCTCGAGGCCGAGCCCAACTACGACGATCTCATCCGCACGGAGTACATGCCGACCTGACGACCCAGCGACCGTGTAGGCCGTCGCATCCGGCCAGCTTCTGCGTTGCCGCCTGCGCTGATCCAGCCGCCGGAGCCGGAAGAAGCGCGTCAGGAGATGGGGCCACCTCCGAAGGTGACGGTGACGTCATCGAAGCCGAGCGATCCCAACATCGACTCAAGCATGGACCGGGTGTTGGTCTCGGCCCGTTCGACCAGACCGGCCTCCGCCGCCGCCCTCGACAACCGATCTTGGGCTCGCAGGTACAGGTCGCGCTCACCGGTGGGGCTGTCGGAGAAGATGGAGGCGGCGCGATCAAGCAACCCCCGCTCCCTCGACACTACGTAGCTTCGCTCGGGATCGACCCTAGGCTCCGATAACCGGGCAGGCGGCAGTCGCACGGTGGCGGAAGTGCCGTCGTCCGAGATGCTGATCGCTGCGTCGCCGAGGCCGGCGAAGTTGACCGAGGCATCGACCGTTCCTCCGGCCAGGAACACCGTGCGTTCTCCCCGGATGAACGACGGGAGAAATCGGGTGTCATCCTCCACGTCGATGATCACCTGGAACTGTCCGGTGGCCGCTTGGTACTCGGATAGGTCCTCGATGGCCTGGAGCAACGTCGGCTGGCTCCGATCGATCGTCTCGCCAGCGAAGGGGTTGCCGAAGGACGGAAGAAGTCCGACCAACCGGGTGAGGCCGATGATGAGGACCACGATCACCAGTGCCAGCGTCGCCAACGCCAACTTCGTACGCGAGGCGAAGCGGCCCGGCGTACTCGAGGTGAGCTGACGAAGGCCATTCACTCTCTCAGGATACCGACGAAACTCCACCGCCCAAGCCTCGGGCTTAGACGCTTCTGATTATCCCGGCGGTCGCGATGCGGATGTCAACATCGACGGACGGTCAGGGCCCGTACCTCGGCGATCCTGTCGAAGTCCCCGTCGAGATGGACGATGCCCAACCCGTGGTGCAGCGCCGTCTCGGCGATCAACAGGTCGGGGATCGGTGTGCGGTGCCACATGCCATGGTGATGGGCCAGGTCGTGCTGGAGGCCAAGGGCTCGGTCCAAGACATCGGGTGGAGCGCTTACCAAGGGAAAGGCGCGGCGTAGTTCAGTCTTCATCTCGTCGTAGTCGCCCGCTGAACGAGCTGAATAGAGCTGCTCAAGCTCGCCCACGGCACAAAGGTGGAGGGAGCCGGCGAGTTCTGCCAGCGTCAAGTCGACCCTGGAATCGCCGACGCGTGCTGCGGCGCTCTTGTCGAGCAGCCAACCCCTTACCGCCACATCTCGTCCGAGGCGAGAACCTGGACGTCGACCCGAGCGCTGAGGCGGTGCAAGTACTCGTGTTGCTTTTCCGCCAGGTGAGCACGCTCGCCCTCAGCCTCCAGCGCAACCCGTCGGAGTGCCTCTTCGACCGCCGCCCGAGTCGTCTTGGCACCGAGCGCTCGCTTGGCCCTGGTGAGCAGCTCGTCGTCGATCTCTATGGTGGTTCGCCGGATCATGCGTACACACTACCTGCGAAGTATGTACGCGATGCCCGGCTCACACGCCGATAATGTACATTATGTAAAGTATACGGCTTCCTGGCGAGGCGACCCATGCACCGACCTTGTTGTAGGACGACACGCTGTTGTCGGCGGAAAACGACACACGGTGTCAGGGCAGGCGACACCGGGTTGTCAGCGGTGACGACAGCTCCGTGTCAGTACTCGTCGAGGCACAGACTGAAGATCACGTCGGGCGACGGTTCGAGGTCGCCATTCCTCCGCTCGATCAGGTGCTTGTCCAGAAGGTCGCCAACCGTCTCTGCCGCTTCGTTGTAGAAGCGTGGCTGACTCCAGCCTTCGGTGATCTGGTGCAGCACCAGCGCCCACTGGTGGTCGAGTGGTTCCCGCTGTCTGCCCACCGCCCGGGTTAGGTCGATCTGTTCCTCTGGGCTCAGGATCGACAGGTTCGGGCCGAGGGCGTAGCGGTGCCAGCCGGTCCGGCGTAGCCGCCGCCCACTTGGGCGAAGCCGTACCTCCAGAGCTGCGATGGCCCTCTCCACCCGCTCAAGGGACCAGGCGAAGCATCTCGCCAGCTCGTCTCGGGTGACTCCGGTTGGGAAGGCGGCGAACGCCGCCTCGACACGGACGTCGTCCCCGGGCTCCACGCAGGTGGCAACAGGCACCTCGACCAGGTCAGCGACGTCGATGTCGAGGAGCTGGCTCAGGGTCCTGAGGACCCCGAACGGAACTCGATCGTCTTCATGTCGGTTCTCGGCCACGTCATGGAACGGAAACGGGTCGATATGCACCCGCCTGGCCGCCTCGTGCACGTTCAAACCTGCGGCATGGCAGCGCTCGGCGATGAGCTTGTTGTTCATGGGATGAGGGTCGAACCCGCGGCGGCGAGCCGGGTCAGGCGCATGCCCCGGTCCCGAAGCCAGTCCTGCGGGCTTCCTGGCGAGGCCAGGGAGTCACGGGGGCCGACGGAGAGCGCTGTCTTGTAGCTGACACTTCGCAGGATGTTGCGAAGGGCACTTCCGGCGTGGCGGTCTCCTCTCTCGGGATGCACGAACAGGGGTCTGCGCCCCCGGCCCCGCCACGACGACGATCTACCAACTGGGCCAGCACCAGACTCCGGGCGTGGTCAGGAATCGAGAGACGATGCCCGCCGAGCGTGACTCCCCCGCCACCTTCGTCGATGTCCTCCATGTTCAACCGTGCCAATCTCTCGCCACGAAGATCGGTGGCCAAGCGCAACGTCATCGCTGCGGTCGAACGTGGAGTGCAAAGCCGGCGGAGCCGGACAGCTGTGCCGGGGTCGAGGGTGGGGCCCAAAGGGGGCAACCCACTGTCCCGGTCTACGAGCTGCGGGGAGAAGTCGACGAGCCAGCCGGCCCTAAAGTAGGCCGCCTGAGCACCCCGCAATCGAATCAATGCCTCCGACGCACAGCCGGTCTCACACAGCAGCGCCTGGACCTGGGCGGCCACGGCGCCGAGCTTGAGTGTGTCATCGACCGATTCCGGTCGGCGTCTGGTGTGCGGCTTCAACCACGCTGCCGTCTCGACCATGGCGGCGTAGTACACGGCGTCCACGCGCTGGAATTCGCCGTTTTCAAGGAGTCGGCGGCAGGTAGATCGGAACGTTAAGAAGTCGTCAGCCGGGAGTTCCGGGAAGCAGCACGCGTTGATACCCATTCGATCGGCTCTCGTCGTTGTCTCCCAACGGGCCAAGAAGTGGACTTGGCTCCATCGTCGGAGCTGCAGATGATCGACAAGCTGTGGGCGGCGGGTCGAGGGACCGGAGACCAACCAAAGCTCGAAGCGACACCGATGCGCCAGGTCCACCAGCATCTCGCACAGCGGCCTAGCGAGAAGATGGGCGCGAAGCACGAACAGATGGTGGATCCTCTCGGCCTCGATCCAGACGTCGACGAGGTGCCAGGCCCGCTTCCGGGCCCGCTCGAAGCGCAGGGCGTCGAAACGCTTGCCCAGGCAGACGAGGAGGTCGGCGGCGAGCTCCTCGTGGCGCTGGATGCCAGGCGTTGGGTGGCACACGGCACGGCCTTGGGCCAGATCGGCGAGGGCGGAGACCCGGGTCGCCAGAACGTGCGAGTCATGAGGGTCCTCGACGAGGTGGACCCTTGGTCTACCGGGCATCGACGCCGCCACCGTGGAGAGCGAACACGTTCCGGGCGATCTCCTCGTCCACCCCCGGCCGGTGGTGACGCCGGCACAGGGTCGCCGCCGATCGCGTGAACGAGGCCCAGTTCCTCAGATTGCCGTGGCCGAAGTAGTCGTCGATGAACAGCACCAGGGCATCGTCGACCTCGGCGTAGATGGGATGGTAGGCATGGATCGCGTGCACGACCTCAGGGGCCGGGAGCGGGCGGAACACCACTCGGCGATAAATCCGGGAGCGCAGCATCGGCTCACGCGACAGAACCTGCCAGCACCCGTCTCCCCCGACCAACGCCAGGCCGAACGTCGTCTGTGGGTGGTCGTGGAGGTGGCGCAGGTACTCGATGCACTCGCGGTTCAGGCGCTGTGCCTCATCGATGACGACCAGCCGCTCACACTGGCCCAACAGCTCGATGAGCATGCCGGTGAGGTGGAAGCGGTTGTACTCGGTGGCGGGCACGCCGGTCACCATCTCCATCAGGACGGTGGCCACCAGGCGCATGGTCGGCCGACCCGGGAACGATGTCCAGCAGATGGGGCAGGCCAGTGAGTTGACGGCCTCCTCCACGGCGAAGGTCTTGCCCAGCCCCGCATCGCCGTGCACCGCTCCCATGGCCCTGGCCTCCACCAGGTCAGCGACGGCACGCCGGGTGAATAGGAGATGCTCCGTGGGGATGGTGCTGGCGCCCTCGACGCCCAGGAAGTGACGGCCCACTACGTCGCTCCCATCTCATCCGTTGTGGGCCCTGGAGCCCGTGGTGGAACCCCGAGGTCGAGCAGGCTCATGCGGGCCTGACGCCGAAGGGACAGATCGTCGCCACGCCCCAACTCGGCTTGTCCCCGGTCTTCGGCGATCACCGTCGTCGTCTCGGTGGGTCCTGGCTCGGTCATTACCGCCAGGCGAGCTCGAGCTTGTCGGCTCGCTCGGCGTTGCCGGCGCCCCTGCTCCGCCGCATCGGCCCGGCGTCGCTCGAGGACCCGATCCCGGTCCTCGGCACTGAGGGCGCTCTGGGGCTTGGCGCCACAAAGCCAGCGGTTGTTGACGAACACCTCGATGCGACGGTCGTCGTGGGGCACGTAGCGGACCTCGACCCCTTGACCCACCATCCCGTTCAGCTCGGGAGCCATGAAGATGAGCCCGTGGAAATGGATACCGTCCTTCTGGATGGTGCGGGCTTCGTCGGCGAGCAGGAGCCAGCGCAGCCCAGCGTCGTCGACGACCTCGAGCGGCGTGGCATCGGCACACCACCGCTGCAGCGGTGTCTGGCCCTGGAGGAACGAGTGCGAACGGAGCGTGTTGTAGTCGACCACCCATCGGGCGAACTCATCCACCAGATTGCTGAGCGTCATGGGGGCAACGTCGGGGCCGTAGAGACGACCGTCGATGGCTCGAGGACCGTTGGTGTAGAAGGGAAGGCTGGCGATCAGCTCCTGGGTCACGGTCCGGTTCACTCGTTCCACCTTCCCCTTCAGGTGTGGGCTGTAGGGGGTCATCGCCATGGTGGTACAGCCGAGGGTGGCCGCTGCCTTGGTCATCGAGCCTGCAGCGAACTCAAGGCCGTTGTCCCATCGCAGGACCGACGGGATGCCCCCGAAGGGACCTCGCTCGGGGTCGAGGCGGATCCCCTTGCCCAAGGCCGCCAGCACCGTGGCCGCCGACGGGCAGAGAGCGATCGACCATCCCATGATGAGGCGGGAGAAGGCATCGAGGAACAGCGTGACCCATGGCTTCTGGGGACGCTGGCAGCGCGGTGGCAGCACCAGGACCTCCAGCTCCTTGTGGTCGGCTTCCCAGATCTCGTTGCGATGCCGGGCTTCCCATCGCAGGTAGACCTGGTGGCGCCGCCGGCCTTCGGCCCCTTCGACCACTGCCGCCCGCTCCCCTGGCCGCAGGTCTCGGTCGAACGCCCGCTGCAGGGTGCGCAGCGACGGCCCATCCCCGTTCGCATGCAGCGCCCGCCACACAGCCGCCATGTTGCCGCGGTGGCTCACGTACTCGTCGAGGTCTGCGTCGGTGAGCTGGTAGCCGCCGCCTGGGTGTTCCGCCGGAGCGCCGTCCCGCAACCAACGCCACAGGGTGCGTTCGCTGACACCCGCGCCCTCGGCGGCCTGGCGGACCCGCAGGGACAACAGTCCGTCGTCGTTTCCGGCCTGGCGCAGCCGTTCCACGAGAAGGCGTCGAGCGTCGGGTGACAGCCTCACCGGTTCCGTGTTCGCCTTGGCAGCGCCGGTAGAGTCACCAGCAGACGCCATCATACGAGGTTCCATCCAGTATCCGAGGAACGGAAAGTAACTTTAGTGATGCACCCTAACACCAGGTCGTCAACCGGCCACAAGGCGCCGCTCATGATCGGCGGAGCGGTCGCCCGAGGCTGTGAGGTGCTGGCCAAGCGCTGGACGCCGCAGCTGCTGGTGCTGCTCCTCCAGGGGTCGGCCCGCTTCAGTGAGTTGGCGTCGGCCGTTCCCGGCCTTTCCCGACGGGTGATGACCGAACGGCTCCGAGAACTCCAAGAAGCTCGCCTGGTGGAGCGGGTCGTGGACCCCGGCCCGCCGATCACCAGCACCTACACCTTGACCGCCGAAGGCGAGCAGCTCCGATCAGCCCTCGAGGAGCTCCGATCAGCCCTCGAGGAGCTCTGCACCTGGGCCGAGCGCTGGGACCGGGCGCTCACCGCGTCGTAGCTCGAGCGCTCGCCTGGGTGATGACATGGTGACGCTACCGGTCCACCGGGAGTCGTTCGATGGCGGCCTGGCGGTCCTGTTCGCTCGGCAGCGCGTAGCGCCGGGCGGTCTCCACGCTGTGGCCGAGGATCTCGGCGACCAACACGATGTCTGTCCCGGCCCTGGTCAGGGTCGTGCCAGCCGTGTGTCGAAGGACGTGCGGAGTGAAGTCGCCGTCCCGGCCGACGGCGATACCGGCGTCGTCGGCGAGCGTCATCAGGGTGCCGTAGGCACCCCGAGTGGAGAGTCGGCCCCCTCGGCGATTTAGGAACACGGCGAGGCTCGTCCCCGCACCGGGCCAGCTCCGTCGCTCTGCCAACCACTCGTGGAGCGTCGAGCGCAGCACCGGATGCAGAGGGACCTCCCGGTAGCGGCCGCCCTTGCCGTAGCGGACCACCAGGTGACCCTTGCGGGCCGACGTGTAGATGTCGTCGAGGTCGAGGGCGACGATCTCGCCGATGCGCAGCCCGGCGTAGAAGCCGACGTGGGCCAGCGCCTTGTCCCGGGGCGACGCGTGCTCGGCAGCGCGCAGCCATCGCAGCTGGGAGCGCTGGTCAAGTGCCCTTGGCGCCGCCTTGGGTAGGTCCTCCCGCCGGGCGCTCGCCGGGCCGAGGCCATGTCGGCGGTAGAAGTCGTCCACGGCGGTGAGGTGAGCATTGACCGTGGACGGCTTGCGCCGGGCGACGGTCAGGAGGAAGGTGCGGTAGTCGCGCACCGCCCAATCCCGCGCCGCGGGTTCGGCGAGAGGGTCGCCCTCGACATCGGCTCCGGCCAGCCAGGCTAGGTACCGGCCGACGCGGGAGCGGTAGACCCGCACCGTGTCGCCGTCGAGCGGTCCACCCGGCCGTTCGAGCGACTCGACGTAGCCGGCGAGCGCCGCCCTGAGATCCGGCGGCAGGGTCGGGACGGCGGCCCTGCCCTGTGCCGCCGTAGTATCGGAAGTCGATTCGCTGCGCTGCGACCGTCGCTGGGGCGAAGTATCGGAAGCCATACCGGGGACTCTACTACCGATACTCAGCAGTATCAGTAGTTACCTGTCCGGGCCGAGCTCAGCGCCTTGATCAGCCATCACCATCCACCCGCCCTCCCGAGGCGTGACGATGGCGCACGCCCTCGGACGTGCTTGGGAGACACCCGATCGCCGACGGACAGGTCACACAATGACCACTGGGACGGAGGGCGGCCAACCACTCCCAAGGCAACTTTCTTGGAAACTCGGTCACAACGTCGATGTGGTGGACAATCATCACCAGTGGGAAAGACGTACCGAGGTCGCGGTGAGGGCGCCGAAGAAGAGTTCGCCCTGTTCTTCCGCCTCCACGAGCGGCGGCTGCGAGCCTTCGCGCTGCGACGTACCCGGTCACCGGTCCTTGCCGACGAACTCGTCGGGGCCGTGATGGTCGTGGCCTGGCAACGGTTCGATGTGATCCCCGAGGAGGCCGCCTTCGGCTGGCTCTGCGGGGTGGCTTCCAGGGTGGTGCTCAACGACGAACGTGGACGGCGACGCCGTGCCCGGCTCGTCGATCGCATGACCCAGGATCGGACACCCCTCCCAGAGCGCCTCGATTCCCAGGCGCTGCTCGCCGAACAGCGTGAGGTGCTGCAGGCAGCCTTCGACCAACTCAACGGCGACGACCAGGAGGTCCTGCGCCTCAGCGGGTGGGACGCGCTGTCGAGCAAGGAGTTGGCGTTGGCGCTCGACCTCCACGAGGTGGCGGCTCGCAAACGCCTCTCTCGTGCCCGCAAACGGCTCAAGGACCGGTACCACCTACTGCTTGAAGAAGACGGAGCAGCAGCAGGTTCATCTCGGAAGGGGGTGCAGCGCTAGATGCGTGACACGACAAGCGGGCAGGCCGGCAAGGAGTCGGAGATCTTCGAGCTCTTCCGCCGCGCCAACCCGCTTCCTCAGGAGAAGTCCTCCGATGAGGCTGAGCTCTCGCCCGAATCCGAGCGGCTCCTTCACGACATCACCAGCGGGCGCCATCCCGTCCCCCGGCTGCTCCCGACCCGAAGCAAGCGTCGGCAGCGGCGCCTCCTTCCCTTCGGAGCCGTGACCGTCGTGTTGAGCACTGCGGCCTTTGCCTGGGTGCTGACTCGCCAGGCAGCGGACCCACTACAGGTTGCTTGCTACGCCGAGGTCGACCTTGGCGCCGACATCATCGTCGTGCCCAACGACGACCGAGGCTTCGTAGAGGCCTGTGCGGAAGCACTGGCGGCCGGCTCGCCTGACCCGGTCGGCTCTCGCCCTGGGCTGAGCGCGTGTGTCCTGGAGTCCGGTGCCGTCGGCGTCTTCCCCAACGAAGGTGGCGAACCATGTGGCCGCCTCGGACTAGCCCCCTTGGCCGAGGAGCCGGCTCCCGGCGAACAGGACCTCGTCCGCCTGGCTGAGGAGATCACGCAGCCCTTCATCGATCAAGACTGTGTCGAGCCCACCGAAGCCCGCCGTATCGTCGCCGAGGAGCTGGCGGAGCGCGGCCTAAACGACTGGCAAGTGCTCGATCCCGGCCCCTACAGCAACGAGCGCCCCTGCGCATCACTGGCGGTCGAGCCCGAGATGAAGACGATCACCTTGGTCCCCATCGACCCCCGACCCCCCGAGCACCCTTGAGTTTGGGGAGGCGCCATCGCCGCCTCCGGTCCCAACTCACTTCACTTCTGTCGATCACCCTACGTAGGAGGCCAAGAATGAAGGGAAGGTCAGCTGCCCGCTTTTGTGCAGGCGCTCTGGCGATGTTGGGTGTGGTTGCGTGTGGCGGAGACGACGTCGCCCTGGAGGAGCGCCCCGAGATCCAGGGGTACGCACCGGCTGACGTCGCGGATCTCATCGCCCGGGACGACACTGCTTACTCGTCCACCGACGAGCAGCTCCGGAGCCTGCAGCAGTTCGCCAAGGGTTGGGCCGCGTGTCGAGACGTGTACAACATCTATGACGACCTAGTGCGGACGGGGGAGTTGGCCCCTAAACCCGAGCCGCGATCGGCTGAAGCTGAGATATCGGGAACCTCCGAGGAGATCCAGCAGTGGATCGACTCGCTGTACGCCCCGCTTCTCGAGGGTGACCCCGCCACCGCTAGGAGCACCCTTGCCGACGAACAGACCTGCGGCTTCATTCCCGTCGAGGAAGTAGGCGACCGTTCGGTTACCATCGCCGATGCTCTCAACGATTCGGCAGAATGAGCACGTCATCGCCCTCCGGTAGGTGGCGCTTCTCGGCGTTGCGATCGCCTAGAGTCCGTTTCCTGGCGGGCCTCCTCGCCCTCGCATTGGTTGTCGTCGGCATCACCGCAATCGCTTCGGGCCGCAGCGGTCCTCAAGCCGCTTTCACGGCGACCTCCACGACTGTTGCCACCGGGCCGGGAGGTGAGCCTGAGTTCGTCACCGTGCGTCGCCAGGCGCTCCGGTCGACCCTTCAACTTCGTGCCAGAACGGCGACGGGCCAAGTGGGGGTGGCGACGCCAGAGGGCATGGCGACGACGCTGCTGGTCAGCGTGGGGTCGCCGGTCGTCGCCGGGCAACCCGTGGCCCGCTTCGATCCCCCGGCGCAGTCCCTCGGTGATGCACAACGTAAGGCGGAGGACGCTCGGTTGGCGCTGCGTCAGGCCCTCGCCGAAGCCGGTGTGCCGGAGGCGAGCGCCACCGCCACGTTCGCCTTGGAGCAGGCCCGCCTCACCGCAGACCGGGCAGAGGCCGACCTTCGAGCGCTCCGAAACAGCGCGGGCGTCGTGGACGCACCCAGCGACGGCACGCTCGTGCAACTGCCCTCAGGAGCGCTCAGCATCACCTCGGGGCGCGTCGTCCAAGCCGAGCTCCGTCCGCTGCAGCTGCTGCGGCTTCGCTCTGGGGCAATGTCGGGCACGGCCAACGTCGAGACCGTCACCGGGCTGCGGATGGTCCCGTGTCTCGGGATTACCCTCAGCGAGGGCTCGGGGGGCACGAGCGAAGCCGGGGGGGTCGGGGACGCGGGCGCCGAGGTTGCTGGAGTGGCCTCCTGTGCCTTGGAGGGCGACGTGGAGACCGTCGACGGCCTCAACGCCACCATCGAGGTGGAGATCTCCTTGGGAGAAGACGTCCTCGTGGTTCCCGCCCTCGCCGTCGCCTACGACGA
>JBBSLT010000051.1:0-14353 GCA_038233555.1 Acidimicrobiales bacterium
CGACGAGTCCGACGGCCATGCGTCGGCGACTCCCCCGCCCGACCGGTGCTGCAGCCGCGGCGCCGTGGTCCGGGGCGACTCCTTCGTATGTCGACGCTTGGTTCGTGTCCATGTCACCAACGCTAGAGACCCGTCATGAAGGACCCGTGAAGGAACTGAGAAGGGAACGCGCTGTCTGTGGGAGCCTCACCGTGAACGTGGCGCCGTCCCCGGGTTCGCTCGCCACCTCCACGTCACCACCGTGGGCAGCGACCAGTCGGCGCACGATGGCCAGGCCGATACCCGACCCGCCCGCCCGGACATCACGCCCCCGAAAGAAGCGGTCGAAGACCAAGCTCATCTCATCGGCGGGGATTCCCGGCCCGGTGTCGACGACCCGGATCACCGCCCAGGGCCCGTCCCGTTCGAGCTCGAGGCGAACCTCTCCCCCGGGCGGGGTGAACTTGGTGGCGTTGGCGAGCAGGTTGGCGGTGACCTGGCGCACCCGGGTGGTGTCAGCCTCGATCTCGATCTCGATGTCGTCGTCGAGGTGAAGCACCAGGCGGAGCCCCCGCTCGGCGAAGACGCCGGCGAACTCCTGGGCCGCATCCTCCAACAGCGGTCGCAGCGCCACGGGCCCACAGTCGAGATCGAAGGTGGCGGCGTCGGCCGAGGCGAGCGTCTCCAGGTCGGCGACTAGGCGCGACAATCGCAGGATCTCGTCGTGCAACGACGAGAACGCCACCGGCGAGGGTGCCGCAACCCCGTCCTGCAGCGCCTCCACCTGGGTCTGCAGGATCGTGAGGGGCGTGCGCAGCTCATGGGCCACGTCGGCGGCGAAGCCCTTGCGCAACTGGTCCTCCTCCTCGATGCTGTCGGCCATCTGGTTGAACGCCCGGCCCATCTGGCCCAGCTCGTCGTTGCGGTCGGACGAAAGGCGCTGGCTCCGATCGCCGGCGGCGAGGCGGCGGGCCGAGGCGGTGAGCTCGGCGACCGGAGCGGTCACCCTCCTGGCCAGCACCAGCCCGACGGCGAGGGACGCGAGACCGGCAACGATGCCTCCAGTGGCCAAGAGCCGGTTGACCGATGCGCGCAGCGAGAGGTCCTGTGGTCGGAGACCACCCTGGGGCAGACGCACCACGGCCGCGCCCACCCTTTCGCCGTCCACGGCGACGGGAACCCGGCGTTCGGGCCCGAGCGGTCCGGTGGCCATCATCTCCCGGTGCATCTGGGCCATGCCCGTCGACGACTCGTCGAGCGAGGACCACACCGTTCCACCAGAGGCGTCCTCGACCCTGAAGGCGAGGCCGTTCATGGATGCCGCCGCGCCCACCGAGGCGAGATCGGTGGGCTCCCATCGGTCCCCCCGCCGGTAGGAGGACTCCAAGGCCGAGACCAGCTGCTCTTGGCCCTGACGGCGCTGCTCGGACACGTAGTCGTCGAAGCGACGATCGAAGGCGACGTTGACCAGCACGGCGGTGAGGACGGCCGCGCCCACCCCCACGGCGGCGAAGGACAGGGCCAGGCGCACGGCGAAGGATCTAGGCATCGAGGCTCGCCGTGAGCTTGTAGCCGACCCCGGTGACGGTGGTGACGAAACGCGGGTCGCGGGGGTCGTCGGCCAGCTTCTTGCGGAGGTTCTTCACGTGGGCGTCCACCGTCCGCTCGTAGCCGTCGTAGTCATAGCCCTGGACCCGGGTGATCAGCTCGTAGCGGGAGTACACCCGCCCCGGCGCCAGGGTCAGCGCCACCAGCAGGTCGAACTCGCTGCGGGTCAGCTCCACCTGACGACCATCTACGCACACCTCCCGTTGCTCCCGGTCGATCGTCAGGCAACCACCTGCGAACGACAGCAGCTCCCTGCCGCTGGCGCCGCCGTCGGCCCGGCGCAGCACCGCCTCGACCCGAGCCACCAGCTCGCGAGGGCTGAAGGGCTTGACCACGTAGTCGTCGGCACCGAGCTTCAGCCCGGCGACCCGATCGTTCGGATCGGCCTTGGCGGTGAGGATGATGATGGGAACCCGGGAGACGCTGCGGATGGAACGGGCCACCTCCTCGCCGGAGAGGTCGGGCAACATGAGGTCGAGCACCACCAGGTCCGGGGCGCCACGCTGCACCGCCTCCAGCGCCCGCTGGCCGGTGTCGGCCTGGAGGACGGCGTAACCCTCCCGCTCCAGGTACGAGCACACCACCTCGCGAATCTTGCGCTCGTCGTCGACGACGAGCACCGTGGCCCGTCCCACGTCAGCCTCCCCCGCCGGTCGCGGATCGGGTCACGGCGAATCCCGGTAGATCAGGCGCCAGCTCGCGCCCTCGTCGTCCGAGCGGTAGATACCGGTGACGTCGTCCTCGAGGGCGGCGGCGTAGAGCACACCGTCCTTGGCCAGTATGGCCTCGGGCTGACCGGGGAGGCGTCCCGCTCGCTCCCAGGCAGATCCGCGGTCATTGCGCCGGTGCACCGTTCCATCCGGCTCGACGCCCCACAGCCCCGTCTCGGGGTCCCACGAGAGCGCCACCAGACCCGGGCTCTCCACCGGTTCCCACGAGCGACCCCCGTCAGCGCTGTCGAGCAGTCCCTCGGGGCTGGCGCCGACGACGTGGTCGGGGTCGGCCGGGTCGACGGCGAAGTCGAAGAGATCGAGCGTCGAGCGGGTGTCCCAGTTGGCCAGATCGGTCGAGACCATGAACTGGCCGCTGGTCGAGTCGGATCCGTAGACCCGTCCGTGGGCAAAGGCCAGACGGTGGAAGTCAGCTTCGCCGGAGAGCGACAGGCTCTCCCAGGTCGCACCGGCGTCGGTGCTCTCGATGAGGCCGAGGAGCGGCGGTTGCCCAGCTCGCAGCGATGGCACATCGGGGTGGCCACTGCCGAGGAAGCGGTCAGGACCGGCGATGGTGAAGCCCATGGTGTCCTGGTAGCTGACACCCACCCGCTCGGCCAGCCCCTCTTCGGGGATGCGGAAGGTACCGGTGTGGGTGGCGACGAAGAGGCTGCCGTCTCCTGGGTTGACGCCGAGCCCGTGGACATGGGCGATGCCGACGTTGTCGGCCGGGGCGGCCCGGCCCGGCTCCTCGGTGCTGGGACCGGGCAGGACCCATACCAGGGTGAGCGCTGCGGCGAGGCCAACAGCAATTGCGATCATGCCTGCCCTGCTCGGGCGCGGACGTCGGGGAGATTCCTTCTTCTTTGTCACGAGATGCTCCTTGTGGTTGAGAGAGAATGGGGGGCCAACCGCGGTCCACGAGTGGTTGACGGGACGAATCGCGCTGCGCCCAAGCAGGGAAGCGGCACGATCGGGGGTCCGCAAACGGAGGGATCCGGTTGGGTCAGGGAAGGCGTGAAGCGCTACCCGAAGGGCAGCGGGCGAGGGCCCGCTAGCTAGGCCAGCTGAGGAGGTCGGTCCAAAAGCGCGGCCCGCAAGAGGGCGCGCTTTAGCCTGCCCTGCAGCCGCAAGGACTCCGAGGCGAGGAGCACCAGCGACCCCACACCCCCCAGCACTGCGAGCAGGCACAGTGCACCGGCGGCTACCGTCGGTGCGCAGTCGTCGCAATGGGCAACGCCCATGCCCGGCATCATCACGGGCAGGCCGATGACCACCAGGAGCACCACCAGGGCTACGAGGAGGATCTTCTTCACGCCGTGGCCACGGTAGCGACTTCAAGCGAGGGCTAGGCGAGCCCATGCCGTGTTTCAGGACGTCCAAAATGTATATCGTTACAGGTGTGCAGATGCGAAAGATAGGCTCCGGGAGAGCCGACGTCGTCGGACTCGATGCCTGCCCGGCGCGCTGCGTGCACCCCGAGAAGGTGGAATCCACCCGGGCTGGGCTGCCTAGCCCGGAGGAGGTGGGCCAGCTGAGCCAGGTGTTCAAGCTGCTGGCCGACCCCACCCGGGCCCGCATCCTCTACGCCCTGCTCGAGGCCGGGGAGCTGTGCGTCTGCGACCTGGCGTCCACCGTGGCGGTGACGGAGACATCGGTGTCCCACGCCCTACGGCTCCTTCGCACTGCAGGCATCGTCCGCAACCGCCGGGAGGGGCGGATCATCTACTACCGCCTCGACGATGCCCACGTCCGGCTCCTGCTCGACGTGTCCCGGGAGCACCTTTCCCACCGCCAGGCCTGATGTCGCCGGGCCGCCAGGAGATTCAGAGGTGAGCGCCGGGCACGACCACGGATCGGGCGCCCTGCGGGCCGGCGCCCGCCACCAACGCCGCCTCCTCATCTCCTTCGGGCTCATCGGAAGCTTCTTCGTGGTGGAGGCCGTTGCCGGCGTGCTCACCAACTCCCTGGCGTTGCTGTCCGACGCCGGGCACATGTTCACCGATGTGTTGGGCCTGGGCATGGCGCTGGCCGCCATCCAGCTGGCCAACCGGGCCGCGGGAAAGGTCGACACCTCCCGCACCTTTGGGCTCTACCGCCTGGAGATCCTCGCCGCGTTCGTCAACGCCCTGCTGCTGTTCGGCGTCGCCGTCTACGTCCTGGCCGAGGCCTTGCGCCGGCTCAACGACACGCCCGAGGTCCTCGGTGCGCCCATGTTGGTGGTGGCCACAATCGGCCTCGGGGTCAACCTCGTCGCCTTCGCCTTGCTGCGATCCGGGTCCAAGGAGAGCCTCAACGTGGAGGGCGCCTACCTCGAGGTGCTGGCCGACACGCTGGGCTCGGTGGGCGTGATCATCGCCGCCGTGGTCCTCCAGCTCACGGGGTGGACCTGGGTCGATCCGGCCATGGCCGTGGGCATCGGGCTGTTCATCCTCCCCCGCACGTGGCGCCTCGGGTCCCAGGCGGTACGCGTCCTCATCCAAGCGGCGCCGCCCCATGTGGACATGGCCGCGGTCCGCGCCGATCTCGCCGCCCTGGACGGCGTGGTCGACGTACACGACGTCCACGTGTGGACCTTGACCTCGGAGATGGAGACCGCTTCGGCTCACCTCATGGTGGCGGTGGGCGCCGACAGCCACGGCGTGTTGGACCAGGCCCGCCAGCTCCTCCAGCAGCGCTACGCCATCGATCATGCCACCCTCCAGGTGGAGCCCGCCGACCACAGCGGCTGCGATGCGGTGACGTGGTGATCGGAGCGCCCCGTGGGTGACGCCTGCTGCGGCGACGGCAGGGACCGCACCCCCGACGCGGCCCTCGAGGCCGAGCGGCTGCACCAGGTGCCGGCGCTGCGGATGGCGGCGGTGTCAGGGCTGCTCCTCGCCGCCGGACTCGCCGCTGGCGTCGGCGACTGGGCCCTGGCTTCGAGCATCGCCCTGGTCGGTGCCCTGATGGTGGGCGGCATCACCTTCGTGCCCGAAACCCTCCGGGCTGCTCGCAGGGGACGGGTGAACGTCGGGACCCTGATGACCATCGCCGCCGCCGGGGCGGTGGCTCTGGGCGAGCTGGGCGAGGCCACCACGCTGGCCTTCCTGTTTTCCATCTCCGAGGGTCTGGAGGGCTACGCGCTGGTCCGCACCCGGCGAGGGCTGCGGGGGCTGCTCGACCTCGTCCCACCCCGTGCACGTGTCGTGCGCCACGGCGCCGAGATCGAGCTCGATCCGTCCGAGCTGGTGGTCGGCGACGTCCTGGTGGTGCGACCCGGCGAGCGCCTGGCCACCGACGGCGTCGTTCGCCGTGGAAACAGCGCCGTCGACGTGTCGGCGGTGACCGGGGAGTCGATCCCGGTCGAGGTCGCTGTCGGCAGCCAGGTCTTCGCCGCCACCGTCAACGGCAGTGGCGTGCTCGAGGTGGAAGTCACCACCGTGGTGGCGGAGAGCTCGCTGGCCCGCATCATCCACATCGTCGAGGAAGCCCAGGAGCGCAAGGCGGCGAGCCAGCGCATCGCTGAGCGGGTGGCCCGCCCGCTGGTTCCGGGCGTCATGGTCCTCGCCGCTGTCGTGGCCGTGGCCGGCACCATCCTCGGTGATCCCAGCGTGTGGCTCGCCCGTTCCCTCGTGGTCCTGGTGGCTGCCGCCCCCTGCGCCTTCGCCATCTCGGTGCCCGTCACCGTGGTGGCCGCCGTCGGGGCCGCCAGTCGCCACGGCGTCCTCGTCAAAGGCGGCGCTGCCCTCGAAGTGCTGGGCACCGTGCGCGCCGTGGCCCTCGACAAGACCGGCACCCTCACCCGCAACCGTCCCCAGGTGGTCGAAGTGGTGGCGGCGCCCGGCTCTACCCGTGAGGAGGTGTTGGGCATCGCCGCCGCACTCGAAGCACGCAGCGAGCATCCCCTGGCCGAGGCCATCCTCAGCGAGGTGGGGCTGGTGGACCCGGCGGACGATATCAGCGCCGTCCCCGGCCAAGGTGTCGAGGGGATCTTACGGGGGCGGCCGGCGCAGGTGGGCAAGCCCGGCTTCGTCGACCCCGGTCCGTTGACCGGCGAGGTGACCAGACTCCAGGCCTGCGGTGCAACCGTGGTCGTCGTCGAGCTCGACGGCTGCCTGCTCGGCGCCATCGCCGTGCGCGATGAGCTCCGTCCCGAGGCCACGGAGGCCGTGGTTGCCTTGGGGGACCTTGGCATCACCACCGTGGCGATGCTCACCGGCGACAACCGCCGAACCGCGGTGGCCGTAGCTGCCGCGGTTGGCATCGAGGAGGTCCATGCCGACCTGCTCCCCGAGGACAAGGTCCGCGTGGTCGAGGACATGCAGCGGCGCCAGGCCGTGGCCATGGTGGGCGACGGCATCAACGACGCCCCGGCTCTGGCCACCGCACGTGTCGGCATCGCCATGGGGGCCATGGGCGTCGACGTGGCCATCGAGACCGCAGATGTAGCCCTGATGGGCGAGGACCTGCGCCGTCTGCCCGAGGCGCTGGCCCACGGCCGGCGGGCCGTCCGGATCCTGCGCCAGAACCTGGCCCTGTCCGCCGCCATCCTGCTCCTGCTCGTGCCCATAGCCGCCGCCGGGGTGCTCGGCCTCGCCGCCGTCGTCGCAGTGCATGAGTTGGCCGAGGTTCTCGTGATCGCCAACGGCATCCGCGCTGGGCGCTGGCGCCCCGGACTGGAGACCATCGGCGCTCGCCACGAGCCTGTCGCCAACGGCGATCATCAAGATGACCGCACCTCGCCGACGCTCTCCGCGACTACCGATTGAGGAATGGCCCTGCTTCGCGGGTGGGTGGGCCGTGAGGGATTTGAACCCCCGACCCCTTGCGCGTCATGCAAGTGCTCTGCCAACTGAGCTAACGGCCCCGAAAGCCGAACGCTAGCACCACCCGTGCCTGGTCAGCTACGCCGCCTCTCGGCGTACGGCACTGCTACACACGTCGCCATGACCTTCCCGCTGGCTCGTTCGGACTTCCCTGTCACACAGCGTTGGACCTACCTCAACCACGCCGGCGTCGCTCCCCTGCCGGGACCCGCCGTCGAGGCCATGGACGGCTACGCCCGACGGATGGCAGCTGACGGTTCGTTAGCCGTGGAGGACCACAGCACCCGGGCCGAGGAGGTACGGACCTCGGCCGCAAGGTTGATGGGTGTCGCCCCCGCCGACGTGGCCTTCGTCAAGAACACCACCGAGGGCCTCGGCTTCGTGGCCAACGGACTGGCCTGGCAACCCGGCGACCGGGTGGTCGTGCCCGACTTCGAGTTTCCCTCCACGCTTTACCCCTGGCTGGCCCTGCGCGACTTGGGCGTCGTGGTCGACCTGGTCGAGCCCCGGGGGCGAGGTGGCTGCCTGCCCGTCGAGGCCTTCGCCGAGATGATGGCCGCCGGTCCGCCGCCCAAGGTGGTGGCCACCAGCTGGGTTCAATTCGGCCGGGGATGGCGCACGGACCTGGCGGCGTTGGCCGAGCTGTGCCACGACGCCGGCTCCCTGCTGTGTGCCGACGTCATCCAGGGCCTCGGCGTCGTGCCCGCCGAGCTAGCCGCTTGGGGCGTCGACTTCGCCATGGCCGACGCCCACAAGTGGCTGCTCGGTCCCGAGGGCATCGGCGTGCTCTACGTCGCCGCCGGCTGCCTCGAGCTCCTGCGCCCCCTCGAGCCGGGATGGGCCTCCGTCGCCCACCGGGAGCAGTGGGACAACCGGGAGCTGATCTATCACGACGACGCCCGGCGTCTGGAGGGGGGCAGCCACAACTCCGCCGGCATCCACGCCATGGGCGCATCGCTCGACCTGCTGGAGGTTGCCGGCATCGACGAGATCTGGAGCCATGTCGACGGGCTGTGCGACCGGGCCTGTGCGGGATTGGACCAGGCCGGTGTCACCGTCTTGTCCGACCGCTCCCCCGCCGGTCGCTCGGGCATCGTCACCTTCCGCCTCGACGGCTACGACCCGGCGACGCTGCACCGGGAGCTGGCCGACGAGGGCATCGTGTGCTCGCCGCGGGGCGGTGGGATCCGCATCGCTCCCCACGGCTACAACACGACCGAGGAGATCGACACCCTGGTCACAGTCGTCGATCGCCTCGGCCGTTGAGCGGAACCGTTCTAGCGGCTGGCGCCGACGGGGGTACGGGCAGCGTCGTCGCTCTCGGAATGGGTCGATCCCGTCTGCGGATCATCGTCGCCGGTGCGAGCGATGCGAGCGAACTCCCAAGCGCTCCAAAGGACAAGAGCAACCACCAGCGTCCACCCAGGATTCCAGGGGGTGGCGACCGTGGCGACTACGCCCACGACGAGCAAGAACGTGCCCGCACCTCGCATGGCGAGGGGATTGAACAACGACGCCAACAACAAAGCGGCGCCGATCATGGGATAGACGATGCCGTGCTCGCCTGCGCTCGTATCGGTGCCGAGAGCGTTGTAGAGGGTGATGCCCCCTCCCACCGCCAAGGCCATCAACGCCGGGCCCATGATCCGCTGGCTGCTTCCGTCAATCAGCCACGCCAGGGTGGTGATCGCTCCGAGCACCATAAGCGTTTGGAACAAGGGCCAGCCAATCGTCGTGGTGACTGCGCAAGCCCCGGCTGCGACGAGCAGCGTTGCCGCCGCCGCCGACTGCCGTGCCCGATTGGTTCCGCCGACCGTTCGACTGGTGCAATAGAGATCCATAACGCTCCTCCTTATGCTCGCCGTATCTACCGTCATGGCGGAGGTACCCCGATTTCAGGTTGCTAACCACTATCGGTAGCTGAGATCAGCGGAAGTCACGCGACCGGCTCGGAGCTCCCAGCGGTAAGGCCTCCAGACGGTCGGCGATCACGTTGACCACTCCGTCGGCCCGCTCCAGCTTCCCCCGCACCAGCAGGGCCGGAGCCGTCCTCGCCACCGACCGGTAGCGCTCCCAGAGCCCGGCCGAGCAGATGACATTGACCAGGCCGGTCTCGTCCTCGAGGTTGACGAACACCGTGCCCGAGGCGGTGGCCGGGCGCTGGCGATGCGTCACCACCCCTGCCACCAGCACCCGCCGGTCGGGCTCAGCGCCGGCCAGGGCCTCGGCGGTCAGCACCCCGAGGGCATCGAGGTGGGCCCGCACGTGCTCGGTGGGATGGGCCCCGGCGCTGATGCCGGTGGCCCACAGGTCGGCGATGGTCTCTTCGGGGGCGGACATGGCCGCCAGCGCCGGGGACTCGGCGCCGGTGATGATCCCCGGCAGGGTGCCGGGACGGGCCTGGGCACAAGCGCCGGCCGCCCACAGCGCCTGGCGGCGGTCGAGGCCCAGACCGGCGAAGGCGCCGGCGCCGGCCATGGCTTCCAGCACCGCCAGCCCGGCCCCGGTCCGTCGCACCAGGTCGTCCATGGACGCATAGGGACGGCCGGCGGCGATGCGTTCGGCCAGGCCCTCGCCCACGTCGCGCACCTGGTCGAGGCCGAGGCGCAGCGCCACCTTCCCGCCCGCCAACGGCTCCAGCGTGGAGACCTCGGCCGAGGCGTTGACGTCGGGTCCGTGCACCACCACCCCGTGGCGGCGGGCGTCGCGGACCAGGGTGTGGGGTGACCAGAACCCCATGGGCTGGGCATTGAGCAGCGCCGCACAGAACGCCGCCGGATAATGCAGCTTGCACCAGGCACTGGCGTAGACCAGGTAGGCGAAGCTCACCGAATGGCTCTCGGGGAAGCCGAAGTTGGCGAAGGCGGCCAGCTTGTCGAAGATGATCTCGGCCACCTCGCCGGTGATGCCCCGCTCGGCCATCCCCACGAACAGCCGGCCCCGCAGGCGTTCCATCCGCTCCGGCGAGCGCTTCGATCCCATGGCCTGGCGCAGCTCGTCGGCCTCGGCCGGGGAGAAACCGGCCACGTCGATGGCCATCTGCATGAGCTGCTCTTGGAACAGCGGCACGCCCAGCGTCTTGGCCAGGGAGCGCTCGAGCAGCGGGTGCAGGTAGGTGACGGCTTCAGTGCCGTTGCGTCGCCGCAGGTAGGGATGCACCGAGTCGCCCTGGATGGGGCCGGGGCGGATGAGCGCCACCTCCACCACCAGGTCGTAGAAGCGCCTCGGCTTCAGCCGGGGCAGAGTGGCCATCTGGGCCCGGCTCTCCACCTGGAACACGCCGATGGAGTCGGCCTGACACAGCATCTCGTAGACCGCCGGGTCCTGGGGCAACTGCGCCAGGTCAACCTCCACGCCGTGGTGTTCGGCGATGAGATCGATGCAGCGGTGCAGTGCCGACAGCATTCCCAGTCCTAACAGGTCGAACTTGACCAGGCCCACCGCTGCGCAGTCGTCCTTGTCCCACTGCAACACGCTGCGGTCGGCCATACGCCCCCACTCCACCGGGCACACCTCCACCACCGGCCGGTCACAGATCACCATGCCCCCCGAGTGGATGCCGAGGTGGCGGGGGAAGTGCTGCACCTCGGTGGCCAGGGCCAGCACCGCGTCGGGGATCTCGCTGCGGCCGGTGGCGGGCAGGGCGTGGTCGAGCTGCTTGGACCAGGCGTCGACTTGGCCGGGAGGATGGCCGAGGGCCTTGCCCATCTCTCGCACCGCCGAGCGGGGCCGGTAGGTGATGACGTTGGCCACCTGGGCGGCCCGGTCGCGCCCGTAGCGGGCGTAGACGTACTGGATGGCCTCCTCCCGGCGCTCGCTCTCGATGTCGACGTCGATGTCGGGGGGCCCATCGCGCTCGGGGGACAGGAAGCGCTCGAAGAGCAGGCCCAGGCTCACGGCGTCGGCGTTGGTGACGCCCAGCGCGTAGCAGACGGCCGAGTTGGCGGCCGAGCCCCGACCCTGGCAGTAGATCCCCTGGCGGCGGCAGAACCCGACGATGTCGTGGACCACCAGGAAGTACCCGGGGAAGCCGAGGGCCTCGATCACCTCCAGCTCGTGGTCGATCTGGGCCCACGCCCCGGCCACCCGCTCGGCGCCCCTGGGCCCGTAGCGGTCGGTGGCCCCGGCCTCGGTCAACTCCCGCAACCAGCTCATCTCGTCGTGGCCGTCAGGCACGGGGAAGTCGGGCAGACGGGGGGCCACCAGGGCCAGGTCGAAGGCACAGGCCAGGCCCAGCTCGGCCGCCCGCTCCACCGCCCCCGGGTAGCGGGCCAGGCGCCGGGCCTGCTCGGCTCCCGAGCGCAGGCAGGCGCCGGCGCCGGCGGGCAGCCACCCGTCGATCTCGTCGAGGCTGCGCCGGGAGCGCACCGCGGCCAGGGCCGTGGCCAGGCGCCGGCGCGCCGGTAGGGCGTAGTGCACGTTGTTGGTGGCCACCACCTCGACCCCGGCCCGGGCCGCCACCTCCACCAAGGCGTCGTTGCGGGCCGAGTCGAGAGGGTCGCCGTGGTCCCAGATCTCCAATACCACGTGGGTGCGCCCGAAGGTCGCCACCAGCGCCGCCAGCTCCCGGGCGGCAGCCGCCGGGCCCTCGGCCACCAACGCCGCCGGCACCGCCCCCTTGCGACAACCGGTGAGCACCAGCCAGTGCCCGCCCCCTCCCTCGCCTGCCACCGCCGCCAGCGCCGCCAGATCGGTGCGGGGCCGGCCCTTCTCGCCCCCGGCCATCTGGGCGTCGGTGATGGCCCGGCTCAGGCGGGCGTAGCCCCCCGGGTTCCGAGCTAGCACTACCAGGTGCTGGCCCCCGGGATCGGGCATCCCGCTGCGGCCGGCCACTGGGCCCCCCAGGGTGAGCTCGGCCCCGAACACCGTGGGCAACTGCCACTGCCTCGCCGCCTCGGCGAAGCGCACCGACCCGTAGAAGCCGTCGTGGTCGGTCAGGGCCAAGGCCGACAGGCCGAGGCGCGCCGCCTCCTCCACCAACTCCTCGGGATGCGAAGCGCCGTCGAGGAAGCTGAAGTTGGAGTGGCAGTGCAGCTCGGCGTAGGCGACGGCACCGGCACCGGCACCGCGAGGCGGTGGCGGGCGCAGGCTCGACGGGGCCTGGTAGGCCTCCCGGCGGGCCGACCATGCCGGGCTGTCGCCCCCGTCGGCCCCGGGCGGGCGTTCGTCGGAGAGCCGCTGCTCCAGCTCCGCCCACGGCACCGGAGGGTTGCGCCAGCCCATGCGCCCACCTTAGCGAACGTGTGTTTGACCTCAAGCGAGATGTCGAACGCATGCTTGCTATCATGGCCAGATGCAATCCGCTCTTGCACTCCGCCACGCTCGCCGGGCCGCAGGCCTCACCCAACGAGAATTGGCTCGACGGGCCGGCGTACCCCAATCGACGGTGGCCCGCATCGAAGGCGGCGACCACCAGCCACTGGTGAGCACGCTCGATCGGTTGCTGCAAGCGTGTGGCCGGTCCCTCGACGTCAGTCCCCTCCGTGGCGCGGGGATCGACCGGACCCTGATCCACGCCCTCCTCGCCCTCAGCCCGACCGAGCGGGTTCAGCGGGCCGTGGATGATGCCGCCGGACTGGCCCGGCTGGGCCTGTGACCAACGCACCGTTCGATCCCTTGGAGGTACTCCGGGTCTTTGCCGCCCACGAGGTGCGCTTCGTCCTCATCGGCGGACTGGCTGGACGTGTCTGGGGATCGCCCACGGTGACCGCCGACCTCGATGCTTGCTACGACCGGAGCCCGGACAACCTCCAGTGTCTGGCGGACGCCCTCGTGGATCTCGACGCCCGCCTCCGGGTGGGTGGGCCGAACGAGGAGGACGACGACCTCCCGTTCCTGCTCGACGCCGAGACCCTCCGTCGAGGTTCGAACTTCACCTTCCGTACCCGGGCCGGCGCCGTCGACGTCCTCGGCCTGCCGGCGGGCGTCAGCGGCTATGACGAGCTGGCGGCCAACGCTGTAGAGGAGGACCTCGGCGGCGTGCCGGTCAAGGTGAGTGCGCTCGACGACCTCATCACCATGAAGCTGGCCGCGGGCCGGCCCAAGGACCGGATCGAAGTCGAGGTACTGGCCGCCGTCAGGGACGAGATCGAGCACCGCCGCTGACCCGGTGGTGTCGCAGCCTCCGACCTACGAGGGCAACTTCCGAACGAAGGCCTCGTGAGCCTCGATGGCAAGAACCGCCAGTTGGGTGGCGTTCGTCGGGACGGCGTCGTCCGGGCCCGGGTGCTGGTGGAGGGACGTCGCGGCAGTCCGAACGGCGTCGTGCTGGTCCCGGTCGGCCTGGGTGGGGAAACTGAACCGCCAGCGCTGCACCCGCCGGGCGATGTGGACCTTGGCGTCGTCGTCGTCGAGCCCGACCCCGGTAGCCGGGAAGATCCGACAGTCGTAGGTGCGACAGGTCCGAGGGCGGTGCTCGTAGATCGAGCACCGGTCGTCAACGAGCATCGGGCAATGCCCTCGCTCGTCGTAGCCGAGGAGGACGTGGCCAGAGGGCAGTCCAGGCGCAGGGAACAACAATGCCGCCGGGATGCGGACGAGCGTGTCGCTCTCGTCGGGTCCGATGTGGACGAACTGCGACGACGTGCAACAGGCGGTGCAGCCACCGCAGGGCACGTATGCGCTGCGTTCGCCGCGGAGCGCGCCCAGCATCTCGGCCATCCACGCCGAGAAGTCGCCGGCGGGCAGGTCCGGCTCCTCGTTCATGTCGTCGGCTTCCATGGGTGCTCCACTCTGCCGGGTCGAGAGGCATCCACAGGTCACTCCCCCGCCACCAATGCCACCGAGGCGACGCTGCTCTTCGACCTCGCTGGTGGCTGAACCAGAAGGACCCGGCACACAGGATCATCGCAGAGCGTGCCACAAGGAGCCCGTGCCTACGACCGGCACATTTGTGGCACCCGTTGATGCGCGGTAGGGACGTCGAGCCCGTTCACTCATGCGGCGCCGGAGCTACGTACAGCTGGGACGTCGTGTGAGAACCTCGCGCGGTGATCAAGCGAATCGGAAGCGCGGCGCGGCCCGTTTGGCTCTGGCCGCACACCTCAGCTTGGCTTGTGCAGCCGACGTAGGAAGCGCAGGGCAAGACGCCCTACGAAACCAACCAAACACACGCGAGAGCGCCTCCTCTCACCGCTGTGGGGCTCGGTAGAGATCGATGTCGACGATGTGCCCGACGGCGGGAGTGCGCTGCTGCAGGCCGGCGATGCCGAATCCTTCGTCGCCATCCTCCAGGTCAACGGGCCGTTC
>JBBSLT010000052.1:0-14091 GCA_038233555.1 Acidimicrobiales bacterium
CCCACGTGGGCCAGGGGCAGGCAGGCCAGCCAGCGGTCCCGTCCCGGGTCGACCTCTAGGGCGGCGCTGGTGGTGAGGGCCGCGGCCTGCACAGCCTCTGAGGTGAGCACGGCGCCCCGAGGTTCGCCCGTGCTGCCACTGGTGGCCACCACCAGGGCGTCGCCGTGGTCCACCGGGCGGCCTCCCGCCCGGGGGTGGACGCCACCGTCGGGGTCGACGAGGGACGAGGGCGCCAACGCGTCGAGCAGGGCTTCGGCCGCCGGACGGGGCAGGCGGGGGTCGAGGGGAAACACGGCATCGCC
Source organism: Acidimicrobiales bacterium (assembly GCA_038233555.1). GTDB lineage: Bacteria > Actinomycetota > Acidimicrobiia > Acidimicrobiales > CADCSY01 > JADDRA01. Next base: position 303 of record JBBSLT010000052.1, read on the forward strand.
GGCATCCCACACCCGGCGGAGCTGGTCCACGAAGCCCGCCCGCCCCTCGGCCATCACGGCGATCAGCTTCGGCATGACCTACGCGAGCACCCAGAGCGTCACGGCGCCGACGGTGAGGGTGATGGACCAGCCCAGCCAGGCGCCGGGAAAGATCCACCACCGCTCTTGCGGGTGCAGTCCGTAGACGATCACCGCGGTGAGCACAGCAAAAACAAGACCGACACCCACCCCCAGGGCGACGAGGAACAACAAGCCGTCGAGGGGCGCCGGAAGGAAGCCGGACAGCAACGCCAGCCCCAGCGGCAGAACGGGAGCGAGCAGGACCCAGGTGGCCCGGCGCCAGAACCGAGTGGGTGGGGCGAGTAAACCCACGCCGACCGTCACCACGTAGAGGGCGACCAGGACCGGCGACAGGATGGACGAAGCCAGTCCCGGCCCTACGACGACCGTGGTTCCGTCGGGAAGGTCGTAGGTGCAGCGGGTCCCGAACGGCCACCACGACGGTCCCTGTGTCCAGGACTTGACGGACTCGTCCTGCGGGACGCGAAACGAGCAGTAGGTGTCGGAGTACGCCGGTGCGAGAGAGATCGCCAGCAAGCCGATCACCCCCATCAACAGCAGCATCACAAGGTCGAGCCACTCGAAGCCATCGGCCAGGTCTGGCCTCCGCCTACGAGCTGCCCTGTCCACGACCAAAGGGTAGGGCGGGTACGGTCCGGGGCCATGGACGACGGGTTGCCGGACTGGCAGGCGAACGGGGATTGGCGCGACATCCGCTATCAGACGGCCGAGGGGATGGCCAAGATCACCATCGCCCGGCCTGAGGTGCGCAACGCCTTCCGCCCCCAGACGGTCGATGAGCTCTCGGCAGCCTTCCGCTTGGCTCAGGACGATCCCGAGGTCGGGGTGGTCATCCTCACCGGCGAGGGCCCCGACGCCTTCTGCTCGGGCGGCGACCAGAAGATCCGGGGCGACGACGGTTACCTGGGCGACGACTCTGTGGCCCGGGCCGGCATTGGACGCCTCAACGTCTTGGACCTGCAGATCCAGATCCGGCGCTGCCCCAAGCCGGTGGTGGCCATGGTGGCGGGCTACGCCATCGGCGGGGGCCACGTGCTGCACGTGGTGTGCGACCTCACCATCGCCGCCGACAACGCCCGCTTCGGCCAGACCGGCCCCAAGGTGGGCTCCTTCGACGGGGGCTACGGCTCGGGGCTGCTGGCCCGCTCGGTGGGTCAGAAGAAGGCACGGGAGATCTGGTTCCTCTGCCGCCAGTACGACGCCGAGGCCGCTCTGGCCATGGGGCTGGTCAACGCCGTGGTGCCCCTGGCCGACCTGGAGGCGGTGACGGTGGGCTGGTGTCGGGAGATGCTGGCGCTGTCGCCCATGTCGCTGCGCCTGATCAAGGCGTCGATGAACGCGGCTGACGACGGTCTGGCCGGCATCCAGCAGCTCGCCGGCGACGCCACCCTGCTCTTCTACCTGAGCGAGGAGGCCCAGGAGGGCCGGGATGCGTTCAAGGAGAAGCGGGCCCCCGACTTCTCCCGCTTTCCCCGCCGTCCGTGAACCGTTGGGTCGTCGGGGCCCGGCCCCGGACCCTGGTCGCGGCGGTCGTCCCTGTCCTCGTGGGTACGGCCGTCGCCGTCGGGGGCGGAGGCGAGGGCATCATCTGGTGGCGGGCGGGGGCAGCTCTCATCGTGGCCGTGGCCATCCAGGTGGCCACCAACTACGTCAACGACTACGCCGACGGCGAGCGAGGTTCGGACCGAGACCGGGTGGGCCCGACTCGCCTGGTGGGCTCGGGGCTGGCCAGCGTGGGCGAGGTCAAGCGGGCGGCGCTGGTGGCAGCGCTGGTGGCGGCGGCCGCCGGACTGGCCCTGGCCGTGGCCGTGGGGCCCGAGTTGGTGGTGGTGGGAGCAGCCAGCTTCGCCGCCGGCTACCTCTACACCGCCGGCCCTCACCCCTACGGCTACGCCGGGTGGGGCGAGGTGTTCGTCTTCGTCTTCTTCGGGGTGGTGGCCACCGTCGGCTCGACCTACGTGCAGCTCGACCGCCTGACCCTCCTGGCCTTCGGGGCCTCGATCCCAGTCGGCCTCCTGGCCACTGCCCTCCTGGTGGTCAACAACCTGCGCGACATCCCGAGCGACGCCGCCGCCGGGAAGCGCACCCTTGCCGTGTACGTGGGCGATCCCTTGACCCGAACGCTGTACGTGGGTCTCATCGCCGGCGCCTTCGTCGCTCTTCCGGTGTTGGCTCTCAATCGACCCGGTGCGCTTCTGGCCCTGTTGTCGGCACCGGTGGCCATCCCGCCGCTGCGTTCGGTGGTATCGAGGGCGGCCACGGGTGCGGGCCTGATCCCGGCCCTGGCCGGCACCGGGCGTCTTCAGGCCGCCTTCGGGCTGCTCCTCGCCCTGGGCTTGGCCCTCTGGCCATGACGTCGGCCAGGACGGGCGGCTCACAGTCGATGGTGGGCCAGCCAAGGCCGCAGGACCTCCAAGAACGCAGCCGGCGCCTCCAGGTGGGCGCTGTGGCCGGCGCCCGCCACCAGGGCGACCTCGGCGTTGTCGCCCACGGCGCCGGCCAGGCGCCGGGCCAGGGCGGCGAAGCGTGGATCGCCGGCGCCGGCGCCGGCCAGGACCGGCATGGCCAGCTCGCCCAGGCGCTCCCAGAGGGGTTCCTGGACGCCGGTGCCGGCCAGGCGCAGGCTGGCGGCCAGCCCGGTGGCGGTGTTCTCCCGCCGGGCGGCCACATCGGCGGCTCGCTCGTCGAGCCCGGCGAAGAGGGGCTGGGCCAGCCACTGCGCCAAGAAGGCGTCGACACCCTCGTCCTCCAGGCGACGAGCCCACCCCTCGTCGGCGGCGATCCGCAGCCGGCGCTCGTCCCGGTCGTCGATCCCGGCGGTGACTCCCACCAGGACCAACCCGGCCACCAGGTCGGGGCGGGCCAGGGCCAGGTGCAGGCAGAGCCGACCGCCCATCGAGTAACCGACGTAGGTGGCCCGCCCGGCGGTGGCGGCGAGGAGATCAGCTCCGTCCCCCAGGCCGGCGGCCAGGTGGGCCGAGGCGCCGTGGCCGGGGGCGTCCACCCGCACCACCTCGTGGTCGGCGGCCAGCTCGTTGGCCACGGGGCCCCAGTGCGCCCTGGTCTGGGTGAAGCCATGCACCAGCACCAGGCGGGGACCGGTGCCGACGACGTCGTGGCTGAGCACGCCAAGATGGTCCCACGATGACGGCGCCGCACCCCGGAAGCATCCAGGCCGCCTTCGCCGCCACCCTGGTCGACGAGTGGGTGCGGGCGGGCGTCCGCCACGCCGTGGTCTCGCCCGGCTCCCGCTCGGCGCCCCTGGCTGTGGCCCTGGCCGCCGACGAGCGCCTAACGGTGCACGTCGTGCTCGACGAGCGATCGGCCGGCTTCATGGCCCTCGGCGTGGGCAAGGCCGGCAGGGTCCCGGCCGTGGTGGTGACCACCAGCGGCACGGCCGGCGTCGAGCTCCACCCCGCAGTGGTGGAGGCAGCCCAGTCCGGGGTGCCTCTGCTGGTCTGTACCGCCAACCGCCCCCCGGAACTCCACGGGGTGGGCGCCCCCCAGACCGTCGACCAGACCCGCCTCTACGGGACCTCGGTGCGGTGGTTCGCCCAGCCCGGTGTGGCCGATGCCGCCTCCTCGTCGACGTGGCGGTCGCTGGGCGCTCGGGCCGTGGCCGAGACGCTGGGCCCGCCGGCCGGCCCGGTGCACCTCGACCTCGCCTTTCGAGACCCGCTCGTCGCCCCCCCCGCTCCGCTACCCGAAGCTCGGGCCGGAGGGCGGCCCTGGCACTCGGTGGCTAGCGCCCCGACGGCTCCGACGCCTGGCGACATCGAGGCCGTCGCCGATCTGCTCGACGTCGGGCGCGGTGTTATCGTGGCCGGGGCCGGCGTTGCCGGCGACGACATCGAGGCGGTCGCCGCCCTGGCCGCGGCACGGTCCTGGCCCGTCCTCGCCGACCCGTCCTCGGGTTGTCGAACGCCGGCGAAGCCCACCGTCGCCGCCTTCGATGCCCTCTTGCGCCACGAGGTCTTCGCCTCCGAGCACCGGCCCGAGGCGGTGTTGCGCCTGGGGGCGCCACCGGCGTCCAAGGTGCTCTCCCAATGGCTGGCCGACTCCGGGGCCCACCAGGTGCTCATCGACCCCGACGGCGCCTGGATCGACCCCGAGCGCACGGCGACGATGGTGGTGCGAGGCGATCCTGGTGCGTGGTGCCGGGCGCTGGTCGAGCGGGTCGAGGGGTCGGAGGCGGGGCGGCGACCGGCGGAGCGGGGTTGGTCGGCCTCGTGGGCCGCCGCCGAGGCCTCGGCCCAGCGGACCATCGACACGGTGCTCGGGCGTCACCCCGAGGTCACCGAACCAGGCGTGGCCCGCAGCCTCGCCGCCGCCCTCGCCCCGGGGACCACGTTGGTGGTGTCGTCCTCCATGCCGGTGCGCGACCTGGAGTGGTACGCCCGGCCGCGGGAGGGGCTGGCGGTCCTGGCCAACCGAGGAGCCAACGGGATCGACGGGGTCGTCTCTACTGCCGTGGGCGTCGCCCTCGCCACCGCCGGACGCTGCGCCCTGTTGATTGGCGACCTCGCCTTCCTCCACGACGCCAATGGCCTGCTCGGCCTGGTTGGGCGCAAGATCGAGCTCACCATCGTGGTGGTCGACAACCGGGGCGGGGGCATCTTTTCGTTCCTGCCCCCGGCCACCGCCCTGGCCCCGGCCCGCTTCGAGATGCTGTTTGGGACCCCCCACGACGTCGACCTGGCTGCACTGGCCCGCCTCCACGGCCTAGCGGCCACGACCGTCGATGACGCCGGCGCGCTCGGCTCGGCGCTGGAAGAGGCGGCGGCGGCCGGCGGCGTGGGGGTGGTGGTGGTGAGCACCGATCGGGCCGCCAACGTGGACGTCCACGATGAGATCCACGCCGAGGTGGCGGCGGCCCTCGGTGCAGGGTGACGGCGGTCACTGTCGGTGGGCTGTCCGAAGTAGGTTGAGCGGCATCGAAGCCGACGTCGACCTCGCCGGCATCGTCCTGCCCGATGCCCGGAACGGCACAGCCGTCGACTTGGGCGCGGGTCCACCGCTGGCCATCCTCAGCATCATCCGCCACCGCTATTGACTGCCCTGCCAGGAGCACCTGGTTCAGGTGCGCGAGCAACGGAACCGCCTCGAGGAGCTGGGCGCCGTGGCTGTCGCCGTCGGCTTCAGCCCAACGACAGCGCTGGCCGAGCTGGCCGAGCACCTGGCGTGGCCCTGGCCCTTCCTGAGCGACGTTGACCGGGTCCTTTATGAACGCCTGGGCCTGGCCCGGGCCCGCCTGCGAGACGTCTACGCCCCGGCGACCCTACGCATCTACGCCGAGGCAGCCAGACGGGGTGAGGTGGTGCAGCGCCCGGTGGAGGATTCCCGCCAGCTCGGGGGCGACGCCGTCGTCCGCTCCGGTGAGGTGGTGCGCCTCTGGCGTCCGTCGAGTCCCGACGACCGACCGCCGGTACACGAGATGCTGGCCGCCGTCGCGATGGCCGCTACCGATAGGGCAGGCTGAGGTGGTTGACGGGTTCGACAGGGGAGCCGGGGTCCGTTCGGTGTTGGAGCACCAAGCCGCCCGCCTCGGGAGTCAGCCGTTCTTGACCCTGCCCGACGCCCATCTGAGCTACGCCGAGGCTGACGAGCTGGCCAACCGGGTGGCGCAAATGCTGGCGGGCCTTGGGGTCGTCAGTGGCGACGTCGTCATGGCCCACTGTGAAAACGGGGCGCCAATGGTGTCCACCTGGTTCGCCTGCATGAAGCTCGGCGCGGTATTCATGCCCGTCAACGGCTTGCTTACCGGGGAGCCGCTGCGCAAGGTCATGGCCCATGCCGGGGGAGCGGTGGTGGTCTGCGAGGCGTCGCTCTACACCGCCCTCGCCGCCGTGCGCCCGGGCCTGCCCCGGCTGCGCCACGTCGTGGTGGCGGGGGGGGATGCGCCCCCTGGGATGCGGTCGTGGGAGGCTTTGGTCGATGCGGCATCGGCCGCATCCCCTTCGGCGCTGGTCGACGACCCGAGGGCACCAGCCAAGCTGATGTACACGTCGGGCACGACGGGGACGCCCAAGGGTGTGCGTTGGAGCCGGGCGTGTGAGGCCACGTGGGGCCGGGCCTACGGCGACGAGCTTTTGCCCCTGGCGGCGGGGGAGACCGTGTTTTGCTGTCTTCCGCTCGCCCACGCCACCTGCCAGGGGACGGTCCTGGCCGCGCTGCACCGGGGCGGACACGCCACCATCGAGGCCGGGTTCCACCCCTACGGGTTCTGGCGCCGCCTGCGTGAAGCTGAGGCGGTCATGTTCAGCTTCGTGGGGACCATCCTCTCGGTGCTGGCCAGTCGCCCGCCTCGTTCCGACGACACCGACAACCCGGTCCGCCGGGTCATGGGCTCCGGTGCCCCGGCGATGATTTGGCCCGCGTTCGAAGCGCGCTTCGGGTGTCAGGTGGTCGATGTCTGGGGCCAGACCGAGACGGCGTCGTGTTGGACGAGGCCGCAACGGTTGCCCCAGCGGCCCGGCACCATCGGCTGCCCCAGCCGCCGCTTCGAGGCCAGAGTCGTGGATGACGACGGGAAGGAGGTGGCCACCGGCACCGACGGCGAGCTGTGGATCCGGCCCAGGGACCGCCTCGACATGTTCGAGGGCTACCTGGATGACGACGGGAAGCTGATCCCGCCGTGGGACGACGAGGGCTGGTACCACTCGGGAGACCTCGTGCGGCGCGACCACGACGGAGAGTACGTCTTCGCCGGGCGCCGGCGTGACGCCATCCGTCGCCGGGGCGAGATCTTGGCGCCAGGTGAGATCGAGGAGGCCGCCCTGGCCCACCCAGGGGTGCTTGAGGCGGCCGCCGTGGGCGTCCCGGTCGACGGGCATCTCGACGAGGAGGTCAAGCTGTGTGCGGTGACCCGGGGAGGTGTTGACCTCGATGCCGCCGAGCTGCACGATTTCCTGAGCCGGCGGCTGCCCAAGTTCATGGTCCCGCGCTACGTCGACATCCGCTCCGAGCTGCCCAAGACGCCGACCACCCGGGTGCGCAAGTACCAGTTGGCGGACGAGGGCACGGCCGGCATCTGGGATGCCCGGGCCCAGCGCCCGGTCTCGTCCCCCGGTGAGACCGACTAGGCGGGCCCTCTCGAGGCTGGGCGAGCATGGGTCGATGGACGGTGACTTTCACTTCGAGCCCTTCGTACACCTGGCCGGGCTCGACGACGACCGGGCGCTCATCGCCTGGGGGGGTTTTTGGTTCTGCCCGTTCCCTGACGGCAGTGGTTGGCGAACGGTGGACGACGAGGAGCTGCCCGACATCGACCCCGGGCGCACCGAGTCCATCGGCGCTCGGTCCAAGCCCTACGGCGACGCTCGGGTGCAAGTCTTCGACGGCGAGGGCAACCTGGCTGGTGAGGCACGGACGAGCGAGGCCAACCACGTTTGGATCACCGGCCTCGGCCCCCAGACCGAATACCGCTACGAGATCATGGTCGACGGTCAACCGTGGGTACCCGAGACCTGCATGCGCTGGCACCGCATCGACGCCGACCGGGGAGAGCTTCGCCCGGCCGGGCGGACCTACGACTGCCGGTTCCGCACCTTTCCCGAACCGGACACGGCGACCCATGCGCGCTTCGTGGCGTTGGGTGACTACGGCATCGGCATCCAGATTGACGCCGAGGCCGGGGCCCAGCAGCAGCGGATCGCTGCGATTCTCGAGCGCTTGACGGAGGACCCGGGCATCGACTTGGTGATCACCCTGGGCGACAACATCTACCACGGCGAGGACGACAGTGCCGGCGGCAGCGGTCAAGAGGACGACGACTGGTACTTCAGCTACTACGAGCCGTACCGGTTCGTGATCAGCAGGGTGCCGGTGTACCCGTCGGTCGGCAACCACGACGCAGGCGAGACCGAGCGCAGCGACGACAGGGGCCAGCTCGCCGATAACCACTTCACCGACCTACGCTTCGACAGCTCGGTGGACGACGACCGTTCCAGCGTGGCCATCGAGGGGGCCGCCGTATCCGGCCTGTTCTACCGGTTCACCTTCGGGCGCCTGGTGGAGTTCGTGTGCATCGACACGTCCGAAGCTGCCGGTTTCGAAGCGGACCGCTTCTTCGACGATCCCGAGCATCAGCTGTTTCTCGATCAGGCCTTCGACCGCAGCCGGATCGATGCTGGGAGGTGGCTGATCCCCTTCGGCCATCACCCGCCCTACTGCGCTGGGCCCAAGCACCACAACGACGAGGCGCAGATCCGCAGCCTCGTGCCCCGCTACCGCGAGAGCGGCGTGCAGTTGGTGCTCTCCGGCCACGAGCACAACTTCCAGCACGCCGAGCGCGAGGGCATCCACTACGTCGTCTCCGGCGCAGGAGGGAAGTTGCGCCACGGCGAACCCGACGGGCTCGACACGGCCGGCACCCGGAGCTGGGCGGCAGAGCCGCACCTGCTGCTCGTCGAGGCCGACGCCGACCATCTCAGCCTGCTTCCGCTCGCCCGGCTCGACGACGGCCGGCCCGCAGCCATCGCGGCCCACTCCGTCGACGGTGGTGCCGCCGAACTGCCCATCGTGATCCCCTACAGGCACTAGGCGGGCGGGAAGAGCTTGTGACGGATATGTGGCCCGTCTCTGCCTTGCCCCGCCGTGATACTGGTCTCTCCCGCTACGGCCGGACCCGTCCGTGCCGCCGCTTTGTGTGCGTTCTTGGTGCTCTGGCCATCGGGAGTGAACACAAAGCACGACCGACGGCTCATCGGACTACCGACGAACGCCGTCGCGTAGGCTCGTCGACCGTGGCCCGGGTCCCGTCGATCGTCGTGGTGAACGCCGGGGACGGCAAGGGAAAGTCGTCGTCAGCCTTCGGTGTGATGGGCCGGGGTTGGGCCCGAGGCTGGCGGGTCGGGGTGGTTCAGTTCGTCAAGGGCGGTGACTGGCAGAAGGGTGAGCGCAAGCTGGCCGACCACCTCGGGATCGAGTGGCACACCCTCGGCGACGGCTTCACCCGGGAGTCGAACGACCTGGACGAGTCGGCGGCCAAGGCCCGCCGCGCCTGGTCGGTGGCCATGGCCATGCTGGCGGCGGGCGAGCACGAGCTGCTCGTCCTCGACGAGTTGATGGCCATGAAGGGCATCGAGTACTGAGCCGGCCCCGGACCATCGAGGAGGTTGGCGCCACCCTGCGTACCAGTCGGCGGGCGTTGGTCGAGTACGAGCAGGCCACCAGGGATGCCTGGGAGTCCGACCTCTTGGCCTACGACCGCCTGCTGTTCCTAGCGGCGACCATGCTCGACGTGGTCGTGCCCTCCGGCGTGATCGAGGGCGTGCCGCTCACCGCCGCGCAGCGGGCCCGGCTGGAGGAGGGCTTGGCCGGGGCCGGGTCGCAGGTGCAGCCCGGCGGGCCCGTGTGAAGCGGCGTCGATCCACTACTGCACTTCGAACACCAACGGCACCGACACGGCCGGCTTGCCCGGCTCGGCGATGGTGACCGACCCTTCCCAGCCCCCCGTCATGCTGAGCTCGAGCTTGGCGTCGTACCTGCCCGGTTCGGCGTCGCTGGCTACCGTGAAGACGCCCGGATGTTGCATGCCGGGCATGTCGGCATCGATGCATACCTTCGCCCCGGTCACCGGTTCGCCGTCCTGGCGCACGGTGAAGAAGAACGTGGTTCCCTCCGCCACCGGAGGGTTGGGATCGGACTCGATGGTCACGTCGTAGCTGGGGTCAGCCGTGCCCTGGCCGCAGTTCCTCTCCTCCGTCGCCGCCGGCGTCTCTGGCTGTCCGGAGGCGGTGGTCTCCAACGCCATCGGGACCTCGACTGCGTCGGTCGGGGTCTGCACCAGGGCGGTGACCGTCCAGCGGCCGTCGATGGACAGTTGGCTCCCTGAGCCGCGCCAGTGCGAATCAGGATCCTGCGTGAGGTCCAGGGTGGCCGTAGCTACATCGGGGCGATCATCCAATTGGAAACGCAGCGACACGGCTTCTGCGGGCACGGGCTCGCCGGAGTCGTAGTCCTCCACCGTGGAATCGAATCGGTTCGGGCCCACAGATCCGGGGCTGACCTCGAGCCGGACGCGCACGGATGTCGCGTAGTCGTTCCCGGTGGCGGTCACGGTCACGGTCGCCGTTGGCTCGGCCTTGGACGCCGCCGCCACCGAGGCCGAAGGGGGCAGGCCGGCAAGCACCGCCGTCACCCCGAGGACTCCGGCGGCGATGGCCACCTCGCCCCGGACCAGCCGGCGAAGACCGCCGACGCGGCCGGGCGACACGGCCCGGACATGGCGGAACCGGCTGCTGGCCCCCAGCGCCACCAGGGCGGCGAAGAAGCCGAACTTCACGAGGAGTGTTACCCCGAAGGTGGTGTCGACCAGCCGGGTCCAGGCCCCGACTTCGTCGAGGGCGCGCAGCGCACCCGAGACGACGACGACGGCGAGTGTCCCGCCGGCCACCGAGGAGAAGCGCCGGGCCAGCCCGGAACCCTGGCCCCGATCGCCTCGTCGCATCGCCACCAGGAGCCAGACGAGCCCGCCGACCCACGCCCCCACCGAGACGAGGTGGAGCCACTGCACCCCGACGGTGAACCAGCGAACGGAAGAGGCGTTGGCATGGCCGGCGAGGGCACGCGTCAACATGGCGGCTGACGCACCGACGCCCACGACCGCCAGCGACAACCGGCTCGGGCGCAGACAGGCCCAGACGACCGCCACGCCGGCGAGCCCTACGGCGACGGCCTGCGCCGTCAGCTTCTGACCGGTGGACGAGGAGAGGAGGTTGGTCAGGCTCGTCCCGGTGCTCGCACGCTGGTCGGTGATGGTGAGCAGCAGGCCGCCGGCCGCCGCCACCCAGGCTGCGCCCAGCGCCCGGCGAGCGATGACGTCCGGGCTCGACACCACGACCATGCCCACCACGGCGGCCCCGAGCATCAGCACGACACCGACGTAGAACAGCCATCGCCCGGCGACGGAAGCAACGGTCGGCGCCGAGGTGGCGTCCACCGCTTGCGCTCCTGCGGTTCCCGCCGGCACGGCAGAGACACCCACGCCGAAGGCCACGGATCCTGCGGTGGTGTGGCCGTCGAGGGCAGACGTCGTCCGCCACGTCATGGTGTAGGTGCCTTGCGCCAGTTCGCCCAGGGCCACCTGCAACTGCGCCGGCGGCCCCTGAAGCGTCTCGGTCTCGCCCACCTCGCTCTCTGTGCCGGATGCATCGAGGACACGCACCACCGAGAGCGCCGGGTCGAGCGCCTCATTGAAGGTCAGCAGCGCCTGTGCCGGCGGCTGTTCGAGGCTGGCACCGTCAGTCGGAGTCGAGGCCGTCAGCACTGCGTGGCCATGTGCGGGGGCGACCGCCCACGCCATCGAGACCACGGCGAACACCACGCCGCCAAGCACCCTCCTGAGTCGCCGCGTCACGGGTCCGGGACCACCCGCGTCACCGACTACGTGATCTCGTCCGCTCCGCTGGATCCTTGCCCCCTTCGACCTTCGACCCGCCGCCGGGGAAGGAGCGCCTGCGGGCGGCGACCAGGGCACCAGCCGCCGTGAGCAGACCCAGGGCGCCGACGAACATCCCCACGATGGCGAACGTCCGGGCGCTGTTCACCCGGTTGCCCGCCTCGCTGAGAGCGCTCTCCACGGCGGCGGTACGGGTGTCGAGGCGGGGAACTTCACGGTCGATGCGAGTCGCCAGTTGGCCCGTCGAAGGGTCCTTGGCCGGGAACTGGATGCTGGCACCGTCCTCGACCTCGTCGAAGGTGGTCGGCGACGACGTGAACGACTCGTCCACCCCCTGGCCCCGGATGCTGCCGACGACGCGCAGGGTGTAGGTGCCGGGGCGAGTCGGCGTCAGCGGTGCCCGGTAGTCGCCCGGTGTCCCGGACCCACCCGTCCCGACATCGGCCTGGAGGGGCAGCGTGATCTTGTCCGAGCCCTTGATCACCTCCACCTCGAGCGAGTCTCCGAGGTCGGTGACCGGGGCGCTGCCGTCGGCTTTGGAGCACCCACGCCAGGAGTTTCCTCGTCATCTGCGACTCCCCTCGGGGTTCCGCTCGGGCCGGCCACGATTCACCCCGGCAAGCACGAGCACATGGTACGTGGGCGGCCTATCGAGTGAACATCGCCCGTGCCTCGTCACCCATGTTCCCCTGTCGCGCTTACATCAGCGGTCCTTTTGATAACGTCTTCTCCGTCCACGGCCGATGCGGTGGATTGAATCGGCGAAGACAACAACGGAAAGGGGTGGGCCGCTGTGCGGTTCTCGTCTCGAAAGTGGCTTGTAGGGACCGTGGCAGCGGCCCTGTCCTTGGTGATTCCCGCGGGGATCGCCTGGGGGTGTGTCACCGTGGTCCAGTTCAATGTCGTTGGTCCGGCCACTGTTGAACCGGGTGGGACGGTGGAGGTCTTCGGTGGTGACTTCGCCCGAGGGGAGCCGGTGAACATCCGCCTCGACTCGCAGGACGGGCCGATCCTCGCCACCGAGCCGTCCCCTATGCCCTCCACCATGACGAGCCAGTTCACCCTGCAGGTCCCGATCGGCGCGGACGTCGCTCCCGGGCAGCACATCCTGGTCGCCACCCAAGACCACTTCGACATGAACGTCGGGATCCCCGCCCGGGCCCCGATCTACGTCAGTTCCTCGCCTCCGGCGGAGCCGACGCTGGCGCAACGGACCACGGTGCTTGCCGTGGACGAAGGCTCGAGCGCCGCCAGTTTCATCCTGATCGGGCTGGGAGTCGCCGCCGCCGGCCTCCTGTTGGCCGGAGTGGCAAGCATGATCGCCGCCCGGCGGACCTCGTCGGGTCAGGCCCAAGGCGCCGAGTCGTCGTAGCTACCGGCTCCTGAGTTGAGTTCTCTTCCTGCGGCTCCCTGCCGCTTCATCTCCCTAGGAGGGTTCGTGAATTCTGTTCTTCGTCGCGCTGCGTTCGGCGCCTCACTCGCAGGAATGGTGGCAGCGTCCTCCGCAGTGGCGGTGGCCCAGGAGTCCACGGCCTACCCGAAGGCCGAATTCGGTCCCCAGGCGGTGAGCATCGAGCGGTTGACTGACGGCATCCACATGACCGAGGAAGACACCGCACCCGCCCGCGGCTACACCGGACCCACGTCCATGGTGGCCGATCCGGACGACCCCCGGGTCATCGTGGCGGCGACGGCCAACCTGCGAACCCGTTTGTGTCACCTGCTGGTCTCGACCGACGCAGGGCTCACCTGGACCTTCTCGGAGGAGCGCCCCGCCGCCGAGGGCTACCCCTACTGCACGAACAACAGCTCGGGTGTGAGTCAGCCCCGGGTCGACTGGGGAAGTGACGGTACGCTGTACTACGCATCGGAGGCCTACGGCGAGGGTGAGGGCGCTGGGGATGGAGTGACCAGCATCGTTCTGGCCCGTACGACCGACCTGGGCGAGACCTGGGAGACGACGATCGTGGCCGATGCCCGGGCCCAGCCCGACCCCAAGCCGGGGAACACCGGGGTCACCGGACTGGCCGTGGACACCTCAGGGGACCAGGACGCGGTCTACGTGGGCTTCAGCCGGAGCTGGCGTGCCACGGCAACTGAGGGTGACCCGCTGGAGGATCAGCGGCACGTCGTCGTTGCCGCCTCTACCGACGGCGGAGAGACGTTCGGGGAGCCGATGAACCTTTCGGACATCTCCGAGCTCACCATGGAGATCGCCGGGCAGTCCTACCCGGTGCACTTCCAGACCGCGTTCACTCGTCCGTTCGTGGCCGCCCAGGACGGTGTGGTCTTGGCCGTGGGCGACGG